>JAEXPS010000214.1 GCA_023438885.1 Actinomycetes bacterium
GGCCGTCGTCGTCGAGCTGGCTGTCGGCCGGGATGCCCAGGCGCGAGCGCAGCCCCTCCTTGATCTTCTCCGGCATGGCGCCGGCTCCCTTCTCTGGGGGGACGACAGCCGCCGGCGGCGCCGGAGGCTTGAACGACGCCGCTGCGGCGTCGTCGACCAGCCGCGTCAGGGGCGAGCCCGACGCGATCGATGGGCGGCCGCGGTGCGCGGCGGGTGCGGGACGGCCGGGCATCGCCGGGTCCGGAGCGGCCGAACGGCCCGCGTAGGTGAACCGCGAGCTGAGCGCGTTCCACTCCGCGCCGTCGTCCCCGGACTCGTCCGGTCCGACGACCGTGGAAGGGTCGGAGGCCTCGTCGTCCTCGGCGGCGATCGAGTCGGCCAGGCCGGCGTCGACGGCCTCCTGTGCGGAGTACCAAGTCTCCGTCTTCATCGCCGCGCGCCACTCGGCGACGTCGCCGCCGGCCTTCTCGGCGTAGATCGAGGCGATGTTCTGGCTCGTCTTGTCCAGCGAGGCGGCCGCCTTCGCGAGCTGCTCGGCGTCGCCCCACGTGATCATCGAGGCCTCGTGGATCATCATCTCGGCGTTGCGTGCCATCACCAGCTCGTCGCCGCCGAGCGCGATGAACGAGGCCGCGGACGCGGCCAGCCCGTCGACCTGGACCCGCACGTAGGCCTTCGCCCGGCGGATCATGTTGAGGATCGCGATGCCGTCGTACACCTCTCCACCAGGGGAGTTGATGTACAGGTTGATCCGGTCGACCTCGCCCAGGGCGGCGAAGTCCCGCGCGAACTGCGCCGCGGTGACGCCGTACCAGCCGCCGATGCCGGCGTACAGGTAGATGTCGGCGACCGTCTCCTCCTCGCCGGCGGCGTTGAACCGCCGCGCGGTGGACATGACCCGGCCGGCCGGCGGCCGATGCTTCAGCGTGGCGGGTGCCATGGTGCTGCCTCCTGAGGCTCTGGTGCGGGTGCCGGCGCCGGTTGCGGCGGCTGCTGGTCGGGGGGCTGGTCGCCGAGCGTGGCGCCGGCCCGGCGGGCGAGGTCCCGGGCCTCGTCCTGGGTGATGACGACACCGACGGCGACGTTCGCCTTCTGCAGCACCTCGGCCGCGAAGCGGGCGCGAGCGGCGTCGACCGGGTCGTGCTGCTCGCCTTTCCCGGCGGCTGGGGCCTTGCGCGTGGGCAGGCCGTGCGCTGTGCGGATGTACTGCTCGAGGTCCTCGTCTGGGGTCAGGGCCCCGCATTCGATGAGGGCCTTGATCGCTTCGGCCGTGGCCGGGGATCGTGACCCGATCTCGTCGAACACCACCCTGGGCGCCGGCTCGTCGGGCCCCCAGTTCAGGTCGACCAGGTCCTCGATCACGTGCTGGTTGACGACGTCCGCGATCTCCAGGGCGACCGTCTGCAGCGAGAGCGTGAAGAAGTCGGCGAACGTCGACCCCAGCGCCCACGACCCGGTCTCCGTGCCGAGGTTCAGGAAGTGCGCCAGCACCGTGCGAGCGATCTGCTCGTCGTAGTAGCGGATCCACTTCTCGGCGTCCGGCAGCTGGCCGGTCACGCCCTGCAACGTCAGCTTCGCCCCGCGCGGGATCGCCGCCCCCGAGTTGTCTCCGGAACGGAAGTTCTTGGCCGTCTTCAGCCCGGCCTCCAGGTCGGCCTTCTCCAGCTGCGCGCGCTTGTCGGAGTCGGTGATCCCGGTGAAGTCGGCGCCCTCGTAGACCGGCACGCCCATCCCGTTGCGGTCGACCGTCTGCGCCCCCACGCGCAGCAGCCGATCCTTGAGCAGCCAGAACTTGTACGCCGGACGCAGCAGGCTCTGGCCGAACCAGTTGCCGCCCTCGCGGTCGTTCACGTAGACGACGAGCCGGTCGACGGTCATCCGCCGCGCCTTGCCGTCCAGGCCCTCCTGCTCGATCGCGACCAGGCCGCCGTCGGAAGCCACCTCGACCTTGGTGATGGTGCGAGGCGGCCGCCAGCCGAGCTTGCGCAGGTGCAGCAGCCCAACCTCGTCCAGCCGGTACACCTGTTCGAACGGGGAGTGCCCGAACGGCAGCATCAGCAGTGCGTGGCGCAGGTGCGTGGGCCAGGAGAACCGGTCCCGCGAGCGCAGCGGCGGCTCCGGCTCGGCACCGACCAGCGGCAGCCCGAGGTCCTCGGCGACGAACTTGGCGACATCGGGGCGAGCGCCGGCCGGGTCGATGCTCCACCGGGTGCGGCGCACCGGCAGGGTGACAGCCCGCAGCACGCTCATCACCTGGGAGTCCTGCCGGCGCATCGCGTCGTAGACCTCGATGCTCAACGGCCAGCGCAGCTCCGGGGTCTGCTCGTCGTCCTCGGGCGCGGCCCAGAACGCGGAGACTCCGGCGGCGTAGCCGACCTCGGTCTTGGGATCCGCCACCGGTGACCTCCCTCGCTAGAAGCCGATCGACTGCAGGTCCGACGTGAGCGACTCGCCGGGCTCCGGCTCGATCGCCTGCGGCGGTGGGGGAGGCGGCGCCTCTTGCTCGAGCGGGCGGCTCATCAGCCACAGCGCCCCGGCCCACGACACCAGCGGCGCTGAGTCCACCGGGGAGTGCCGGCGGTCGAACACCTTCGCGTCCGCCGCCAGGGTCCGCGTCGACGCCGTCGCTGCGGCCAGGTCCAGGACCGGCTGCACGTTGTGGCGCACCTTGTTGTCGCGTACCGCGTCGAACGCCGAGGAGAAGACCTCCAGCAGGTCGGCGCCCTCCTGGTCGACCACGGGGATGTCGAACGTCTCGTCCGCCTTGAGCTTGCGCATCAGAGGGGAGACCGGTGCGCCGCGTGTCTGCCCGGTCACGCGCCGGATCCGCGGCCGCCGCACGGGGTCCATGAGCCAGTCCCGGACCCAGTCCTGCCCGTACCGGGAGGCCACCACGACGACCTGGTCGGCGCCGTCGGGCCGCTTGCCGCCGAACGAGACGTAGGTGTGCGACCGGTCGAACGAGGTGTCCAACGACGCGTCGACGAGGCCCTCGAGGATGTCCTCGGGGGCGGCGGTCTGCCGGCCGTCCGGCCCGGCGACTGGGGTGTTCTGGCCCTTCTCCCACGCGCCGGCGGGGAACGGGCCAGCCAGCGCGCCTTCGGACCACTGGCACAGGACCTCGGTGCGGAAGACCCACTCGGGTTCCTTGAGGGCCGAGGCGATGTTGCGCTCGGTGAAGCCGAGGTTCCAGTTCAGCGACGGGTTCGCCTGTGCCCAGCCGGCACGGTCGCGCCGGTCGCAGTTCGGCGGGGCGGAGTACTCGAACAGGGCCAGGGTGTCGTTGTCGACCTCGAGCTCGTCGAGGCTCAGCTCGTCCTCGTCGGACTCCTCGTCGTCATCGGCCAGCACGCCGGCCACCGACTCCAGGTCGAACTGGGTCGGGCCCGACGCGGCCGCCTCACCCTCGGCCGCCAGGATCCCGTCGGGATCCCCGAGTGCCCGGTGCGCCTGGCGTCGCAGGTACTTCAGCACGACCGACGTCATGTCGCCGGCGTTCGAGAACCCCAGGATCAGGGCCTCGGCCTGCGCCATCGTCGTGTGCGTGATCGCGCCCCACGCGTCCCACGTCTGGTGCTCACGCAGCTCGTCGAGCAGGACCAGGTTCCCCGACAGTCCACGCCCGGCCTTGCGGGAGGCAGCCTTGACCTTCCACCGCTTGACCCGCTCCCGGCCGTCGGCGTCGGACACCAGCAGCGCGAGCGCCTTCTTGCCGTTGACCCGGGTGACCTTGCTGACCAGCCCCGCCAGCTCGTCGTTCTCCTCGACGAGCTCGACCGCGCCCTCCCAGACCTCCTCGGCCTGGTCCAGGTCCTGCGCGGTGCCGAGCACCAGCGGCCAGCCCCACACCACCATGAACCACAGCGCGAGGACCTGCGACAGCGTCGACTTGCCGTTCTGCCTGGCCACGAGCACGACGACCTGACGGAACCGCAGCGAGCCGTCCTCGAGGAGCTCGAGCATGTGCACCAGCAGCCAGCGCTGCCACGGGTACAGCGTGATCCCCAGCACGTCGCTGGCGAAGTCGATCACGTCGTACCCGAGCGTCCAGCGCTCGGTCTCTTCCGAGCGGGGCTCCAGCGGCCGCAGCGGCGGGGTGAACACCCGCGGCTTCTCCGCACCGAACAGCTTGGCCCGGTTGGCGTTACGCCCGGCGCCGGCGCGCCGCCGCTCCTTGGAGGCTGGAGACGGTGCCGCCACCGGAGTCTCCCTTCGCCGCCGGCGCCACCGCCTTGGCCACCGGCACCGACGCCGGCGTGATCTGCAGCTCCGCGCAGGCCTTCAGGTAGGTCGGGATCAGGCCGAACGTCGCCTTCTGGAGCTGGTCCATCCCGGCGCGCTGGGCCTCGTCGATCAGCCAGGCCAACGTCTTGACCACGGCGATCGCGCCGGCGAACTTCCTGTTCTCCAGGTGCGGAGCCGCGGCGATCGCCGCCGCCGTCGCGTCCGCCATGTACCCACGCTTGCGCACCGGCTTCACCAGCGGCGCGAACCGGTCGCCCCAGGCGCGGATCTCCTCGGCCGTCTGCCGCTCCACCAGCAGCGCCGGGTGGGGCACGACATGACCACGAGCGTCCTTGACGACCATGCCCTCCTCGTCGACGCGGGCACGGGCCTCACGCAGCCGCCATACCAGCGACGCGAACGCCTCCAGCGCGGCCCGGTCGACGTTGCCGGCCAGGTCGTTGCTGGCCACGATCTCGCGCCACACGGCCGCCGGACCCAGCGGCATCCCCTCCGGAGGGCCCGGCGCCGTGGTCTTCGGCGAGCGCGACGACGAACCGCTCACAGCGCCACGCTCCCCACCTCGATCGCCCCCACTGCCAGCAGCTGGCCCGCCCGGATCGACCCGAGCGACGGCGCGTCGACGAGCAGCTCGGCCACGTACTGCGGCCGCAGCCGCGCCACCAGGTCCGACAGGTGCCGCCGTGACCGCCGCCAGTCGACCAGCACCGCGATGTCCGCCACCGTCATCGCCGGGTAGTCCGCCAGGACCTCCCGCACCGCCAGCTCGTACCGCTCCAGCTCGCTGTCGCGGTGGTAGGTGTCGGCCGAACCTGGGGCCAGCGCCCGCCGCACTGCGTTCCTCGAGGCGCCGCGAGCCCGCGCGATCGCCCGGATCGCGCTCCCGCCGGCGTGAGCCTCGCGGATCGCGGGCCGGTCATGCACTGCGCCTGCCGGCGATCACGCCCTCGAGGATCTTGCGCTGCCACGGCTCGACGGTCAGGCCGAGCGCCTCGCGCATCCAGGCCACCAGGTCGCCTAGGCCGCGATCGTCGAGCACCAAGCGGTCGCTGCCGGCGTCGTAGCCGTACAGGCCAGCGCCTGGGCGGCGCGAGAGCTCGATGACGGCGTGCGCTTCGCGGCGCAGTCGGGAGATCCGCTCCGCCGGCACGCACACGATGTCGGCCTCGAAGCCCCGGAGCGCGGCCGGCGAGCTTGCTGCGGAGTAGATGACCGTCCCGCCGGAGGCGAACCGGATCCGCTGGAGGCCGGCGCCGCGGCGGATCTCGATCGCGTCGCTGGCCAGTGCAGCGTGCTCGTCGAGCAGCGCGGCAGCGCCGAAGACCGCCACGCGGTACCCGCGCCGCGCCAGCGCCACGACGATGCGAAGCCTGGCTGGGACACCCGACAGAGAGTCCATCGTGACGCATCCTCCCAGGTCAGGGTCCGTTTTCGATGCCACGCGACCCGTTCGGCACCCCCGGGGGGTCGCCTGCCGGGGGGAGAGGAAGGAGCCGGCGCGGACATTCCGCCCCCGGGGCATGCTGGATTTTCGGCCGACCCGCCCGGGGCCGGCTCGCGATGGCGGGCGATGCTCGCTCGGCCTCACCAAGGACTCGATACCCCGAGATCCGGCGCTAGCGCCGCGGCCCACCCGGGGAAGTCCCGCACCCCGTCGTCCCGATCGAACCGAGCCAGCCAA
Organism: Actinomycetes bacterium; assembly: GCA_023438885.1. Classification (GTDB taxonomy): domain Bacteria; phylum Actinomycetota; class Actinomycetes; order Actinomycetales; family Cellulomonadaceae; genus Cellulomonas. The sequence goes on from JAEXPS010000214.1 coordinate 5,927, forward strand.
CGGTCGACACCGGCGATGGTCCGCACCCGATCCCCGCGGCCGCGGCGACGCACCCGATCGATCAGCACATCGCGCGGCGCGAGCATCACAAACGTCGACGTCGCCGCGACCGTGCGAGCAGCGCGCGCCCGTGCGGTGCTCGTCGCCCCCGCCCGGATCACCACCGCACGCGCGGCCGTGTCGGCACCCACGCGATCCAGCGCCGCCGCGAACTCGGCATCGGTCCGCCACCGCGCATCGTCCCGGTCGAACACACTCAACCCCGAGGCACGGGCCGCCGTCGACTTGCCCGCACCCGGCGGGCCGCACAGCAGCACCACGATCCGGGTCACCAGTCGCTCACCCCGAGCCCGAGCTGAGGCGACGCGCCCGCGGACTGGTTGCAGTCCAGGTGCGCCGGCGCCCAGTTGGACGGCTCCCACGTCAGCGCGGGGAAGTCGCGCCGGCTCTTGATGTGCTGCACGCTGCAGCTCTGCGGGTGCGGATACCGCAGCGCGTAGTCGATCGACAGGTGACAGATCGCGCACGGCGCCTTCGCTCGAGCACCCTCGGCGCGGACCCGCTCCAGCGCGGCCTGCGCCGCGCGACCCGACCACGGCGGGATCGTCAGACCCGTGTCCACACCGCCTCCACCCAGCGCACCGTGAACACTGCCGTGAGTCGAGGCCGGCGACGACGGACCGCTCGTCGCGTCCCGGCGCCCGACAGCGCCCGCCGACCTCTGCGCTCGACCGTCGCGCCGGCCGAGGCGGTCCGCTCCCTTGCCGCACGCAGAGGCGGCTCCGGGAAGCACGAGAGCCCGATCCATCAGGACCGGGCTCCAGAGCCTCTTCGGCTCACTGTGACGAACCATATGGTCACTCGTGTCAAGCATGTGGGATCTCCGCCGCGTCGCGGCGTGTCGCGCGCCGCTTCGGCGGTGGTGCGACGTGGCCAAGCCGAGCTGCGCAGCGCCACACGTCCTCGAGCCGGAACAGTGACCGCCCCTCGCTCGACGACGCTGCCCGAACGACCAGGCCGTGGCGAGCCCACCGCGTCACCGTCCGCGCCGTCGCGCGCTCCATCCCGAGCGCGTGCAGCGCGAGCGCGGCCTGGGCCGACGTCAGCAGCTGCGGGCGTGCGGCCTTCAGCAGCGACGCACGCGCAAGCGTCGCGTCGTAGAGCGCGCCGCACTGCCGGCACTCGACCTGTTCGACGCCGGCGGCCGCGTACAGCGGACGATCGCACGGCGCGTTGTCGAAGGTCCCCGTGCACCAGCCGTAGAACGCCCGGTCCGCCGACGGGTGCTCCACGACACGACGAGCCGACCGCACCGCCTCGATGATCGCCAGCACCCGCTCCGGGGCGTCGGCCCGAGAGCGAAGCCAAGCCAGCTGCCCCAGCAGCACAGCCGACAACGGCACCAGCGCCCGCGGCGTCGGGTGCAGCCCACGGATCGCCGCGATCGAGCGGACCTGCTCGTCGAGCACCCGCAGTAGCTCGTCGCGCGCCCGCACCGCCTCCGGCACCAGCGGCAGCCGCGAGTCGGCCGAGCGAACAACAGGACCCGGCGAGCCGAACCGCAACGCACCACGCACCGCCGCCTCGAGCGCGGCCGCCAGCCCGGGCACGATCCGCCCGCCGTCGACCGCGCGGCGCACCGAGGGCCGGTCGCCGAGACGCGCCGCTGGCGTCATGACGAGCGACGGCGCCTCGACCGTCGAGCCGATCCCACGCAGCATCCCGCGCAGCCGGCCCAAGCACCCCGGGCACACCGTCTCCCCGATCACCGAGTCCAGCTGCCGCTCCTCACACACCGGGCACAGCTCCAGGTCCTCCCCGCTCACCGAGGACCACCCCGGCGGCCACGGCGCTTACGGCGACGTCGACCAGTACCCGAGCCAGACCCGCCCCC
>JAEXPS010000077.1 GCA_023438885.1 Actinomycetes bacterium
GCGCTCGCGGACGGGCTGCTCGACGAGTTCACCGCCCGGACCGGCTACGAGGTCACCGTGGTGCAGCCCGGCGACGCCGGCACGCTCGTCAACCAGCTGGTGCTGACCAAGGACTCGCCGATCGGCGACGTGGTGTTCGGCATCGACAACACCCTCGCCTCGCGCGCGCTCGACCAGGGCGTGCTCGCCGCCCCCGCGCCGGCCCTGACCGCTCCGGCGCTGGCCGACGCAGAGCGGTACCGCGTCACGGGGGACGACGAGGGCGCGCTCACGGCGATCGACCTCGGCGACGTGTGCCTCAACGTGGACCACGCCTGGTTCACGGAGCACCAGCTCGCGGAGCCGGCGACGCTCGACGACCTGGTCAAGCCCGAGTACCGGGATCTCCTCGTCGTGCCGAGCGCGGCGACCTCGTCGCCCGGCTTCGCCTTCCTGCTGGCCACGGTCGGTGCCAAGGGTGACGGCTGGGCCGACTACTGGCGCGCCCTGGCGGGCAACGGCCTGCAGGTGACGGAGGGCTGGTCGGACGCGTACTACGTCGACTTCTCCGGTGCGGCCGAGGGCGGCACGCGGCCGATCGTGCTCTCGTACGCCTCCTCGCCGCCGGTCACCATCCCGGAGGGCGGCACCGAGCCCACCACGGGCGCGCTCCTGGACACCTGCTTCCGCCAGGTGGAGTACGCGGGCGTCCTCGCGGGCGCCAAGAACCCCGCCGGCGCCTCCGCGCTCATCGACTTCCTGCTGTCCGACGAGGTCCAGGCCGACCTCCCGACCTCGATGTACATGTACCCGGTGAGCTCCGGCGTGTCGGTGCCCCCTGACTGGGCAGAATGGGCCCCGCTCGCCGACGAGCCGTTCGAGGTCCCCGCTGCGCAGATCGACGCGAACCGCGAGGAATGGTTGACGACGTGGTCGGACGTGGTGCTGGGCTGAGCACCCTCACAGTCCCGGTGGCCGCCCCCTCGAGCCCGTCGCACGGGGGCGGTCACCGGCTCTTCTGGGTGCTCGCGGCGGCGCTGCCGCTGGCGTTCCTGCTGCTGTTCTTCGCGTGGCCCGTGGCCGCGATGGTGGGTCGCGGCTTCTTCACGGACGGCTCGCTGGACCTCACGGGGTTCGTGGACGTGTTCACGCGGTCACGGACGTGGCGGATCATCGGCCTGACGCTGGCGCAGGCCTCGCTCGGCACCGCCGTCTCGGTGGTGCTGGGCGTCCCCGGCGCCTACCTGCTCTACCGGTGCCGGTTCCGCGGGCGGGCAGCGCTGCGGGCGTTCGTCACGGTGCCGTTCGTGCTGCCGACCGTGGTGGTCGGTGTCGCGTTCCGGTCGCTGCTGGCGCCGGGCGGGATGCTCGGCTTCCTGGGGCTGGACGGGACGTTCACGGCGATCGTGCTCGCGCTCGTCTTCTTCAACTACGGGCTGGTGGTCCGCACGGTCGGGGGGCTGTGGGAGCGGCTGGACCCCCGCGCGGAGCAGGCCGCCCGCGCGCTGGGCGCCTCGCCGTGGCGGGCGATGGCGACGGTGACGCTGCCCGCGCTGGCGCCGGCGATCGCCGGCGCCGCCTCGCTGACCTTCCTCTTCTGCGCCACCGCCTTCGGCACCGTGCTGGTGCTCGGCGGGCTGCGGTTCGGCACCGTCGAGACCGAGATCTGGGTGCAGACCACGCAGTACCTGGACCTGCGGGCCGCGGCCGTGCTCTCGGTGGTGCAGCTGGTGGTCGTGGTGGCGGCGCTCGCCGTGGCAGGCCGCGCCCGGTCGCGCTCGGAGCGCGCACTGCTGCTGGCGGCCCCGAGTGCGACGACCACCCACGTCCCGACCCTCCTCCGCCGCCGCCCCCGCCTCAGTCACCGCCGCCCTCTCGCGAAGTCGACACTTCGACGCGAGGTCGCCACATCAACGTGTCGAGCGCGCGGCGAAGTGTCGAGGGCGCGGGGCGGCGGGGTGCGGCGCGGGGGCGACGACCTCGTCGGCGTCGATCGCACCGCCGTCATCGTCACCACCGTGACCTCTGTGGGGCTCGCACTGCCGCTGGTGGGGCTCGTCGTGCGCTCCCTGCGGACGCCGAGCGGGTGGGGCTTCGGCAACTACGCCGCGCTCGCCGACCCCGCCGGCGCCCTCCCCGTCTCGGCGTGGGAGGCCACCGCCACGTCGCTGCGCGTCGCACTCGACGCCACGACGATCGCGCTGGTCGTCGGCGGGCTCGTCGCCCTCGTCGTGTCGCGGAGCCCGCGCGGGGTGCGCGCGCGGCGCATGGTCGCCGGCCTCGACGCCGCGTTCATGCTGCCGCTGGGCGTCAGCGCGGTGACCGTGGGCTTCGGGTTCCTGCTGGTGCTGGACCGCCCGTTGGGGCTGGCGATCGACCTGCGGACCAGCCCGCTGCTGGTGCCGATCGCACAGGCGGTGGTCGCCACGCCGCTCGTGGTGCGCACGGTGCTGCCGGTGCTGCACGCGATCGACCCCCGCCAGCGGCAGGTCGCCGCGACGCTCGGCGCCACCCCGGCTCGCGTGCTGCGCACGGTCGACGGCTCCGTCGCGGTGCGCGCCCTCGGCCTGGCGGCGGGGCTGGCGTTCGCGGCCTCGTTGGGGGAGTTCGGCGCGACGAGCTTCCTGGCCCGCCCGGAGCGGCCGACCCTGCCGGTGCTGATCTACCGGCTGATCGGGCGGCCCGGCGCGGAGAACTACGGCATGGCGCTGGCCGCCTCGGTGGTGCTCGCGCTGCTCACCGCGGCGGTGGTCGCGGCCTTCGAACGCGTCCCACGCGGCGCGGGATCGGTGATCTGACATGCGCCCGACGAACCAGCGGCCTCCCCTCGCGCCGCCCACTCGCCACCCCCTCACCGATTCGGCCGCAGGGACCTTCGACGCCGTGAGCGACCGCCGAGCCGGCGAGGCGCCGAGCTCGCCGCGCGCGACGGCCGGCCCGGGCACCAGCGGCGCCGGGCTCGGGGTCGCGGACCTCGTCGTGCGCTACCCATCGCCGGGGCGTGGGCGGCCGGCGACCGTGGCGGTCGACGAGGTCAGCCTGGAGGTCGCACCCGGCGAGATCGTCGCGCTCCTGGGGCCGTCGGGGTCCGGCAAGTCGTCGCTGCTGCGGGCGGTGGCCGGGCTCGAACCCGTCGCGGGTGGGGACGTGACCTGGGACGGCGAGTCGGTGGTGGCGATGCCGGTGCACAAGCGCGGCTTCGGGCTGCTGTTCCAGGACGGGCAGCTGTTCGCGCACCGGGACGTCGCCGGCAACGTCGGCTACGGCCTGCGCGGCAGCGGGAAGGCGGCCGACGAGCGGATCGCCGAGCTGCTCGAGCTCGTCGGGCTGCCGGGGGAGCAGCGGCGCGACCCGGCGACGCTCTCCGGCGGCGAGCGGCAGCGGGTGGCGCTGGCCCGTGCCCTGGCGCCACGGCCGCGGCTCCTGCTGCTCGACGAGCCGCTCTCGGCGCTCGACCGCGCCTTGCGCGAGCGCCTCGCCGCCGACCTCCGGGCAGCCCTGCGCGCCACGGGCACCACCGCGGTGCTCGTCACGCACGACCAGGACGAGGCGTTCGCCGTCGCCGACCGCGTCGCCGTGATGGATGCCGGCCGCCTGCTCCAGGTGGCGGCGCCCGGCGAGCTGTGGCGCGCGCCGGCGTCCCGCGCGGTGGCGGCGTTCCTGGGGTACGAGGCCTTCGTGCCGCTGTCGTCGCCCGCGGCAGCTCCCTTCCGCGCCGCGCTCGGCGGGACCGACGACGGGGCCGACGACGGGGCCGTCCCGGCGGGCGACGATGCCACTCTCGCGCTGGCGGCCGGCGCCCTCGTGGTGCACGGGCTGGCGGGTGGGCAGGGGTTCATCCGGGCAGCCGGCCAGGCGCGCGGCGTCGTCGTGGCGGTGGGTGCCCGCCGGGGCCGCAGCGAGGTCGCGGTGCACGTGGCGGGCATCGGCACGCTCACGGCGCTCGCTCCCGTCGGGTGGACGGCGGCGGCCGGCGAGACGGTCGAGCTGGCCGTCGATCCCGACGCCGTGGCGCTGCTGCGCTGAGACTTAGGTCCCGGTAGCCTGGCCGCACGAGCGGGGGTGTGCCGTGCTAGCACCGCGAGAAGTGATCAGTGTCGACGTGCCGGTCGACTTCGACACCGCCTGGGCCCACGTGCGCGAGCCGGACCTGATCAGTCGGTGGTGGGGCTGGGACCGGCCGGATCTGGCCACCGACATCCGGCGGACGTTCCTGCACGACGCGGTGGTCGAACGGCCCGACTCCCAGCTGCCGGTGGCCTGGTTGCACTGGCACAACCAGGACAGGCTCGAGGTCCGCGGTGGGCTGAGCCGCCGGCACTCGACGGTGCTGGTGCGCCGGCCGGAGCACCTGCTGCTCGCCAGCTACGACGGCGTGCGCGACGAGGTCGACGAGCAGTGGACCACCTGGCTGCACCAGCTGCGCTTCGCGCTGACGGAGCACTACGGCCAGGAGCGGCGCTCGTTCGCGGTGCATGGCCTCGCGGGCGACCGGCCGGACCGGATCCTCTACGGCGCGGGCCTGCACGGCGTGCGGGGAACGCCCGTCGGCGGTGCGGTCGAGATCCGCCGGCCGGACGGCAGCCTCGCCGGCGGCAGGCTGGAGTACGCCACCGCCCACCAGTTCGGGGTGCGGCTGCGCGGGCATGGCGACTCGTTGCTCGTCGTGCAGCTGCTGCCTCCCGCGAGCCACCCGCCCCGCGGATCGGTGAACGCCATCTGGTCGGTGTGGGGCCTGGCGGACGAGGACCTCGCGGCCGCGGAGGACCGTTGGGCCTCCTGGTGGCGCACTCCTAGCCCGGCTCGCAGCTGAGCGGGCACGACGCCGCGAACGTCAGGCGATCGACTGCTGCCAGACCCCGGCCCCGCCCCTGGGCCGGAACCCGAGTGCGACGTTGATCGCCAACATCCACTCGTTCTCCTCGGCGTTCCACGTGTCCACCCGCTGCACGCCCGGCTGCTCCGCGAGGAGCCGGCGCAGGTTCGCCGCCTTCACCCACATGCCCAGCCGGTGCCCGCGGTGCTCGGGCACCACGAGGGTGTCGCCCTGGTGCACGCACTCGTCGGTGTGCGGCGGTGCCCAGAAGTTGGTGAACGCCGCCAGCGTCCCTGTCGGCACATGCTCGGCAGCCAGCACGTAGATGCGGTAGCCGCCCGCCCGCGCCCGCTCCTCCATGGTGAGCACCCGCGTGGTCGGCCAGGCCTGCTCGGTCCAGTCCATGCCGCCCACCGGCGGGTCCGTCGACATCCGCGACATCAGGTACGCGTACTGCTCGAGCCAGCGCTCGGGCGTCCGGCCTGCCCACGTCACCAGCCGGTAGTCGGAGCCGGCGGCGGCAGCGGCCTCCGCCTCGAACCGCTCCAGGGCCCCGTCCTCCAGCGGCAGCGGCAGCACGGAGCGGCGCTCCACCTGCTCGAGCGACCACCCCCGGGACTGCATGAACCGGACGTCGGGGCTGTCCGCCGCCACCCGGCCGATGCCGGTCGAGGGGGCGAGCGTCCCCGGCCCCTCCGCGGGCTCGGAACACTGATCGGTCGACGCCTGTGCCACGGTGCGCCCCTGCGCGCGCAGCCAGTCGAGCGCCGCGTCGTGCAGGGCGGAGCCGATGCCCCGACCGCGCTCGTCGGGCCGCACGAAGATGTCGAGCCATCCCGTGCCCTCGTTGTCCTGCATCGGCAGCTCGAACGCGACGCCGCCGAGCGTCCGGCCGTCCTCGACCGCGGCGAGGTAGCCGTGCCCCACGAACGCCTGGTCGGCCAGTCCCGCCAGCTCGACCGAGGCAGGGTCGAGCAGGTCGTCGTCGCCCCACGAGTGGCGCATGCTCGCGTTGCGCGCGTCCACCAGCGCGGTGATCTCGTCGGCGTACGACGAGTCCGCGGGCACCTCCGTCACGGTCCAGGTCATGGCGACAGCCTGTTCGAGGCCGCCCCGCCTGTCGACGCATTTCCCCTCCCCCCACAGCGACGTCGTCGATGAGGGGGAGCGTCTGGGGAGGCTAGAGTTCGGATGTCCGAACTTTGGGGTAGCGATGACCGAGACCGCTCGAGCGGCGCATGTCGGCAGGCGCGGGGGCACACCTGCCGGTCGCGTGCGCGGCCTGCGCTCCGGCCTGCCGCTGCTCGGCCCGGCGTTCGTCGCCGCCATCGCCTACGTGGACCCGGGCAACGTCGCCGCCAACCTCACGGCCGGTGCGCGCTACGGCTACCTGCTGCTGTGGGTCCTCGTTGCGGCGAGCGCCATGGCCGTGCTCATCCAGTACCGCTCCGCCGCGCTCGGCCTCGTCACCGGCCGCAGCCTGCCCGCGCTCGTCGGCGAGCACCTGGGCCGGCGCGGGCGCATCGCCTACTGGGCGCAGGCCGAGCTGGTCGCCGCCGCGACGGACCTCGCCGAGGTCGTCGGCGGCGCCATCGCCCTCAACCTGCTGTTCGGCCTGCCCCTGCCGGTCGGCGGCCTGGTGGTCGGCGCCGTCTCGCTGGCGCTGCTCGCCACCCAGAACCGCCGCGGCCAGCGCACGTTCGAGGTGCTGGTGATGGGGCTGCTCGCCGTGATCGTCGTCGGCTTCCTCGTCGGGCTGCTGCTGCGGCCACCGAGCGCCACCGGCGTGCTGTCCGGGCTGGTGCCCCGGTTCGCGGGCACCGACTCCGTGCTCCTCGCCGCGAGCATGCTGGGTGCCACCGTGATGCCGCACGCGATCTACGTGCACTCGGCGCTGGCGCGCGACCGTCACGGGCACGCCACGGATCCGGCGCGCGCCGACCTGCTCCTCAAGGCCACCCGCTGGGACGTCGGCACGGCGCTCGCGGTGGCGGGCGCCGTCAACGTCGGCCTGCTGCTGCTCGCCGCCGCGGGACTGGCCGGCGTCCCGGGCACCGACTCCATCGAGGGCGCGCACGCCGCGATCACCGCGACCCTCGGCGCCGGCATCGGCGTCGCCTTCGCGATCGGCCTGCTCGCCTCCGGCCTGGCCTCCACCTCCGTGGGTGCCTATGCCGGAGCCGTCGTGATGGGCGACCTGCTGCGCCGGTCCGTGCCGCTGCTCGTGCGGCGGGCCGCCACCCTGATCCCCGCCGTCGCCCTGCTCGCGGCGGGTGCCGATCCGACGTGGACGCTGGTCATCAGCCAGGTGGTGCTGAGCTTCGGCATCCCGTTCGCGGTCGTGCCGCTCGTCGTGCTGTCGCACCGGGAGTCCGTGATGGGCGAGCGCCGCACGGGCCGTGCGCAGCATGTGGTCCTCGTGACCGTCACCACGTTGATCGCGGCGCTCAACGTCACCCTGTTGGTGCTTCTGGTCATCGGATGAATGGCTGTTCAGAGGGCCTTCGGTCCCAGATCATCCCCTGATACGAACTTACGCTGGCCGTATCCCCTATGGGTTCGTGAGGTCTGCGACGAGGCCCTCCTCCGCCTCTTCCGCATCCGAACGAGCCCCCCTCCTCGCCTGACGGATGCGCACAGTGACTGTTACCCAGCCCCGGTTCCCCGGCATCCCCGACGTCATCAACGGCAACGGTGCCGTTGCGCACGTGATGAAGCACGTGTGCGGTGGCGTGATCGGATACCCCATCACGCCGTCGACGGAGATCTCCGAGATCTTCGAGGCCGCCCGGGCGGAGGGCCAGCTGAACGTCTGGGGCAAGCACCCCTTCTTCGTCGAGACCGAAGGTGAGCACTCGGCGCAGTCCGGCGCCCTGGGCGCCGCGCTGACCGGCGGCAACTTCGTCTCGAACGCCTCGTCGAGCCAGGGCATCCTCTACGCGATCGAGTCGCACTACGTGACGGTCGGCAAGAAGATCGGTGGCTTCGTCCTCCAGGTCGCCGCCCGCGTGGTCAGCAAGCAGTCGCTCAACGTCATGGCGGGGCACGACGACATCTACGCGCTCCTGCCCGCCGGCTACACCATCCTGTTCGGCTCCAACCCGCAGGAGGCCGCGGACCTCGCGGCGATCTCGTACCGCGCCTCGTCGCTGTCCCTGATCCCGGTGGCCAACACCTTCGACGGGTTCGCCACCAGCCACGTGATGAGCGAGGTCGCCCTCCCCGAGCCCGAGCTGCTCAAGGAGTACCTCGGCGACCCGGCCGGCCGCATCCCCTCGCCCACCGTGGCGCAGGAGCTGCTGTTCGGCGCCAAGGGCCGCGTGTTCCAGCTGGGCCAGTACCTCGACCGCCACGAGGCGGACTTCGACCCCGACGACATCGCCGCGCTGCGCGCCCACCTGCTGACGATCGCCGAGAAGGTCGAGGCTGACGACGCCGGCGACCTGGTCGCCGAGACGGCCGTCTGGGTGCCCGCGGACCTGCAGGCGCAGTGGCGCCGGGCCTGGGTCAACGCCTGGGCCAAGGGCACCCGCCAGCTGGTTCCGGCGCTCGTCGACCCGCACAACCCCGGCCTCACCGGGCCGGTGCAGAACCAGCCCGACTTCCAGTCCGGCGCCGTGGACCACCGCACCCACTTCGTCTCCGCGGTGCCCGGCCTGGTGCGCCAGGCGATGGCCGAGTACGCCGAGCTGACCGGCCGCGAGTACTCGCCGGTGCAGGCCTACGACTGCGAGGACGCGGACTACGTCTTCGTCGGCCTCGGCTCCATCACCGACGACGTGCGCGCCGTCATCCCCGTGCTGCGCAAGCAGGGTCTGAAGGTCGGCGTCGTCTCGGTCAAGCTGCTCCAGCCGTTCCCGGAGGCCGAGCTGGTCGCCGCCATCGGCAACGCCAAGGCCGTCACGGTCCTCGAGCGGTCCGACGACACCGCGCTGACGCGGCTCGTCACGCAGTCGCTCTTCCACGCCAACGCGAACGCGGTGCACCCGGGCGAGTTCCCCGGCGTCCCGGCCCTGGCCGCCAGCCCGCGGCTCACCACGGCGATCTTCGGCCTCGGCGGGCACGACGTGCAGCCGCGCCACCTGGTGGCCGCCGCCAAGAACATGGCCTCCGGCTCGTCGGCCCCGCTGGTCTACCTCGGCTCGCAGTTCTTCACCGACGCGCCGGCGACCCCGGAGCTGGCCGCGATCCAGGACAAGCTGCGCGCCGCGTACCCCGAGACCGAGCTCATGGCGCTGACCACCGAGCCCAACCCGCAGGTGCTGCCGGACGACGCGCTGCGCATCCGGTTCCACTCGGTGGGCGGCTACGGCACCATCGCCACCGGCAAGCTGCTGACCGACATCCTCGCCGGCGTGCTGGGGATGTACTCGAAGTCGGCGCCGAAGTACGGCTCGGAGAAGTCCGGTGCGGCGACGAACTTTTACATCACGCTCTCGCCGGAGCCCGTGCTGCTGACCAACGCCGAGCTGGAGGACGTCGAGGTCGTCGTCTCCCCCGACCACAAGGCGTTCGTCCACACCAACCCGCTCAAGGGCCTGGCGGAGGGTGGCACGTTCATCCTCCAGTCCGACCTGGCGCCGGTCGACGTGTGGCGCAGCCTGCCGGCCCACGCCCGGCGCACGATCCGGGAGAAGAAGCTCCGCTTCTTCGTCCTCGACGCCTTCAAGGTCGCCAAGAAGCACGCGCCGAAGCCGGAGCTCGAGACCCGCATGATGGGCATCGCGTTCATCGGCGCTGTCGCGGGCTGCGTCGACCGGATCTCCGCGGGCGCCTCGTTGGAGGCGATCCTCGAGAAGGTCGAGCACGAGATCACGAAGAAGTTCGGCCGCAAGGGCGGCACGATCGTCGCCTCGAACATGGCCGTGATCAAGGACGCGGTCGCCGCGGCCGTCGCCGTGGACTACGAGGCCGACGAGTTCGTCGCCGTCGACGCCGAGCCCGCCGCGGTGCGCGCCCGGACCGTCGCCCTGTCGGCGTCGATGTGCCCCTCGGTCTCCGAGAGCCGCGCCACGGGCCTCTTCGACCCGGCGTACTACGAGGACCTCGCCGCGCGGCCGTTCCGCGACGGCACCATCGGCGAGTCGCCGGTGCTGCCGGGCGCCGGCCTGTTCATGCCGATCGGCACGGGCATCGCCAAGGACAAGGGCGTGTTCCGCCGCTCCGTCCCGGTGTTCGACCCCTCGGTCTGCACCGGCTGCCTGGAGTGCGCCATCGCCTGCCCCGACGCGGCGATCCCGAACACGCTGCACGAGATCCACGACCTGCTGCTCGCGGCGATCGACGCCGTCGACGCCCCGGCCGCCCAGCGCGAGGCGCTGCGGCTCGGCGCCTACGCGTGGGCCGAGGCGATCCGTCAGGGCTACCGGGCCGACTCGGCCGCGGTGTCGCTGGCGGACGTCGCTGCCGCGACGGTGCCGGACTCCGGCGAGCGGGCCTTCGCCCGGTACGCCGAGGCGGTCGTCGCCCAGCTCGCCGCCTTCCCGGTGGCGCGCACCCGGCCGTTCTTCGACGCGATCGAGAAGGAGACGCCGGGCACCGGCGCCCTGTTCTCCGCCGTGGTCGACCCGTGGAAGTGCACCGGCTGCCTCCAGTGCGTCGACGTCTGCGGCCCGCACGCCCTGACCTCGGCCGAGCAGGACGCCAACCTGCTGGAGATGCTTGAGACGCGCTTCGAGCGGATGGCGGCCCTGCCGAACTCGCCGAAGCGCTTCGTCGCCGACGCGGTCTCGGAGGACGGCGACCCGAAGCGGATGCTCCTCGACCACGCGAACTACTACGCGATGGTCGGCGGCCACGGCGCCTGCCGTGGCTGCGGTGAGGTCACCGCGCTCCACCTGTTCACCGCCCTGTCCAAGGCGCTCGGTGACGAGCGCAAGCGCGCGCACGTCGCGGAGCTGGAGAGCACGATCGAGGCGCTGACCGCGCAGCTCGCGACGGTCGAGGACCCGGCCCGCCGCAAGCACCTCGGCCAGCTCGTGGTCGAGCTCGACAAGGCCGTCTACCTCTACGAGGGCGGCCCCACCGGCGCCGGCCCGGCGTCGACGGTCATCGCGAACTCGACCGGCTGCTCGTCGGTCTACGCCTCGACGATGCCGTTCCAGCCGTACCTCGACCCGTGGGTCAACAGCCTGTTCCAGGACGCCCAGCCGCTCGCGGTCGGCATCTTCGAGGGACTGGCCTCCCGGCTGGTGCCCGAGGTCAAGGCCCTGCGCGCCGCCCGCCTCGAGCTGGCCGGCGAGTACGACGAGGCCAAGCACGGCAAGGCGCTGGCGACCCTGACGTGGCACGAGTTCACGAAGGACGAGCTCAGCCTGCTGCCGAACGTCATGACGGTCAGCGGCGACGGCGCGGCCTACGACATCGGCTTCGGCGCGATGTCCCGGGTGCTCGCCGGCGGCACGCCGATCAAGGCGCTGGTGCTCGACACCGGCGGCTACTCCAACACGGGCGGCCAGGCCTCGACGGCCAGCCTCACCGGCCAGGACGCCGACCTCGCCCGGTTCGGCAAGGCCCACTCCGGCAAGCGCGAGGTGCGCAAGGAGATGGGCGTCATCGCCGCCTTCCACCCGAACACCTTCGTCGCCACGGTCGCCACGGCGATCCACGGCCACTTCCTCGCGGCCGCGATGAGCATGCTCGAGTACTCCGAGGGTGCGGCGCTCATGGAGATCTACGCTCCGTGCGGCACCGAGAACGGCTTCCCCGAGGAGATGTCGAACCGGCGCTCGCGCCTGGCGATCGAGAGCCGGGTCAGCCCGCTGTTCGTCCACGACCCGCGCAAGGGCTCCACGCTGCCGGAGCGGTTCAACCTCGACGGCAACCCGGACATCGACAAGCTGTGGAGCACCTCCACGGTCGAGTACGTCGACGAGAACGGCAACGTCCAGCTGCTGACCACGCCGCTGACGCCCGCCGAGTTCGCGCTCGGCGAGGTCCGGTTCGCCAAGCAGTTCAAGAAGCTGGCGTCCGACGAGAACACAGTGCCGATCGCCGAGTTCGTCGAGCTGCCCGACGAGCAGCGCGCCGGCAAGGTGCCGTTCGTCTACGCGACGGACGACGACAAGCACCTGATCAAGGTGCAGGTCTCGGACGCGATCGTCGCGCTCGTCGAGGACCGCAAGCACCACTGGCAGACGCTGCAGTACCTCGCCGGGTTCGGCGAGGCGCGGCTGTCGGCGGCGCACAAGGCCGAGCTCGCCGAGCTGACCGCCCGCTACGAGGAGGCGACCACCGCCCGGGAGAGCTCGCTCGACGAGATCGCCGCGGCGATGGCCGAGCTGGCCGCCTCGTCGGCCGCCCCGGCCTCGCGGCCGGCGTTCTCCTTCGGCGCCGGTGCCCCGGCTGCCGCGGCCGCTCCGGCCCCGGCTGCCACGGCCACGGCGGTCGCCGACCGGCCGATCTGGCTGGATCCGGCGGACGAGCCGAAGTGCAACGACTGCGGCACCTGCTACCAGGAGCTGCCGCAGCTGTTCGAGAAGGCGACCATCGTCGTCGACGGGCAGGCACAGGTCGTCGGGCGCATGAAGCCCGGCGCGCTCGACGGCTTCGAGGTCACCCCGGACGCCGCGAAGCGGATCGCCCGGGTCAAGTCCACCTGCGACGCGGAGATCATCCACTGATGAGCACCGACACCCCTATCCGGCCGACGGGCCAGGACGAGGTCCTGCGCTGGGTCGGGGCCCGATCGGCCCTCGACGCCACGCGCCAGGAGGTGGAGAGCCTCGACACGACGAAGGGCGTCTCCACGTTCCGCAACCAGCTGGAGCTCCTGGAGCGCCGGCTGGTCGCCGAGCCCCGCGCCTTCCGTGACATGTTCATCTCGGACGGCATGGCGGCCGTGGCGTGGGAGTTCCAGCAGAGCGAGCTGAGTCGCGACTTCGTGCTGCGGCTCTGGGACATGCTGCTGCGGGACGACGACGTGTCGACGCTGCTGATGCGCTTCATCTGGGACCTGCCGCTGGGCAAGAAGCGCACGTTCATCCGAGCCGTCGACGCCCACCTGTCCGACCGCTACCCGATGCTCAAGGGCATCTCCGCGGGCTGGCCGGCCGAGAGCACCATCGAGCCGTACATCCGCGAGCCCGAGGAGCGGGCCGAGGACTTCGGCCTGGTCAACAAGGGCTTCCTCGGCTACATGGACCTCGGGTTCACCCGCCGGGACGTCGACCTGCTGATCTGGCTCGAGGCGATCCGCGACAAGCAGTGCGCGGACGCGCCCTGCGAGCTCGGCGTGTTCCTCGAGGCGCACAAGCCGCCGAAGTACGGGTGCCCGGTGAAGATCCACATCCCCGTGATGATGGAGCTCATCGGCACCGGACGGTTCCGCGAGGCGCTCGAGCTGCTCGAGTCGTGCAACCCGCTGCCGGACGTCACCGGCCGCGTGTGCCCGCAGGAGCTCCAGTGCCAGGCCGCCTGCCTGCACAAGACGTCGATGTCGATCGGGCAGCTCGAGTGGTTCCTGCCCGAGCGGGAGAAGCTCATCAACCCCGACAGCGACGTCCAGCGCTTCGGTGCGACCCCGGACCCGTGGACCATGGCGGCCAAGCCGCCGGTGGCGATCGTGGGCTCCGGGCCGTCCGGCCTGATCAACGCCTACCTGCTGGCGGCCGAGGGCTTCCCGGTCACGGTGTTCGAGGCCTTCCACGAGCTCGGCGGCGTGCTGCGCTACGGCATCCCCGAGTTCCGGCTCCCGAACGAGCTGATCGACGACGTGGTGCGCAAGATCCGCCTGCTCGGCGGGCGCTTCGTCACCAACTTCGTGGTCGGCAAGACCGCGACGTTGCAGGACCTCAAGGACGCCGGGTTCTGGAAGATCTTCGTCGGCACCGGCGCCGGCCTGCCGATGTTCATGAACGTGCCGGGCGAGCACCTGCTCAACGTCATGTCCGCGAACGAGTTCCTCACCCGCGTCAACCTGATGCACGCCAACCACGAGCACGAGGAGACGCCGCTGCCCTACGTGGCCGGCAAGAACATCCTCGTCATCGGCGGCGGCAACACCGCGATGGACGCGGCGCGCACCAGCAAGCGGCTCGGCGGCAACGTGACGATCGTCTACCGCCGCACCCGCGCCGAGATGCCGGCCCGTGTCGAGGAGCTGGAGCACGCGCTGGAGGAGGGCATCCACCTGCTCCCGCTGCGCTCGCCGTCCGAGTTCCTGGGCGACGGCAACACCGGCTTCGTCAAGGCCGCGACGCTCGACGTGATGGAGCTGGGCGAGCCGGACGCGTCCGGCCGCCGGCGTCCGATGTCCACCGGCCGCACGGAGCAGGTCGACGCGGACCTGGTGATCATGGCGCTCGGCAACTCGTCGAACCCGATCATCAAGGACTCCGAGCCGCGCATCGAGGTGTCGAAGTGGGGCACCATCAACCACGCTCGCGAGGGCTCGAAGGAGACGACGCTCGAGGGCGTGTTCTCCGGCGGCGACGCCACGCGCGGCGGCTCGACGGCGATCAACGCCGCCGGTGACGGTCAGAGCGCGGCCCGCGAGATCATCGGCGACATCGACGTGCCCGCCGGTGACGTCAAGCGCATGGTGAAGTCGGCTCGGCAGTACACCGAGATGGCCTCGTCGGAGGCGGTGATCCTCGCCAAGCGCAACCTGTCGCCGGGCATCGAGGAGCTCATCGTCCAGGCGCCGGCGATCGCGAAGTCGGCGCAGGCCGGCCAGTTCGTCCGGGTGTTCCCCCGCGAGGGCGGCGAGCTGATCCCGCTGACGCTGGCGGACTGGGACGCGCAGGCGGGCACCATCTGCCTCGTCGTGCAGGCGATGGGCGTCAGCTCCATCGAGATCAACGCGATGCTGCCGGGTGACGTGCTCGCCGGCATCGCCGGCCCCCTGGGCCGGCCCTCGGAGCTGCACCACTACCCGGCCGAGCAGACGGTCGTGTTCACCGCGGGCGGCCTCGGCCTGCCGCCGGTGCACCCGATCATGCGCGAGCACCTGCGGCTGGGGAACCACGTCACGCTCATCGCCGGGTTCCGCACCCAGGACCTGATGTTCTGGACGGCGCAGGGCGAGCGGGTGGCGAACCTGCAGGCCGAGTTCGGCGACCAGCTCGAGGTGATCTACGCGACGAACGACGGCTCGTACGGGGTCCAGGGCTTCGTCACGACGCCGCTCGAGGAGATGCTCAAGGCCGGCCGGCCCATCGCCGAGGTCATCACCATCGGCCCGCCGATGATGATGCGGGCGGTCTCCGACCTCACCAAGCCGTACGGCGTGCCGACGGTCGCCTCGCTCAACTCGATCATGGTCGACGCGACGGGCATGTGCGGCGCCTGCATGGTGCCGGTGGTGATCGAGGAGAAGCTGGTCCGCAAGCACGCCTGCATCGACGGTCCGGAGATCGACTCGCACACCATCGACTGGGACAAGTTCCTGCCCCGCTTCAACCTCTTCAAGGCCCAGGAGCAGGCCGCCAAGGTCAAGCACGGCCTGGCGTAGCGCTCCACGGAACGACGCCATCGGCGCCGGCGGGACAGGGTGCCCGTCGGCGCCGATGCATCTGGTCAGAGCGCGGGGGTCAGCGCCGGCTGGGCCGCGACCGCCGGCACAGCCGCTGCGGGTTCGGCGTCCGACGAAGCCGGGTGCTGCTGCGCCGGTGCGGGCTCGAGGTCACCGAGCTCGTCGGCCACCACCACGGCCGAGTCTCCAGGGAGCACCACCAGGTCGGCCGGCGGGTTCGTGATCGTGGCGCCGCCGCGCACAACGCCGAGGAGCGTCGCGCGGTGGTCCGCGCGCAGCCGCGCGGAGGCGTCGTCGACGGACAGGCCGACGAGGTCGTCCGGCATGCGTACGGTGTAGAGCTCGGAGCCCTGGCCGCCGGACACGACGTCGGCGACCACCCCGGTCAGTCCTGGGTAGAGGGCTGCGCGGGCGAGCAGGTGGGACGCGAGCTGCGAGGTGACCAGCACCTCGTCGACACCGGCGCGGTGGAAGTGGTCCACGTGGGCGGGGTTGTTCACCTCGGCGACCGTGTGGACCCCGGGGGCGATGGACTCGATCGCGAGCACGGTGAGGATCGAGCGCATGTCCGCCTCGTTGGTGCCAGCGGTGGGGAAGACGATCGCGGAGGCGGCCTCGCGGATGCCGGCGCGTTCGAGGTCGTCGGCCTCGGTGCAGTCGCCGCGCACGTAGTAGACGCCGTTGCCGGCGGGGTTGCGCTCGGCGTCGTGGATCAGCACCACCTTGGTGGTGAACTCGTCGCCGCGCAGCTCGGCGATCAGCTCGCGCGAGGTGGCGTTCCAGCCGCACACCACGATGTGGTCGCGGTAGCCCGAGGCGTTCATGCCTTGGCCCTCCTTGAGCAGGAAGTCGATGACGAGGCCGACGATCGCGGCGGTGAGCGAGGCGACGATCGCCACCCCGAAGAAGGCGAGCAACCAGCCGATGACGAACCCGCCGGGGCTGGTGACGTAGGAGGCGTCACCGGAGCCGATCACCGTGGTGATCGCCCAGTACGCCGAGCCGCCGAGACCGGCGAGCGACCGCTTCTCCGGCTCCAGCACCGTGACGAGGAAGGCGGCGACCGCGACGAACAGCGCCGCCGCCAGGCCGAGCGACCGGAAGAAGTGCGCGTCGATGCCGCCGCCGACGCGGTGCAGGTAGAAGCCGACGCGGCGGAAGAAGGGGCTGCCCGCCAGCGGGCGCAGGGGGCTGGCCAGCACACGGCCGACCGCACGCAGTGCCGCCCGGCGCCTCGCGCGCATCCCGTGCCTCCTCGCCATCGCGTCGGTCCCTGGCGAGAAGGGGCCGGGACCAAAGTCCCAGATACAACAAAGCCGATGCACGCGCGGCCGACGGACAAGCGCTGCACGGCGACGGGCGGCGGTGCCGAAGGCGCGGCAGGCGAAGCTCGTCGTACGGCTATGCGGTGCCGCGAGCCTGCGCCGGACGGGGCGGCAGCCCGGGTTCGTCGTGCGGCTACGCGGTGACGGCGGCGAGCGCGGCGGCCTTGGCGTCGCCGGCGACGTCGGTGACCGCGACGATGCCCATCGTCCCGAGCATGCGCGCCATCGGCGGGCCCATGTGCCCGGTGACGACCACCTGGACGCCGTTGTCGCGCAGGAACCTGACGACTCGCGCGTGATGCGATCCCTCGGTGCCTTCGTCGTGCGCGAGGTCCCAGCGGACGTCGTGCTCGGTCCAGTCGGTGATGGCGCCGGCGTCGACGGTGGCGATGGCGATGCGCTGCGCGCGCCCCCACCCACCCCCCACGGACGACCCGGCCAGGTTGACGGCGACAACGGTGCTCACCCGCCCATGATCCCGCGTCCGGCGCCCATCCCTGACGCGGACTGCCCCCGGTCCCCCCGCAGATGCCCGCGCGCGGTGCGTCTGCACGCGCGCGGTGCGTCTGTAGACGCACCGCTGACGTGGAAACGCACCGCAGACGTCAGTCGCACCGCACGTGGAGCCGCCGGGTGTGGGCTACCGCCCCCCGCCGATGGGGCTACCCGTGTCAGCGGGAACGCAGGTGAGGGCGCCTCACACGGGGGATGTCGGCCGGGAGCAGGTCGGCGATACGGCGGAGCATCGCGTGCTGCGCGCGGACGTCCTCCTTGGTGACGCGAAGGACTCGTCTCCCCGTCTCGACGATGGCGTCGTGACGCCGCTTCTCCCGAATCAGGTCCTCGATGCCGGCGTACTTGGAGCGCCCGTCGTACTCCATCAGCAGGTGCCAGTCCTCCCAGCCGATGTCTGCCCAGAACGTCCCGAGGTGCGTGACGACGGGGACCTGCGTCGCAGGTCGGGGCAAGCCGTCGGCAAGGAGGACGAACCGCGTCGCGGTCTCCCATGGCGACTCGGCGCCACCATCGGCGACCTCGATGACGGCCCGAGCGCGTGCTGTGCCGGGCGCACCCCTGCTCTGATCCAGCAGCTCCGTCAGACGGTCCGGGGAGGCACCCGCTCGGAGCCCCGCGTCGGCGACCACCATCGCGGCGAGCGGCCGCATGGTGCGGGCGCAGTCGACGACGGTTCGCTCCAGGGTTGTGACCGGCACGCCGTGCAGCGCCGTCACCGCCCGGTCCGCGAGTGGCGCGGCGTGCCGCCGGACGAGTGGGTCCGACCCCCTGCCCGGATGGTTCCGCTGGTACACGTCCGTGGTGTCGGGGACGACCCACAGAGGGAGCCCCCAGAGAAGTGCCGCCGAGCCGTGGGAGAACACGTGCGGTGCCCCCAGCGAAGCGTGGACGGACGCGATGCGTGCCAGCGCCGCACTCCGCCGCTCGGCCACGGCATCCGCCGGCACGTAGACGCCTCGCTTGCTCCGCGTCCACCCGCCACTCCGGAGTCGACGGGCCGTCTCCTGAGGCACGCAGTCGCCGGCCAGGCTGACCGAGGGGAGCGAGGGCGGCATCGGGATCCGTGATCCGGGCCGTACTGCCATGAGGCGACAGTCGCGGACGATCGGCGTTCGCCCCGCCGCCGTCGTCGATCGTGACAGGCCGAGGCGGTGCGGCGGGCTGTGGGCGGTTCGTCCAGCACGCGACACCCCGGGCCTCGGCCGTCCTCCGCCGATCCGGGCCGCTCCGCTGGCATGCCCCGCCGGTGGCGAGCATGGTGGGGCCGACGGCCCGTGCCAGCGGGCCGCGGTCGCGGAGGCCACGACATGTGCCGCTGGATCGCCTACACCGGGTCACCGGTGACGCTCGACGAGCTGCTCTACAAGCCCGCGAACTCGCTCGTCATGCAGAGTCAGAAGAGCCGCCTGGGCGCGGAGCCGACCAACGGCGACGGGTTCGGGGTGGGCTGGTACGACGAGCACTCGCCGACCCCCGGCCTGTTCCGCAGCATCGAGCCGGCGTGGAGCGACCGGAACCTGCGCGAGATCGCCGAGCACGTGCGCTCCGGCACCGTGCTCGCCCACGTCCGGGCGACGAGCGGCACGGCCGTGCAGCAGACCAACTGCCATCCGTTCCGCCACGATCGCTGGCTGTTCATGCACAACGGGGGCATCGCCCAGTTCGCCACGCTCAAGCGCGACCTTCAGCTCGCCGTCGACCCCGAGCTGTTCCCCGCGATCGAGGGCACCACCGACTCCGAGACGCTGTTCCACCTCGCGCTGACCTTCGGCCTGGAGCAGGACCCGCCCAGGGCCGTCGCCGCGGCGATCGGGCTCGTGGAGGACGTCGCCTCCCGCCGGGGTGTCCCGTTCCCGATGCAGGGCACGCTCGCCGTCACGGACGGCGAGCGGCTCTGGGCCTTCCGCTACTCGTCGGAGGGCCGCTCGCGCTCGCTGTTCCACAACCAGGACGTGTCGGTGCTGCGCCACCAGTACCCGGACAACCCGGTGCTGCACAGCCTTGCCGACGACACCCGCATCGTCGTGTCCGAGCCGCTCGGCGACCTCAAGGGCGCATGGCTCGAGGTGCCGGAGAGCTCGTACCTCGTCGTCGGTGGAGGAACGCAGGAGATCGTGCCGTTCGCGCCGACGGTGCCGGCGTCGCGAGCGGGGTCTGGCAGCACCTAGCGTTCTGCCATGGTCTGGTGGGAGGTCGTCGGCTGGGTGGGGTCGGCGCTGGTGGTCCTGTCGCTGATGCAGGCGCGCGTGCTGCGGTTCCGGTGGATGAACCTCGCCGGCTCGCTCGTGGCGACCGCCTACAACGCGGTGTTCGGCATCTGGCCGTTCGTGGCGATGAACGGCGCCATCGTCCTCATCAACGCGTACTGGATCCGGCGCCTGCTGCGCGAGCGCCACGACGGCGCGGTGTACGAGGTCGTCGAGCTGGAGCCCGACGACGCCTACCTGGCCCACGTGATGAAGGTCCACGCCGACGACATCGCCCGCTTCCGCTCGCCGGCGCCCGCACCCGCGCACGGCAGCCTCGCCTTCCTCATCGCCCGCCGCGACGAGACGGTGGGCGTGGTGCTGGTCGACGACGTCGGCGACGGAGTGGGCCATGTCGAGCTCGACTGGGTGACCCCGCGGTTCCGCGACTTCACGCCCGGTGAGTTCGTGTACCGGGACAGCGGCGTGTTCGCCGAGCACGGCTTCCGTCGCCTCGTCACCCCGGCCCGCCCGGGCGAGGAGGAGTACCTGACGCGCGTCGGCTTCACGCGCGAGGGCTCCGGCTGGGCCCGCGAGGTCGCGGCGGCCGCGTGAGCCCGCCCGGGAGACATGCCCATGGCTGAGGTCAGTGCAGGGTTGGCCGCGTTTCGTCGGGCGCACGACGAGCCCGGGGCTCCGGAACGTCTCGAAGTCCTCATCGCCCACATGGGCGGCCCCTTCTGGGCGCGCAAGGACGAGCGCGCGTGGTCGTTCCCCAAGGGGCTCATCGAGCCCGACGAGGACGAGCTGGCCGCCGCGCGCCGCGAGTTCGCCGAGGAGCTTGGTTGCCCCGCTCCGGAGGGCGACTGCCACCGGCTCGGGGAGTACCGGTACGGCAGCGGCAAGGTCGTGGTGCTCTACGCGATCGAGGCGGACTTCGACGCGGACGCGATCACGCCCGGCACGTTCGAGCTGGAGTGGCCGCCGCGCTCCGGGCGCCGTGTCGAGTTCCCCGAGGTGGACCGGGCTGCGTGGGTCGACGTGTCGACCGCGCGCGGCAAGCTCGTCGCCGGCCAGGTGTCTGCTCTCGACGACCTGGAGCGCCTGGTCGTCGGCCTCTGAGCCGGCTGCACGACCCAGGGCTACCCGCCGGTGATCGGCTGCATGGCCGCGGTGAGGATGCCGGCCACCAGCCCGACGCCCGCCAACCCGAGCAGCGCCCGGCGGGCGGGTAGGTACTCGAACCTCTCGGAGATCGCGGTGAAGAAGAGCACGGCCGCGAACAGCAAGGTCGTCAAGGTGTAGGCGTCCGAGATCGCGTTCGCCTTCTCACCGTCGTCGAACAGCTGGTCGGCGCGCTCCTCGAGCTGCTGCGCCTCGGTGTCCTGAGGCACCTGGTACTCCGGCATCGTGAGTGGGCTGGGTGGCGCGCTGGGGTCGTCGAAGGGATCCAGCGCGATCCAGGCGTCGTACGCGGGGCGCAGCGCCGGGCTGAACCGCTGGGCGTAGAAGTCCGCGGTGGTGGTGTCACCTCCGAGCGTCGCGTCCACGTAGCGCTCGAGGAGGCTGAGGTCGGCCAGGCGGTACTGGTTCGCGGCGCCACGGAGCTGGGCTGCGTGGGTGCGGGCGGCCGACGACTGCGAGTAGTCGCTCGACTGGATGCCGTCCCAGAGCGAGGCCTGGTAGCTGCTCCAGGCCGTCGCCAACGCCGTGACGGCCAGCACCACCACCGAGATGATCTCGATCCAGACCTCCCGACGAGCCACCCGCGGCGCCTCGGCCGCGTCGCCCCGGTCGCTCGTCGAGTCAGGCTCGTCCATCCTCCGAGGATGTCCGCGCGGGGGTGGGGTGAGTCATCGCCCGGCCAGGGTGAGGTGCCGAGTGGCGATCTGCCCTCAGCGGAACGGCACGCTCCCCGGCCCGCCGCGTCGGTACGTTCGCGGCATGGCGGCAGACGTGATCGTGCTCGAGACGCGGCGGCGCGGCGCGTGGCGAACGGCCGTCGGCCGTGTGCTGCGCAGCTGGCGCACCGAGCAAGGCCTGCGGCTGGCGGACGTGGCCGAGCGCGCGGGCGTGTCCACGCAGTACCTCTCGGAGGTGGAGCGCGGACGCAAGGAGGCCTCGTCCGAGGTGCTCGGCGCCGTGACGGAGGCGTTGGGCTCGTCGCTGTCGCAGTTGGCGCTGGGGGTCGCGGACGGGCTCCGCGAGGCGCCCGCTCGCTCGCGCGCGGCGTCGCGCACGGCCTCGCGCACGGCCTCGCGCGTGGCCTCGCCGGGGACGGTCCACCTTCTGGCCGCGTAGTCAGGCGCGCGTGTGGATCACCTCGTCGGCCAGGCCGTAGGCCACCGCCTGTGACGCGGTGAGCACCAGCGCCCGGTCGGTGTCGCGGCGCAGGGTCTCGACGTCCTTGCCGGTGTGCCGAGCGAGGATCTCCTCGAGCTCGGCCCGCACGCGGACGATCTCGTCGGCCGCAAGGATCAGGTCCGGCACATCACCGCGGCTCTGCGTCCCCGGCTGGTGCAGCACCATCCGGGCGTGGGCGAGCACCGCCCGGTGCCCCGCGGCGCCACCCGCCACGAGCACGGCCGCGTCGGCCGAGGCCTGTCCGACGCAGGTGGTGTGCACGGGGGCCCGCACGTACTGCATCGCGTCGTAGATCGCGAGCATCGCCGAAGGGGACCCGCCGGGTGAGTTGACGTACAGGCCGATCGGGTTGCCGGGCTCGGCGGACTCCAGGTGCAGCAGCTGTGCGACCACCACGTTGGCGACCTCGTCGTCGATGGGTGCGCCGAGGTAGACGATCCGGTCGGCGAGCAGGCGGCTGTACACGTCCAGTGCGCGCTCGCCGCCTCCGGCGGTGCGCTCGACGACGTAGGGCACGATCATCGCGCCACCCCGAATCCCACGCGGGCGGCAACACCGGGCACGAGCGGGGACAGGTCGTCGACGAGCCGGTCGACGAACCCGTACTCGACGGCTTCCAGCGCCGTGAACCAACGGTCGCGGCGCGAGTCCTCCACGATCCGCTCGAGAGGCTGCCCGGTGTCGGCCGCGATGAGTCCCAGCACCGTGTCGCGCGTGTGCCGCAGGTCGTCGGCCTGGATCTCGATGTCGACCGCGGTGCCGCCGATCCCCGCCGAGCCCTGGTGCAGCAGCACGCGCGCGTGAGGCAGCGCGAGCCGCTTGCCGCGGGTGCCCGACGAGAGCAGGAACTGCCCGGCGCTCGCCGCCCACCCGACGGCCACGGTGACGACGTCGCACGGGATCAGGTCCATGACGTCGCGGATCGCGAGCATCGCCGGGACGGAGCCGCCCGGCGAGCTGATCAAGAGCGTGATGTCGCTGACGGGGTCGTCGGCCGCGAGCAGCAGCAGAGCGGAGGTGAGTCGGTTGCCCAGCGCCTCGTCGAGCCCGGAGCCCATGACGAGGATGCGCTGGTGCAGCAGACGTGTGGTCAGCTCGTCGTCCAGTCGCGGCGTGGTCTCGGTCATGGGTCCACCGTGACATCGCCGCATCGCCCGACGAGACGCGTGCTGCCGTGGGCGGATCTGCCCAGAGCGGCGCGGTGCCCACCAGGCGGGTTCAGCCGGGCTCGACTCCGGCGGGCGACGAGAGCGGCTCGTCGCGCTCGTCGGCGTGCTGGATGTGCCGGAGCTGGTGCCAGATCAGCCCGACGAACACCGCGGAGCCCACGAACGCGAACCAGAACGGCGCCGTGGTCCCGAAGTGCTGCGCCAGTGCGCCGCCGAGTGCCGCGCCCACGACGAGCCCGCCGAACACTCCGACGAGGTTGACGCTGCCCACCCGCCCCTGGAGCTCGGTGGGCACGGCGCGCTGCCGCACGGTGATCGACGTGGTGCCCCACACGAACGCGTGTGCTCCGAAGACGAAGAAGATCCCCATCGCGACCCAGGGCGTGGTGGTCAGCGCCAGGCACAGGTGGGTGAGGGTCTCGATGACCAGGCCGATGCGCATGAGGTTCGCGAGGGTGACGTGCCTGGTCAGCCAGCCGTACCCCAGCACGCCCGCGAGCCCGCCCAGCGCCACCACCGTGGTGATCAGGCCGTACCCCACCGCCCCGAGGCCCAGGTGCTCGCGCGCGTAGAGCACCAGCACCGACCACGCGGCCCCGTACGTCACGTTGAAGATGAGGATCGTCAGCACCAGCGTGCGGACCGCGGCGTGGTGCAGCACCCAGCGCACGCCCTCGGCGACGTCCTCCCAGGTGCGCCGGCGCTCGTCGGCCGCACGGCCGTGAGCCGGGAGACGCACGCGCGAGATCAGCACCGTGCCCGCGGCGATGAGCACCGCGTCGACGGCGACCGGCGAGAACTGCGCGAAGGCGAACAGCGCCGCGCCGATCGGCGGCCCCGCCAGCTGGTTCATGCCGATGTACCCGGCCTGTGCGCGGGCATTGGCGACCACGAGGTCGCGACGCTCGACGAGCATCGGCACCAGGGTGCTGGTCGTGTTGTCCGCGAACGTCTCGGCGGTGGCGATGAGGAAGAGGGCCACGAGCACCAGGGCGATGGGCGCGGCGTCGAGGGCGATGGCCGTGGCCAGACCTGCCAGGACGACGACCCGCACCACGTCCACGGTGATGACGAGCCGGCGCCGGTCGAGCCGGTCGGTGAGCGCTCCGGCCCACAGGCCGAACAGCAGGGGCGGCAGCCACTCGACCAGCGCGGCGAGCGCGACGAGGAACGCGTCCTGCGTGCGGGCGGCGACGAGCAGCGGCCCGGCGGCCAGCAGCAGGCCGTCGCCGAGGTTCATGGTCCAGACGGCGCCGAGCAGCCATCGGAACGAGGTGCCGAGCCGGCGGGGGAGGATCGTCTCCACCACCCGCGCCGGCACCGCGCCACCCTAGCCCCGCCGGCGGCGCCGCCCGCCCGGCAGCCTTTCGACGGCGGCTCAGGACGCGACGACGGCGGGCTCTGGCTCCTCGGCCCGCTGCCGCGGATGGCGCAGTACCCCGAGCGCCATCAGCCCCTGGCCGGCGCAGTAGAGCGCCATGATCGTCAGGTCCTGCCACGGGTCGGGGAACAGGTCGGTGAAGTCCGAGTAGAAGATCCGGAAGGCCAGCAGCGAGTCCGAGGCGAGGAACAGCAGCCCGCCTACCCTCGTGGTGCCGTTGACGCCGGTGGCGGCCGTCGCGGTGACCGCGTGAGCCATACGCTGGTCTGGCTGAGCGGACAGTCCAAGGGGTATGGCGTATGGGTCAAATGCCGCTGTGGCGCAAGGTGGCCATCTGGGTTGGGGCGGTGACCTTCGCCGCTCTGCTGCTGGTGGCCGTCATCCTGCCGCGCTCTGGAAGTTCCGCCCTCGACTGCTACCTGAACGATGAGCCTGTCGGCGGCGTGGTGTACCCGATGATCATCTGCGACTGACCGAGGCGCACCACGCACTACGGCCGCGAGGGCCGCGGAGCGCCGTTGCACAGGCAGACCCTAGGGGCACCCGCCTACGGTGGCCCGATGGGGCGCCTGATCTACTCGATGTTCACCTCCCTCGACGGCTACGCGGCCGACGAGTCCGGCAGCAGCGACTGGGGCGGCGCGCTGGACCCGACACTGCACGACTTCATCGCCGACCAGTCGCGATCGGTCGGCACCTACCTGTACGGCCGGCGCATGTACGAGGTGATGTCGTTCTGGGAGACCGCGCTCGACGAACCGGGACCGGAGTTCGTCCGCACCTACGCGCGGGTGTGGCAGGCGGCCGACAAGGTCGTCTACTCCACGACGCTCGAGGCGCCGACGACCGCGCGAACCACTCTCGAGCGGAGCTTCGACCCCGAGGCCGTGCGGGCGTTCGTCGACTCGCGTGACCACGACGTGACGGTCGACGGCCCCACGCTCGCGGCCCAGGCCTTGCGCGCGGGGATCGTCGACGAGGTGCAGCCCTACCTCGCGCCGGTGTCGGTGGGCGGCGGGCTGCGCTTCTGGCCCGAGGGCCTTCAGCTCGACCTGGACCTGCTGGAGCAGCGCCAGTTCGACAACGGCACCCTCTGGCTGCGCTACGCGGTGCGCCGGGACTGACTGATCGGGCTCTCAGCCGCGGGGCTGACCACGAGTCGCCCGGCTGCGCGTCGCCGCTGCAACCTGTGGATCGAGCGGCGGATCGGCGGGAGCATCTGGAACACGGCGAGGACGGCGTACACGAGGGTGTTGACCGCCACGAAGAGGCTCCCGGCCTCGAACCACGGGGACCCCAGCACGGAAGGCGGCAACGGGTTCCATCCTGAGATGAGCGCCGTGGCCGCCAGGAGCGGTGCCACCGCGCTCAGGTGCTGCCGGGGGACGTAGTTCCACCCGGCCTCGCGGCCGAGGGCCAGGCGCACCAGTGACGTCACGAAGCACAGCTGCAGGTACCAGGCATAGGCCAGCTCGAGCACGAGCGGCGCGGCAAGCGCCCGGCCGCTCCACCCGGCCCGCCACGCCGTCACCAGGCGTTCGGCGAGGAAGATCGCGCCGATCACCAGCCAGAACCACGACCAATGCAGCTGCTCGGTGGCGAGCAGCGCGACGGCGAGGAGGAGCAGGTAGGCGTTGAACGCCAGGACGCCGTAGCCGAGCGCGAACTGCTGCCACCAGTAGACGGCGGTGGCGCGGGTGAAGCCGTAGGCGGCGACGTTCTCCACGGCTCCCCGCTGCCATCGCGACCGCTGCCGCCAGAGGTCGCGCGGCGTGGGCATCACCTCGGTGGTGACCTTGCACGCCGACGGCGAGACCGTCCGCGCTCCGAGGGACTTCAGGGCGAGCGTCACCTCGTTGTCCTCGGTCCGGGCCTGCGTGTCGTAGACCTCGCCCGTGGTGCCGGGCACGAGCGTGCCCCGTGCCTCGGCGACCGCACGCATCGCATACCCGCGAAAGACCGACGCCGTGCCCGTCAGCACGAACACGCGGCCCTCCCGGCGGTTGATGATGCGCTGGTACCGGGCGAACTCGTTGCGCTGCATCTGCCCGAGCAGTCCGGCACCGCTCTCACCTGAGAACAGGCCGCCGACGGCCATGAGGTCCGGGTCGTCCTGCAGGCGCGTCAGCGCCTCGGCGAGGAAGTCGGGCGTGATGGTGGAGTCGGCGTCCATGACGAGGAACACCTGATCGACGCCCACGTCCATGAGCAGCCTCGAGAGCACCTGGTTGAGGGCGCCCGCCTTGTGCCGGGTGTTGCCGACGGTCTCGACGACCTCGACGCCGTGGACACGCGCGACGCCCACCGTGCCGTCCGTGCAGTTGTCGGCGACGACGACGACGCGGTCGGGCGGCCGGATCTGCCCGGTCAGCGACGCCAGCGTGCGCCCGAGCACCGCTTCCTCGTCGTGCGCGGGGATCAGGACGGTGCAGCGCAGCTGAATGCCGCGCGCACCCGCATCCGGTGGGATCGCCGTGACGGGCCAGCCGGGCGGGTTCTCGATCAGCGCGCGCATCGCGACCGGGCCGAGGATCCGGCGCCCCATCCTGGCGGCCTCGCCCGGCAGCGGGTCGGTGACGTAGCGGCCTCGGGACAGCACTCGCATCGCCGCCGATGCGTGCAGTGCGGCCATCCCGACCAGCACGGCAGCCGCAGCCAGGCCGACGCCGAGCACCGTCACGAGCCGAGGGCCGGGGATGAGCGCCGGCACCGGCAGTACCGCGCGCTCGATCCACTCGATCACGTTCTGCGGCCGCTCGGGGACGGTCCGTGACGGTGCGGTCGCCACCGCCCACACCGCCAGGCCGAGCAGCGTCGCCGAGAGCAGCGCGAGGCCCAACGTCACCCAGCCCAGCCGGGCCGCCCGGCGTCGCCACGTCAGCTCGCCCGGCGAGGGTTTCGCCGGCACGTCCGGCGCGTCCGGCGCGGTCCCGCGGTCGCGCCGCAGCCAGCTGAGCACCGAGACCACAAGGCCGACGACGACGAGCGCGAGCCCGGCCCACAGCACGAGGTTGCCCAACCCGGCGAACCCGAGGACCGACAGCACGACACCGAGCAGCACCAGCAGCACCCACAGCGGCACGTCACGCCCCCTGACTCGCCGAGACCAGGCCTCAACTCTGGCGCGCCGGCGGCCACCGCGCGCCCGGAAGGAGCGCCAGCCCGTACGCGCCGTCGCACGTCGGATGCGGGAACACATCGGCCCTCGCTGAGGTTGAGCCAAAGAGACTCAAGTTATCCGCTCGGACTTGCGCGACGACGAGGGCCCGCGCAGACTTGAGTCAGTTGGACTCAACGATCATCACGGAGGCATACACACATGGCTGCTGTCGGCATCGACCTCGGCACCACCAACTCGGTGGTCAGCACCCTCGAAGGCGGCGAGCCCACGGTCATCGCCAACGCGGAGGGGTCGCGGACCACGCCGTCTGTCGTGGCGTTCTCCAAGACCGGCGAGGTCCTCGTCGGCGAGATCGCCAAGCGCCAGGCGGTCACCAACGTCGACCGCACGATCACCTCGGTCAAGCGGCACATGGGCCGCGACTGGCACGTGGAGATCGACGGCAAGACGTACACCGCGCAGGAGATCAGCGCACGCATCCTCGGCAAGCTGAAGCGCGACGCCGAGGCGTACCTCGGCGAGCCCGTCACGGACGCGGTGATCACCGTTCCCGCGTACTTCGACGACGCGCAGCGCCAGGCCACCAAGGACGCCGGCACCATCGCCGGCCTCAACGTGCTCCGCATCATCAACGAGCCCACCGCGGCCGCCCTCGCCTACGGGCTCGAGCGCGGCAAGGAGGACGAGCTGATCCTCGTCTTCGACCTCGGTGGCGGCACGTTCGACGTGTCCCTCCTCGAGGTGGGCAAGGACGACGACGGGTTCTCGACGATCGAGGTGCGCGCCACCTCCGGCGACAACCTCCTCGGCGGCGACGACTGGGACCAGCGGATCGTCGACTGGCTGGTCGGGCAGGTGAAGAACTCCACCGGCGTGGACCTGTCCAAGGACAAGATCGCCCTCCAGCGGCTGCGTGAGGCCGCCGAGCAGGCGAAGAAGGAGCTCAGCTCCGCCACCAGCACCAACATCTCCCTTCAGTACCTGAGCATGAGCGAGAACGGCCCCGTCCACCTGGACGAGAAGCTGACGCGCGCTCAGTTCCAGCAGATGACGCAGGACCTGCTGGACCGCACCAAGGCGCCGTTCCACGCCGTGATCCGCGACGCCGGCATCAAGGTCAGCGACATCGACCACGTGGTGCTCGTCGGCGGTTCCACCCGTATGCCCGCGGTGACGGACGTCGTCACCGAGCTGACCGGGGGCAAGGAGCCCAACAAGGGTGTCAACCCGGACGAGGTCGTCGCCGTCGGCGCCGCCCTGCAGGCCGGCGTCATCAAGGGCGACCGCAAGGACGTGCTGCTCATCGACGTCACCCCGCTGTCCCTGGGCATCGAGACCAAGGGCGGCGTGATGACCAAGCTCATCGAGCGCAACACGGCCATCCCCACCAAGCGCAGCGAGATCTTCTCCACGGCCGAGGACAACCAGCCGTCGGTGCTGATCCAGGTGTTCCAGGGCGAGCGCGAGTTCGCGCGGGACAACAAGCCGCTCGGCACCTTCGAGCTCACCGGCATCGCTCCGGCGCCGCGCGGCGTGCCGCAGATCGAGGTCACCTTCGACATCGACGCCAACGGCATCGTCCACGTGTCCGCCAAGGACCGCGGCACCGGCAAGGAGCAGTCGATGACGATCACCGGCGGCTCCGCGCTGCCGAAGGACGACATCGAGCGGATGGTCCGCGAGGCCGAGGAGCACGCGGCCGAGGACAAGAAGCGCCGTGAGGACGCCGACACCCGCAACTCCGCCGAGCAGTTCGCCTACTCGACCGAGAAGATCCTCAACGAGAACGCGGACAAGCTCCCGCCGGCGGTGAAGGACGACGTCACCGCGAAGATCGCCGAGGTGCGCACCGCGCTCGCCGGTGAGGACGCGGCCCGCGTCAAGACGGCGCACGAGGCGCTCGTCGCCGCCGCCCAGAAGATCGGCGAGGCCGTCTACGCCCAGCCGGCCGCGGAGCAGGCGCCCGACGAGGCGGGCTCGACCTTCACCCCGTCCGACGAGGACGTCGTGGACGCCGAGATCATCGATGACGAGGGTGAGGCCAAGTGACCTCGGAGTTCGACGAGGCCGCCCCGCACATCGTCGACAAGCGGCGCATCGACCCGGACACGTTCGCGGTGCGGGAGGGGGCGCCGGCTGCGGCCGGCGCCGCCCCCGCGGCGGGGCAGGACGTGCCGTCGTCGGAGGCCCTGGCTGCTGCCGAGGCCCTCGCGGCGGAGCGCCTGGACCAGCTCCAGCGCGCCCAGGCCGACTACTACAACCTCGACCAGCGCTACAACGCCTACGTCAAGCGCACCCGCGGCGAGCTGGCGGCGGCCACCGACCGCGGCGCGGCCGCGCTCGGCGAGGCCCTGATCCCGGTGCTCGACGAGATCGAGCTCGCACGGCAGCACGGCGAGCTCGTCGGGCCCTTCCAGGCCGTGGCGGAGAAGCTCGAGGGGACGCTGGCGCGGTTCGGCATCGAGCGTTACGGGGAAGTGGGCGAGGTCTTCGACCCCGCGGTCCACGAGGCGCTGATGCACGGCCACTCCGCCGAGGTGGACGAGCCGACGGTCAGCCAGGTGCTCCAGCCCGGCTACCGCACCGCGGAGCGCATCCTGAGGGCCGCCCGGGTGGCGGTGGTGGACCCGGAGGCTCCGCAGGGCTGAGGATTCGCACACCAGCAGGACAGCCAGCAGGACAGCCAGCAGGACAGCCAGCAGGAGAGGAGGCGCCGTGACCGGCCAGGACTGGCTGGAGAAGGACTTCTACGCCACGCTCGGCGTCCCCAAGGACGCCGACGCGGCGACCATCAAGAAGGCCTACCGCAAGCTCGCGCGCCAGCTGCACCCGGACCACAACCCCGGGGACGCCAAGGCCGAGGCCCGGTTCAAGGACATCGGCGAGGCGTACTCGGTGCTGTCGGATGCCGAGCAGCGCCAGCAGTACGACCAGCTGCGCGCGATGGCGGGCGGCGCCCGGTTCACGGCCGGCTCGCGGGCCGGTGGCGGCGGCGGGGCGGCCGGCGGGTTCGAGGACCTGTTCGGCGGGATGTTCGGCGGCAACACCCGGGTGCGGTACTCCACGGGCGGCGCCGGCTTCGAGGACGTGCTGGGCGGGATGTTCGGCGGAGGGTTCGGGCAGCCGCGCGGCCCGCGCCGTGGCAGCGACCTGGCGGCCACCACCTCGCTGCCGTTCCGCACGGCGGCCGAGGGCGCCACGGTCTCGCTGGACGTCGAGGGCCGTGTCGTCAACGCCCGCATCCCGGCGGGCGTCAAGGACGGCCAGAAGATCCGGTTGCGCGGCAAGGGCCGCCCGGGCGAGCCGGGCGGCGAGCCCGGCGACCTGGTGATCACGGTCTCCGTCGCGCCGCACCCGGTGTTCACGTCGGAGGGCGCCAACCTCCGCGTCACCGTGCCGATCGCGTTCGACGAGGCGGCGCTCGGCGCCACCATCGAGGTGCCGACTCTCGACGGCACTCCCGTCAAGGTCAAGGTGCCGGCCGGCACGCCGTCCGGCCGCACGTTGCGGGTCAAGGGCAAGGGCCTCGTCACGCCGAAGGCCACGGGCGACCTCCTGGTGACCGTGCAGGTGGTGGTACCGCAGAAGCTGACGCCGGCGGCACGCGAGGCCGTGCAGGCGTTCGGCATCGCCACGTCCGGGGAAGACGTGCGTGCGGCCCTGATGGCGCAGGCGCAGGCGTGAGCGCCGTGGACCAGGACGCGCGCGTGTACGTCATCTCCGTCGCCGCGGAGCTGGCCGGCATGCACCCGCAGACGCTGCGGCAGTACGACCGGCTGGGCCTCGTCTCGCCGGGCCGCACCCGCGGCCGGGGCAGGCGCTACTCGCTGCGCGACATCGCGAAGCTGCGCGAGGTGCAGCGCCTCTCGCAGGACGAGGGCGTCAACCTCGCGGGCATCAAGCGGATCCTCGAGCTGGAGGACGAGCTGGCGATGGCCCGCCGGCAGGTGGAGTTCCTGCGCGACATGCTGGACCCGGGCCGCCGTGTGTTCACCGCCGACGCCTCCGGCAACGTGGTGGCCGACCGTCGCCGCGCGAACTCGGCCGAGGCGGAACGCAAGGACCAGGGCTGGCGCATGCGCCGCCTGCTGATCACCGGCGGCCCCACCTCCCGCCAGAGCTGAGGGCACCACCCGCCGGCGCGGGCCGTCAGGAGGCGAGGGCGCGCCCCGGGATCGCCGCGAGCAGCTCGACCGTGTACGGGTCCTGCGGGGCGTCGAAGATCCGCTCGGGCGTGCCCGACTCGACGATGCGGCCCTTGCTCATCACGTGCACCTCGTCGGAGATCATCCGGACCACGGACAGGTCGTGGCTGATGAACAGGTACATCAGGTGCAGCTCCCGCTGGAGCTCGTCCAGCAGTCGCAGGATCTGCGCCTGGACCAGCACGTCGAGCGCCGACACCGCCTCGTCGAGCACGACGAGGTCGGGGTGCAGGGCCAGCGCGCGGGCGATGGCGACGCGCTGACGCTGGCCGCCGGACAGCTCGTGCGGGTACCGCTCGGCGAAGGCCGCCGGCAGCGCCACCTGCTCGAGCAGCTCGCGCACCCGCACCCGGCGGCTCTTGGCGTCGCCCACCTTGTGCACGCGCAGCGGCTCGCCGACGCACTGCTCGATCGTGTAGCGGGGGTCGAGCGAGGCGTACGGGTTCTGGAACACGGGCTGCACCCGGCGCCGGAAGCCGAACATCTCGGCGCGGGAGAAGCCGGCGATGTCCGCTCCCTCGAAGGCGATGGTGCCCGAGGTCGGCGTCTCGAGCGCCAGCACCAGGTTGGCGGTGGTCGACTTGCCGCTCCCGGACTCGCCGACGAGCGACACCGTGCGCCCGCGCGGGATGTCGAACGAGACGTCGTCGACCGCGGTGAACGTCTCCCGCGTGCCGCGCACCGGGAAGTCCTTGCGCAGCCCCCGCACCTGCACCAGCGGATCCGCGGCCGTCGTCGGGGCGACCCGGGTGCGGACCGCAGCCAGGGACGGCGCGGCGGACAGCAGCGCGCGCGTGTAGTCGTCGCGCGGGTCGGCGAGGATCTCGCGCGACGATCCCTGCTCGACGATCAGCCCTCGGTGCATCACCGCGACCCGGTCCGCGCGCTCGGCGGCGAGTGCGAGGTCGTGCGTGATGAGGAACACCGCGGTGCCCAGCTCGTCGGTCAGCTGGTCGAGCTGGTCGAGCACGCGCCGCTGCACGGTGACGTCGAGGGCGCTCGTCGGCTCGTCGGCGATGAGGAGGCGAGGGCGGCACGCCAGGCCCATCGCGATGAGGGCGCGCTGACGCATGCCGCCGGAGAACTCGTGCGGGTACTGGCGGGCCCGGCGCGCGGGCTCGGGGATGCCTACCATCGCCAGCAGCTCGACGGCCTGGGCGTCGGCGGCGGCTCCGGTGGCCCGTCCGTGCACCTCGAGCGCCTCGGCGATCTGCCGGCCGATGCGCATCACCGGGTTGAGGTTGCTCATCGGGTCCTGCGGCACCAGGCCGATCCCGGCGCCGCGCAGGCGCACCATCTGGTTCTCGGGCAGGTCGGTGAGGTCGCGGCCCTCGAACAGGACGCTCCCGCCGGTGACGTGGCCGTTCGCGGGCAGCAGGCGGTTGACCGCGGCGGCCATCGTGGACTTGCCGGACCCCGACTCGCCGACGACCGCGACGGTCTCGCCGGCGTGCACGTCGAGCGACACCCCGCGCACGGCTGGGACCTCGCCGCGCCCGGTGCGGAAGGCCACCGACAGGTCGCGGATGGACAGGACGGCAGTCTCGGTCATGGTGCTCCTCGCCAGGTCGGGGGGCCGAGCGTGGCCGTGGCCTCGTGCCACAGCAGGACGGTGGGGACGGGGGTGACGGCAGCCAGCAACCGGTTGGTCGCCACCGCGACCACGGCATCACCAGCGAACCCGAGGGCGCACCCGGTGTAGCCGGGGTGCCAGGCCCAGGCGCCGTCACGGCGCAGGCCGAGCGCCTGGCCGGGATCGGGCCCGGGTACGACGAGCTCGTGCGCCACCGTCGCCGGCAGCGGCCCCTCGCCGGCGACGGACCGCGCGAGCGCGGCTCCCGCGGTCAGCAGCTCGTCCACAGTGGCGAACAACCCCGCGTGGCCTGCGACGCCGGCGAAGCCGTGCCAGCAGTTGCCGTCGTTCGCCTCGCCGCGCAGCAGGTGCTCGCGCCACGCGAACCCGTCTCCCGGCCAGGCCACCGGGTACGGCTCGCCGGTGGCGACCATCGTGCGCTCCGCAGCGT
>JAEXPS010000157.1 GCA_023438885.1 Actinomycetes bacterium
CTGCTCGCCGACGCGGCCGCCGCCGGCCGCACCGTGCTCTACGTGCCCGGCCACCGCCGCGCCGCCGCCGCGTTGGCGGAGCGGCTGGACCGCCTGGGCGCCGGCGAGCTGCTGTTGGACATCGCCCCGGAGGCCGGCTGGCGCTCGACCGCCTGCCGGCGGCTGCTCGCGGCGATGACCCTCGAGCCGCCGGTGCTCGACGACCGTGGTGTGGACGAGGTGCGCCGTGCCCTCGTCGGGCACCGCGAGGCGCTGCGCGGCTACGTGCGCGGCCTGCACGCGCCTCGGCAGCCGTGGGGCGTCTCGGCGTACGACGCGCTGCAGGAGCTGGCCCGGCTGACCTCCACGCGGCCGACGCCGAGGACCACCGTGCGGCTGGACCCCGACGTGGCACGCGTGCTCGACGCGCACGGCCGCGCCGAGGCTGCCGCGGACCTGCTGCGCGCCGGTGAGCTGGGCGCGTTCTCGCTGCGGCCGAGCGACACCCCCTGGTACGGCGCGGACCTGCGCACCCCGGCCGACGCCAAGATCGCTCTGGCCCGCGTGAACCGGCTGCTGGAGACGCTGCCCGGCGTGATCGCGCGGGCCGGCGAGGTCGCCGCCGACGCCGGCCTGGCCAGGCCCGAGAACCTCCAGGCGTGGGACGAGCAGCTGCGCCTGCTCGACGAGGTGCGCGCCTCGCTCGACCTGTTCCAGCCGATGGTCTTCGAGCGGACCGCCGCCGACCTGGTGGCCGCCACCGCGAGCAAGGCGTGGCGCTCCGAGCACGGCGTCGAGATGGGCGGCGTGGTGCGCCGCCGGCTGCGCCGGCAGGCCAAGGACATGGTGCGCCCCGGCCGGCCGGTGGCGGACCTGCACGCCGCGCTGCTGGACGTGCAGCGCCGGCGCGACCTGTGGCAGCAGCACTGCCCGGGCGGAGGCTGGCCGCGCCTGCCCGACGGTCTGGAGGGCCTCGAGGCCGACCACCGCGCGATCCACCAGGACCTGGACGCGCTCGACCAGGTGCTGGCCGCGACGCCGGACGGCGGCGGGCTGTCCACGCTGCCGATGGACGCGCTCGTCCACCGGCTCACCCGGCTGCGGGACGCGGGCGCCGCGCTCGACACGCTGCCCGCGCGCACGGCCCTGGTGCGCCACCTGCGGGCGGCCGGGCTGGGCGCGCTCGTCGACGACCTCGCCGAGCGGCGGGTGCCGTCGGCGCTGGCCGCCGCCGAGCTGGAGCTCGCGTGGTGGAGCACGGTCTTCGAGCAGATCCTCGCCGCCGACCCGGCGCTGGCCGGCTACGACGGCACGACGCTCGGCGCGCTGTCCGCGCGCTACGCGGAGCTGGACCGGGCGCACGTCGCCTCCCTCGCCGGCCCGGCGGCCGACGCGGCGATCCGCGCGCTGGGTTCCGCCCTGCGCCAGCACCGCGACCAGGCGGAGGGGCTGTTCTCGGAGCTGATCGAGGAGCGGGTGACCTCGCTTCGCGACGTGATGGTGAAGTACCCGGACGCTGCGCGCCGGCTGCGGCCGGTGGTCTCGGCCAGCCCGATGCTGGTGCCGCAGGTGCTGCCGCCCGCGCGGACCGTGGACCTCGTGGTGCTCGACGCCGCGACGCGGATGCCGGTGGAGGTCGCGGTCTCCGCGATCGCGCGTGGGCGGCAGGTCGTGGTGGTCGGGGATGCCCGGTGCGCGTCCGGCACGGCGGTGCGCGAGCTGGCGGCTGTGCTGCCCCGCTTCGAGCTGCACGCCGACGCCAGCCGCCGCGACCCGTGGCTCACCGCGTTCCTGGTGCGGCACGGGTACGAGGGCGCTCTGGTGCCGATGCCGCTGCCGAGCCTGTCGCCGCTGGTTCGTTTCGAGCGCGTGGACGGCACGGGCCTGCCGGGCGTGGAGTCCGGCCTGGTGGACTCGACGCGCGAGGAGGTCGACCGGGTGGTCGAGCTCGTCGTCGAGCACGCACTGTCCCGGCCCGACGAGTCGCTGGCCGTGGTGACGGCCACCGGGCGGCACGCCGACGCCGTACGCGACCAGGTGCTCGGCGAGGCGCGCGCCAACCCCGCGCTGGCCGCGTTCTTCGACGCCGGTCGGCCGGACCCGTTCGTCGTGGTCGACCTGGCCTCGATCGCGGGCCTGCGCCGTGACGCCGTGATCCTGTCCCTGGGGCTCGGGCGCACGCCGCACCGGCGCGTGCTGCACTCCTTCGGTGCCATCAGCGCCCCGGGCGGGGACGCGCTGCTGCTGGACGCGATCGGGTGCACGCAGCACCGCCTGACGGTCGTGGCCTGCTTCGGGGCCGACGACCTCGACCCCGCGCGGCTGCGCGGTCCCGGCGCACGGCTGCTCGGCGACCTGCTGGCGTTCGCTGAGCGACGTGGCCGCGGCGACGCGGACCCGCTCGCGATCCCCCCGGACGCCGTCGACGCGTCGTCCACGGCCGACGAGGCCACGAGCGTCCCTGCGGCGACCGCCGAACCCGACCGCCTGGTCCTGGACCTGGCCGAGC
Organism: Actinomycetes bacterium; assembly: GCA_023438885.1. GTDB lineage: Bacteria > Actinomycetota > Actinomycetes > Actinomycetales > Cellulomonadaceae > Cellulomonas. The sequence goes on from JAEXPS010000157.1 coordinate 2,489, forward strand.
GGCTGTGGCGGCACGGCCTTACCGTCGACGTCGACCACGGGATCGCGGGCGGTGTGCGCGTCCCGCTCGCGGTGGGCCACCCGGACGTCCCCGGCCGGATGCTCGTCGCCGTGCTGACCGACGACCAGGCCTATGTCGACGAGCCGAGCGTGCGCGTGCGCGACCGGTTGGTCCCCGAGCGGCTGGAGCACCTGGGCTGGTCGGTGGTGCGGGTGTGGTCCGCCGCCGCGTTCCTCGACCCGCAGGCCGAGGTCGACCGCATCCGGCGCGCCGTCCACGCCGCGCTGCCGGCCCCGCGCTCGGTGCCGCTCTCGCCGCGCCGCGCCCCCGCGTTGGTGGACGAGGACGGCTGGGCGGCCGCCGGCACTGTCCCGCCCGCCGCCGAGTCCCTGGGGGCGCCCACACCCGGCGCCGACGACGCGCGCGACCAGGGCGTCCGCGCGGACGAGCCGGAGACGGCCGCCGCCGAGCCCGTACCGCCGGTGGCGCCGGACGTCCGGGACGCCTCTGCTGAGGTGCCGGTGGCCGCGACGGAGCCGGTGGCCTCGGCGGAGCCGCCGGTGGCCTCGACGGAGCTTCCCGTGGCCTCGACTGAGCTGCCGGTCGCGTCGGCGGGGAAGCCGGCGGCTCGTCGGCCGAAGCGCAAGGGCCGCGCAGTGATGCCCGCTGTCGACGGTGGCACCGTCTCGCCGCCGCGCGCCGCCCCGGCGGCCAGCTCGCCCCAGCCCGCCGACCGGCCGCAGCCGACCGACGCGGTGGAGGCGACCGACTCGAACGGCGTGCCGCCGGTGCGCGTCTCGACGGGCGTGCTCCGCACCGTGCCGCGCCCGCACACCGGCGAGGTGCAGCTCTCGCTCGCCGTGCCGTCCCAGCCGCGCCCGGACATCCGCAAGGGCCTGCCGATCGGCGCCTACAGCGACGACCAGCTCGACGAGCTCGCCACCTGGCTCCGTTCCGACGGCCAGGAACGCACGCGCGACGAGCTGGCCGACGCCCTGCGCGCCGAGCTCGGCCTGACCCGCCGCAACCACCGCGTGGACACCGCCATCCGCGGCGCCGTCACGCGCGCGATGCGCTGACCCGCCCCGTCGCGCCGCCGCATCTGGCGTGACGTGAACGAGGGGCCCGGCGCGGCGCGCCGCGCCCCGCGGCGGGGTGCGGGGTGGGGCGACTCCGTCGTCGGGGCCGCCG
>JAEXPS010000201.1 GCA_023438885.1 Actinomycetes bacterium
GGGGCGGCGACGCCGGCCGGCGCGGTGCCGGCGGACGTGCGTGGCCATGACCCGACTCATGTCGGCGTGACACCTCCCTCAGAGGTCTGGGGCGGGATCGAGCGCCGATCCCGCCCCAGCGATGTGCGAGTGAAACGAGGACTACTGGTTCTGCAGACCGGCGGAACGGTCCTGCAGCAGCGTCAGCGTGATGCCCTGCAGGCTCGACGCGGCCGTCACGTCCTGACGGGCCTCGACGGCCTTGTTGAACGTCACGGTGATCACCACGGTGACGTGAGACGTGCCACCGGCCGCGACCGGGACGACGGTCGGGCTGTCGACGTCGGTGAGACCGCCGCCCGCCTGCGAGCTGGCGTCGGTCGCGAAGGTCGCGATCGTGCCGTCAGCGGGAACCAGGCCGCTCGCCAGGAGCGCCCCGTCCTGGTACAGCGCGTAGCCGTAGATCAGGTCGCCGCTGGCCGAGTGGTCGACGAAGCCGCCGTTGTTCGCGACGGCGGGGCCGGCGGTCTGCGAGTCGGACGCCTGCTGGGCGTTGGTCGCACCGGTGGAACCGCTGGCGCCGTTCTGCGTGGCGCCGGCGTCGCCTGCGGCAGCCGTCGACGTGATCGCGTCCGTGATGTTGAGGTCGGCGACGAGGTTGTCACCCTTCAGCGTGACGTCCGCGTCGTACACGGCCGCGACGGTGTCACCGGGCGTGATCCGCCACGACGACGGGTCGATCGCGTGGCCGAGGCCGGTGGTGTTGGGGATCGTGGTCGACTCGTCGGCCCGCAGCAGGGAGGCGTCCGTGATCAGGCCCGACGCCGACGACGTACCGGCGTTCGCCGGGTTCGGGTCGCCCGAGATCGTCGAGACGTCGTAGAACGACGGCGTCTGGTCGGTCACCAGGTCCAGGTTGCCGGCAGTGATGGTGCCGCCGGTGAACACGGCGGTGTCCTGCCACAGGGCGAAGGTGGAGCCTGCCGCCAGAAGGCAGGCGGCGCCACCGGCGATCCACAGGATCGGAGCCTTGCGGCGCCTCCTCTCCTCGACGACCACGGTCGTGGTGGTCCGGGGAGCAATCTCTCCAGTCACGGTCTTTCCTTTCTCATTCTTGCCCGTTCCGACCGCGGTTGGCCAAACAGGTCGCGTTTCCGGATGCCATCCGCAGCCGGGGTCTTGAATCGTCACGGACTCGCAGGAGCCGTGAAATGGTCACCCGTCCGAATGGACGGATTCGTGCTCGTCACTGCGGGGTTCAGGACGATCGTGACGTCCGGCTCGTTGCTCGGATCCGGATAGATCGCGCCCCGGAAGAGATCGCTGTCACGGGACAGCGATCCGTCGTCGGCCGTGGCCACGACGTCGCCGCGGTTGAGGTAGTCGCCGAGGGAGTCGAGCGACGGCGGGAAGGCCACGGCGGCGGACCAGTGGGCGATGGTCGAGATCTGCGATCCGTCGCTGGCCGTGCCGGTCGCCCGAACGTCGTTCGCGTAGACGCCGTCCAACTGCTGGTTGTAGCTCAGCGCCACGCACCACTCCTGCTCGACAGCCGAGCCCCCGTAGGCCCCGGAGTGCTGAAGCAGATGATCCGACCCGTCGAAGACGTACACGTTCTTGCGAGGGTTGCCGGCAGGCGTCGCGGGAATGCTCGAGCAGTCCCCGTTGACCGATGCCGGATAGACCTTCATCGTCGAGAACGCGAGAATGGTCTGATCGACCGCCATTCCCGACGAAAGGTCCGTCACGGCGCCGTCCGCGAACTGCTGGCTCGCCACCGAGACGTCGTAGACCATGCCGGCAATGCCCTGGGCGTAGCCCTGCGCCGTGAAGCGCCAGACGACGGGCTGCGGATCCGGGCCCGTCTGGTCGAGGACCCTGGCGATCTCGCTGCCCGGCAGCGTCAGCGTCACCGCGCCGCCGTCCGGGGAGTACTGGGGATCGGCGCCGGACTCGCCGTAGGCGCCGAACTGCACGCCCCCGACGGCGAGGTCGGCCGGCGTCCGGGTGCCCGCGTCCGACCAGAACGCCATGGCGGTGGCCGCCCCGGCCGCGATCGCCAGAACGGTGACGCCCACGGCGAGGACCGGCCTCGCGAGACGTCTCATCAGGCACCCCCGCGGTCGTAGCCCGGTCCGGTGCGCACCTGGTCGAGGTCGACCGAGACGGTTCCGGCACTCCAGTCGGTCCGCTCGAGAGGCTGGTGCGGCGTCACCCACTGGTAGTCGCCCAGCACTCGGACGTGCAGCACCACGGTCCACCGCGTGGTCACCCCAGCGTCGCTGCCCACCAGCCCCGGCACTGCGAGTGACGTACCAGTCGCCGCATCGCCGCCGGCAGGCATCACCTGGTTGCCGTCGGCGTCCTCGACATGGAACGTCGCGGCGATCTCGTGGCCCAGCGATGCCGGTGCCGCGTAGCTCGCCGTCAGCGCGGCGACGAGGTTGTCGCCCTGCAGGAACGTGGTGACCGGGACACGGATGTCGATCACGTCGCCGGGCATCGTGGTGAAGTCCGGGGTGGTCGTCAGCGGTCCCGACGACGGCTCGGCCACACCCGGCGTCACCTGCTGGTACGTCACTTGGCCCGTCGTCACGGACAGGTCACCGGCTCGGACCGTCTCACCGCCGAAGGCGCCGCCGTCGCGCCACGCCGCCAGCGTCGACCCGCCGGCAGCAGCCAGCAGCGCGCCTGCGGCCAGTGGCAGACCGATCACGATGGCCAGCCGCCCGACGGCGGGCCGCCGTGGCGGTCTCGATCTCCGGTGGCGCACTGCGCCACCGCTTCTCGTCGGCGTCACGGGTTACCGCCCTGCCGCCGCAGTCGTGTCGACCGGCGTCATCGTGGTGCAGCCGAAGAGCTGCACCGGCGCTCCACCGGCCGGGATGCTGGCGATCGTGCCGATCACGCCGTTGCGCCCCAGGCGGGTGTCGGTGTCCGTCACTGTGACGTTGACCAGGTTGGTCGCCCAGTCGTCGGCGGACGTGTTCCGCACGGTGTAGACGAAGCACACAGCCTGGCCGTCGGTCAGTCGGCTCCCCGACGGCGCCAGCATCCCGGTCGCGACGACCCGCGCCGCCGAGCTGGTGTCCGTCATCGCGACGTACGCCTGCTTGGTGATCTGGATCGTCGGGTCCGTCGAGAACAAGAGCGGCGAGACGACCGGGCCCACCAGGCCGTCGTAGTTCGGATCGTCCGAGGTCACGGTCATCGAGATGGACGTCGCGGTGTTGGCCGCCACGTCACCGGCCGCCGCAGTCACGTTGATCGCGTCGGCGGCCGACGAACCGGAGGCGATCTCCGCCGAGTCCGCGCTCAGGGTCAGGCTCGGGGTCCCGTCCGGCTGCGTGACGGTCTGCGCGATCGTCACGTTCGACGTCGGCACCGGAGCACCAGCCCGCGTGCCCACCACGTAGTCCTTGCCGTGCGGCTCACCGGTCACCAGCGTGAACGTCTGCGGGGTCGCGCGAAGCGGGTTGATGAACGTGATCGCGGCGTCGGAGCTGGTTGCCGCGTGGGGGTTCGCCAGCCCGGTCTCGGGGGTGGACACCGTTCCCGCGGCGAGCGTCGCGGTCACCCGCGCCGAGTCGTCGACCCGTACCACGACGTCGAACTGCGTGTCGTTGCTGCCGGGCACCGGCCTGATCGAGTCCACGCGTGGGTTCAGCCGGGAGGCGTCGATCGTCTCGCCCACCGGGGTGGCGCTCACCTGGATGTCGCTCGGCGTCAGGGAGTCCGGGTCCAGCGGAACCGTCGACGTCAGCGTGAAGTGCAGGTCACGACCCATCGTCGAGTCGTTCTGCCCATCCGCCTGGTTCAGGGCGAGGACGGGGACCGCCTGATACGAGAGCTCGAGCGTGAGGTCACCCGAGCCGTCCGCGAGCATCGCTGCCGGCACCGTGATCGTGTCGCCGGACTGCGCCACCGCGTCGATGGTCGCGAGCGGGTTGCCGACCACCGCACCGGTGATGTTGTCGATCACCCGCGCACGGGTCAGCACCGAGTTGGGTGGCACCGCGCCGGTGGTGAACACGACGTCCCCGGCGGTGGAGATCACCGCGTTCGCCATCGTCGCGTACGTCAGCGTGTTCGCCGTCGAGACGTCGATGCTGTCGTTCGACGCAAAGGGGGCGGTGCTGCTGACGTTGCTGACGGTCGGGAACGTGAAGGTGCCCGGGGTGTCAGTCGTCACGGCCAGGCGCACCAGGGCGTTGGCCATGTACACCGGGTAGTCCTCCACCTCACCGTCACTCGTCCAGGTCTGGGTCTGGGACGCCACGGAGCCCAGGGCCGGCGCGTACTGGCCCGTGCCGTTGTCCGGCGCCGTGATGCCCGTGTTGGTGGTGGCGCCGACTCGCAACCACGTCTTCGAGAGCCCACCGGACGGGCTGCCCGTGGGGCTCAGGCTGAAGTTCGCGGCAGTCCCGTTCGACGTCGCGCTCGCCGTCGCCGTGTTCGGGAAGGTGCCCGTGTCGCCGCTGTTCGTCGGGGCCAGCCAGGCGTTGACCTTCGCGGTCTCGGCGTGGTCCCCGCCCAACGTCGCCGCGAGGCGGTACGTGTTGCCCACCACGAACGCCTGGTTCGCCATCGGCTGCTGGGTGCCGTTGAGCGACAGCGTCACGCCGTCGTCGCTGGCGTGGCCGTTCGCGTTGTCACCGTCGCCGAAGGCTCCTCGCTCCTCGCCCATCACCACGCGCGACCCGTTCGGGTTCTCGACGTGCTGCGGGCCCTTCTGGGCGGCCGTCGACTTGTAGCTCGTCGGGGCGTCGCCGTAGGAGCCCGTCGCGCTGATACCGAAGTCAGCTGTGGAGACGTCGTTCCCGCTGGTGATGGTGACCTTGGAGTATGCGGCGATCGAGCTCAGCGAGGTCGTGGAGCCGAGCGCCCCCGCGGGCGGGTCAACGTACGGTGCCCGCGGAGCGCCCGTGCCCTCGCCGCCGTGGGACTGCTGGGTCACCGGGTTGAGTCCGTTCAGGGAGGACCCGGTCGCGAAAGTCTGGGTGGCGTTCACCATGGCGGTACCCACCGGCACCTGCGGCTGGGCCACGCGGACGTAGTAGGTGGCGCGGGCCGAGGCGAGCAGGAAGGAGTACGCCCCGGACCCGTTGGTCGTCTGGGTGGAGACCACCGTGCCCGAGCCGTCGTACAGCAGGACGGTCTGCCCGGCGACACCCGTCTCGCCACCGTCCAGAGCACCGTCGGCGTCGGCATCGTGGTAGACGGTGCCGGTGACGACGGCCGCCGCCTGGCCGGAGGCAAGGTCGCGCGGGACGCCGCCGCCGGTCGTCGATCCGGGCACCGACGTGACGACACCGCTCAGCGGGTCGATCACGCGGACGGTGTTGCCGGCGGCGTAGAGGTAGTACAGCTTCCCGCCGAAGAACGACATCCCATACGTGGCGCTACCCGCGCTGGTCAGCGCTTGGTCACCCTTGCCGTCGCCGTTCGAGTCGTACCACAGCGGCATCACCTTGCTGTACGTCCAGTCGCCCGGTTGCCCGGGATGGACCTTGACCAACCACGTCGTGGTGGTCGTCGCGCCGGTGGTCGGCAGCTTGCCGCCCGAGACACCGGACACCATCAGGTAGGCGTCCCCGGCGGCGTCGATCGCCATGTCGGAGGCGACGCTGCCGGACGAGATGGAGTCCGTCGGCGTCGCCGGCTTGAGGGGGCCCGACTTGTTGTAGGCACCGGTCGCCGGATCGAAGATCAGCATGTCGTAGTTGCCGGTGCTGCCGTTGATGTTGGCGGCGTAGTTGCCGCCGAAGTAGATGTACCCGTTGGACTGGCTGACCTCGCCGCCTGCCCACTCCCCCGTGGAGCTGTCGGGGACGAAGTAGACCGTGTTCGGCCTCGCCGAACCTGTGGTGATCGCGAAGACCGGCGTGTACGAGCCGCTCGACGGCGGAGTTGCCCCCCCGATGGCGCTCGCGGAGACGGCCGTCACACCGCCGTACGACCAGAAGTACATCGCCTGCGTCCGCTCCCCGGCTGCGCCGCCGCCGTCGAGCGCGATCGTCGAGGCAGAACCTGGGTCCGCCAGAATCCAGCCACCGTTCGACGTCCCTGAGGTGATGACGCCGGTGGTGTTCGCGGAGGGGATCACCTGGCCGCTGGCGTCCGAGCTCATCGCCGCCAACCACGGCGAGGCGACGTTCGCCACATAGATCTTGCTGTTGTCGAGGTTCAGCGGGGCATTGATCGTCCCCGTTCCCGTGTACGCGTAGGACCAACCCCACGTCGGGGTCTGCGGCATCGGCACGTTCGACGCTGCTTGCGCGGGAGCCCCCGCGAGGAGACTGACCAGCACCACGCCGGCGACGACTCCGCCGCTGGCCACCGAGCTCGTGATCCTCTTGCGTCGCGACCAGCCACGCTGGCGCGTCGCCGACTCGCCCCGGTGTCGCGGTGCCCGCGGGGTTCGCGTGCCCAGCCGTGCGAGCAGCCCGCCGCTTCGCGACCGACTGGCGTGATGCATCAGGTTCTCCACTTCGTTCTGGTTCCCGCCCTGGGCGGGGGTGTCGTTGCCGTGGCGCGCGGTGCGTGCTCCCCACCGACTCATCGAGGCATCCCGAGCCACTCGGCGAGCTGCCCCAGCAGCCCCGGACTGCCGGGAGAGGCCGCGCCACCCGTGTGCACGGACAAGCCGGGCGGGCCGACCGTCACCGTGACGACCGCCTGGGCGGTGCCGATCCCCGGGACCTCGACCGTGTAGACGGCCGTGGCAGTCCCGCTGAAGCCGGCTGCGGGCGCGAACACGACGGACGTGCCGTCGGGGCCGATGGTCCAGGCTCCCTGGCCGGTCAGGCCCTGGACGGCCGTCACCCTCGCGCCGTCCGGCAGCGCGGTCTCGTCGTCCATGCGGTCGTTGGCCAGCACGTCGACACGCACCTCGGTGGCGAACGGTGTCGACGCGGAGTCGTCGGCCGCGACGGGTTGGGCGAGGCGCCGGACGGTCCACTCCCACCAGTACGTGCCGCTGGTGCTCTGCGAGGCGTTGGGTGCGTCTGCGGGCATCCCGAGCTGCAGCTCGAACACGGGGCTGGCCTCGCCGGGGCGCAGCGTGACGTCGCTCCAGCCCGACAACCACTCGAACAGGTAGTCGGCGATGGAGCCGGTGTCGCCACCACCGGCGTAGTGCACGGTGACGGGGTAGGCGAGGTCGTTGACGATCCGCGCCTTGCGGTACACCACCTCGGCCGGGCGCAGGGAGCCGTCGTACACGTCATGGACCGACACGAGGGAGTCGACGTCGAGGGCGCTGATGGCCAGACTCTCGACCGAGTCGTCGACCAGCGGGACGGGACGGTCGTACTGCGCCGCGTTGTACGACGAGTACGCCGGGTTGCCCGGGTCGTAGCCGTCGGCCAGCGCGGGGCTCGAGACGGCCCCGAGCGTGGCGGCCGACACGGCCAGCGTCGAGGTGGCGAGGAGTGCGGCTCTGCGGGGCCGGTTCACGAGCGTGCCTCCGGTGACGACGCGTTGACGGTGGGGGCGCTGTCCAGCTGGGCGGTGATGACGACGTTCGACACGCTGGGGACGCCCGCCTCGGTGCTGCGCTGGAGGCAGGTGACGATCTGGAGGCGTCCGGGGACGTCCTGCCAGACGGAGGCCTCGCCGGCGATGTCGGTCTTGGCCAGCACCCGGGAGCCGGTGACCCGGTAGCGGACACCGCCCAGGTCGATCACGGCCCCGTCCGCGACCGCCGACCGCTGGCCCGGGATGTCGATGAGGTAGTTCCCGGGAGCCACCGCACCGCCCCGCGTCGAGTGCGCGACGAGGAACACGGTGCCCGTCGCTGCGTCGGCCGGTGCGACGCCGACGTTGCGGACCCAGTAGGCCTCGGCAAAGCCGGGAGGCGTCACCGTCCCGTCGATCGCCGTCAGGGCGTCGACAGGAACGTCGAGGCCGACGGACGGCACCTGGAGCCGAAGTCCCGTCGGCGCGATCCGCATCGCGGCGGCCTGAGCCGTGGTCACCCGCGCATCCGCGTCCGGTACCACGGGGTTTCCGAGCATGTCGACCGCCGCGACGTATCGCGCGCGGTCGCCGTCACCCAGCCGAAGGGCGACGACGAGCGCCGCGGCGGCCACCAGGACCGTCGCCAGGGCGACGATCCTGCTGGTCCGCGCACGGTCTCGGCGCACGCCGGCGGCACTCAACACGACCTCCTGAAGGGATGTGGTTCCCCAGAAGGTTCGCCGGTCGCAGAGCGCACTTCACCGTCCGCCCGACGAGTCGGGGGCACGCGCGCAGCGTTAGCGGGCGGACTCCACCCACACCGGGGGCGCGGTCCACGTCATCCGTGGTTCCCCCGGCGCTGCTCTGAGTAGGCCGCCGGCGGCGGGCCCCTCAGCTCCAGCTCGTGGCGAGCGAGGACACCTGCCCATCCTCGGTCCGGACCGGGCCACCCACGGGCACCGGGTGACCGATCCGAGGGCACACCACGTGCCGCCCATGTCCTTGCGTGGGTCGGCCCATGTGCCCCGTGCCCGCCGGCCCCCGGCTCCCGCACCGCCTCAGCGGCTGAGGTCCAGCCAGGTGGACATCGCTGCGCGCAGGCCTTGCCGGTTCTCCACGCCGATCTTGCGGTAGGCGCTGAACAGATGGTTCTCGACCGTGCGCGTCGAGACTCCCAGGAGCGCCGCCGCCCGGTGGGTGCTCAGCCCCGCGTGGATGAACTCCGCCGCCTTCTGCTCTCGGTCAGTCAGGCCGAGCGACGAGACGAACCTGGTGAACAGACCGCCCGCCCACCGGCCCAGGTCCCCGCCTTCGTGCCAGGCGGCCTCGACCCTCGCGCAGGCCTCCCCCGGCTCGCCGCGAGCGCGCAGCATCGACGCGCACGCGATCCCGGCCCGCATCGCGTAGACCGGTCCGCACACGCCGCGCAGCTCGTCGGCGCACGCCTCCACCGCCTCGGGGTCGCCGGACCCGAGTGCGGCGAGGTACCGCGCGAGCGCCCTGAGCACCGGGCTCTGGCTGGCCAGGCCGGCCTCGGCCACCCGGGCGCCCAGCGCCTCGTCGGGGGCGCGTTCCATGGCCGGTACCGCAGCGAACACGGCGGCGGTGACGAATCCCCCCGCCAGCCGGTCCTGCACGTAGCCCCAGAGCGGGTCCGGGCACGCCGACGGACTGAGCGACAGGGCCGAGTCCCCCATCATCGCGGGCAGCGGGCCGGCCCCGCCGTCGAGCGTCGCCGCCTGCTGCGCCAGGTTGCGCGCGTAGTCCCACCGCCCCGCCCAGCCGACCACCACGGCGGCCACGCTGAGGAAGCCCACCTGGTAGTGACGCTCGAAGGTGCTCGACTCGGCCAGAGGCAGCACGGCCTCGACGAGGCGGTCGACAGCGCGGAGGTGTCCGCACAGGGTCATGCCGACGGCTGCCACGTAGGCGTGGGCGTGGATCTGGCCGGGCAGGAAGGCTGCTTGCGCCTTGGCCATCTCCGCCAAGGCCCACTCCATGCCTTCGAGCGCATCGCCGGACAGCACGAGCGCCATCGCACGGCACGCTTCGGCGTGCCCCGTGAAGAGGTCCCGGGACGGCGAGAGGGCGTCGATGGCCTCCAGCGCGTCCTGCACCCTGCCGGCGGCCAGGAGGGACTCGATGGCGACGATCCCGGCGGCCTCCCGGCCCAGGCGATGCTCGTCCTCCAGCGCACTGTCGAGCAGGCTCGGGTCCGGGACCGTGCCGTACAGCAGGTCGAGCCGCGCCTCGACGGCCCGGAAGTTCAGCTCGCCCTCCGGGCACCGCACGTCCGACTCGCGGAGCGCCTGGCGCGCGCCGGGGACGTCCGCGCCGTCGACACCGCGACGCAGCGCTGCCCAGCCCTCCATCTCCACCGCCGCCTCCGAGCCCCCTCGCTCGCTCGGGGTGTCGCGGAGCACCTCGGCGACCTCCTCGGGCGTCACCAGGGCGGCGTCCATGGCCAACAGCAGCGGCAACGCGGTTTCCGGCCTGCGGTCCTGGCGCCACTCGCGGCGCAGGTTGGCCATCTCGGCGCGCCAGTACTCGGTGAACCGGCTGCTGAGCATCGCGGCGCCGCTGGCCGCCTGGGCGGCCTCGGCTGCCACCGGCGACAGGAACTCGCGCTCCACCGCGCCGCCGCGCGGCGACGTCGGGTCGACGCCCGCCCGCCACGCCAGCGCGTCCTCGTGGTGCAGGTACTTCGTCAGCAGCGGCGGGAACACGCCGATGAACGCGCCGGCGGGCAGGTCGACCGCACGGACCAGCCCCGCCTCGCCGAGCCGCGCGAGAGCGCCAGGGTCGACCACGGAGGGGTAGTCGTCCAGCGGTGCCGTGCCCGCGAGCGCGAGCCTGGTCAGGTCTTCGATCTCGTCGTCGGTCAGATCGGTCAGCAGCGACTCCACGACGTAGCACAGCTGCCCGTTCCACAGCGTCCCGGGCGCCGTCCACGAGCCGCGCTGGCGCACCAGGGTGCCCGTGCGCATGCCGGAGTCGACGATCGCTCGCACCAGCCCCGGCAGGCCGCCCGACTCGGTGGCGATCCTGGCGACCGTCGTCGGATCGACCGTCCCGGGTAGTAAGGAGCAGATCAGGCCGTGGAGCTCCTCGAAGGGCAGCGGCTCCACCGCCACGCGCACGGACGGCTGGAGCTCGGCGGTGAGCGTCCTCGTCACCGCGGTGCGCCGGTTGGACGCACGCGTCACGGACAGGATCGGGAACGGTTGCTGGATGCGCGCGGCGACCACGACACCCGCCGAGGTCTGGTCGAGATCGTCGGCGTCGTCGATGACGAGCACCGGCGTGCGTCCGGACATCAGCCGGAGCAGCCCGGACACGGCGGTCGAGACGCTGGCGGCGCTGCCGGCCGACGGGACGCTCACGCCGGCCACGGCCAGTGCCGCGAGCGGCCGGTCGCGCAGGGCGAGAACGCCGGACACCTCCGGCACGGTCACGTGCTCGGCCCGGAGCTCCTTGACGACGGACTTGAGGATGTGGGTGCGGCCGGAGCCTCGCAGGCCGACGAGGTTGACGCTCACCCCTTCGGACAGGTAACCCAGGATGTCGCGGACCACGCCGTCGCGAGCAGGGATGTCGGGCCAGTCGTCGGCGATCGGCCACCCCTGCCGACCGAGCACACCGACCGTTGACGCCCGGTCTGCGCTTGCGTCGAGCGCGTCTGCGGCCACGGTCACCTTCCCATCCTTCGCCCGGCCTACTCAGTACGGGTCGATTGGATACTCACGGGGCGGCGCCCGGGGGCACTTGTCTCCGTAGGTGAGTAGCGCCGCGTCAGGTGGGTGCGTTCCCACCGTGGGGAGCACGGGTCTGTCCTGGGGACCCGTGCGGGTCTGCGTACAGGTCTTCGGTCCCCTGAGTACCCCGCCACCTCGCCAGGGCCGGCCGAGCACTCGCCTGGCCCTCAGGCCGGCGTCGCCCAGGTGGTCACTGCGCGGAGCAGATCCTCGCGCTTCTCGACGCCGACCTTGCGGTAGGACGCGAACAGGTGGTTCTCGACGGTGCGGACACTGAGACCGAGCTCTGCGGCGATCTCCTGCGGGCCTCGACCGTTCGCGAGCAGCTCGGCGATCTCCCGTTCGCGCTGGCTCAGGCCGACGGCTCGCCCGAGCCGGGTGAACAGGCCGGGGTATCCCAGGCCGGTGGACGCGGCGAGGCCCCACGCCTCCTCGGCCAACCTGGCCGCCGCGTCGATGTCGCCGCGGCGTCGCACCACGAGCGCTCGCGTGACGGCGGCCCGCACCGCATGGAGCCGCGCTCCGATGGTCTGCAGCTCGGCGACGCAGGCGCCGAGCGCGTCCGGGTCGGCGCGCCCCGCGGCGTCCACGTACCGCCCCACGGCCCGCAGCAGGGGACTCTGCGTCTGCTGGGCCCGTGCGGCGACGGCCGCGCAGCGACGCGGATCGGGCAGGACCTCGACGGCGCTGGCAGCCTCGGTGACCGCCGCGACGACGTAGCCCATCTCCAGGCGTTCGTCGATGACTCGCCACAGCGCCTCGACGTCGGCGGCGGCCGGCTCCGGCCCGTCTGCGAACAAGGCGGAGGCGTGCCCCGCCATCGCCGGGAACGGGCCTGCGACGTGCGACGAGGCGTCCGCCTGGGCCGCGAGCGACCTGGCGAAGTCCATCCGGCCGCGCCACCCCGCCGCCAGGGCCGTCAGGGTCAGGAGCCCGACCTCGTAGTCGAGGTGCAGCGGGGTGGGTCCGGTGAGGGTGAGGACGGGCTCGAGAAGCGCCTCCATCTCGCTCAGGCGGCCGTCGTACATCAGGCCGAGGGCGGCGACGTACGCATGGCTGCGGATCTCGCCGAGCTCGATCTCCTCCTCCGACTCGACCATCGCCCGCAGTGCCCAGTCCACGCCCTCCGCGAAGCGGCCGTGCAGCACGCGCTCCAGGCCCAACCAGCCGCGGCGAATCCGTGCGAAGAAGGCGTGCGTCGGGGCGAACCTGGCGAGCGCGGCGTCGGCGTCCTCGGTGGCTCCGGACGCGAGGAGTACCGCGATCCGCAGGCTCTCCTGCCCCTCGATGCCTGCCTGCTCCTGACCAGGAGCCGGCTGGTCGAGCCCCTCGACGGGCGGCACGCGCTCGACGCGGAACTGGAGCAGGCCCTCGATCGCCTTCAGGTAGGTCGCAAAGGCAGGCTGGACCGCGGTCCCCTCGCGGAGGATCTCCCGCGCGCCGCCGAAGTCCCGCAGCACGAAGGTTCGGTACACCGCTCGCCACGCCACCAGCTCCGCACGCCAGCGCGGGTCCGCCCCGGCCGTCGGCGTGGCGAGGAGCACTCGCTCGATCTCGGACGGTTCGGCCGACGAGGCCACGAGGGCGGACAACAGGGGTACCGCACTGGAGGGGTCCGGAGCGGACTGCCAGGTCGCTCGCAGGGTCTCGACCTCTGCGGCCCAGTGCTCGGCGATCCGGCGGTTCAAGATGGCTGAGTTGGTGTTCGTCAGGTGCCGCGCACCGATGTGTGGCGTGTCCGTGGCAAGGGCGCGGTCTCCGGGCAGATCGAGGTTGCGCAGCCGGCCGCCGTTGCGGCGCAGGAACTCCGCGAGCAAGGGCGGGAAGACGCCGACGACGGGCCCCGACGGGGTCAGTCCCGGCTGGAGGACGCCGACGTCGTCGAGCCGTTCCAGCAGGGCGGGCGACACCCGCTGCCGAGCCTCCGACAGGGCGATCACGCCGGTCAGCGAGAGCGCCGTCACCGCGTCGAGCTCCTCGTCGGTCAGGTCGGTGAGCTGTCGCTCGGCGACCTGAGCCAACCTGCCGTTCCACAGGTCGCTCTGCGTCCGCCACATCGCGCCGTCGTGGACGATCGCGCGGCTGCGCGTCGCGGTGTCGAGGATCGCCCGCACGAGCCCCGGCAGACCACCCGAGAGGGTGGCGATGCGCCCGACGACGGCGGAGTCGACGGGACCCGGCAGCCGGCGGTGCACCATCCGATGCAGCTGCTCGAAGGTCAGCGGCCCGACGTCGACGCGCACCCCCGGCTGGATCTCGGCCGTCAGGGTGCGGCTCGTCGGCTGGCGTCGGCCGTCCTGCCTTGTGACGGACAGCACCGGGAACCGGCGGCGCGCATGCGCGGCCACCACGGCACCGGCACTGACGGCATCCAGGTCGTCGGCGTCGTCGATGACGATCACCGAGCGGTGTGGTGCGAGGGCGTCGCTCAGGGCGTCCACCGCAGCGGAGATCGTCGACGCGACGGCGCCGGGCTGGATGGACACGCCGGCGACGGCCAGGACGGCGAGCGGTCGATCCCGCAGGGCCGCCACGCCAGCGATGGTGAGCACCGAGTAGCCCGCGTCCCGCAGCCGGCCCGCGGCCGACTCGGCGATCCTGCTGCGCCCTGAGCTTCGAACTCCGACGAGGTTGACACTCACCGAGTCGCGCAGGTAACCGACCACCTCGTCGGCCAGATCGCTCTGCTCGTGGTCCATGTGGTCACCGTATGGAACTGGACGCATGTCCGCGAGCGGCGCTCTGAGAGCGATGAAGGCGCGCGGCCTGCCGAAAGACCTCCTCGTCGGCCCCGCCGCTGCCGGCGGCTCACCCGATGCCCGACGATCGGCCCCCTGGTCGGGACGCCGCCGTACTCGTCCGTGGCACCAAGTGGCCACGGTTGGACGGCAGTCACCCGCAGCCGCGTGGGGACCGAGGCGACGATGCCCCCATGTTCCTCTGGAGCACTCACGGGCCACGGCTGACGCTTCCGCTTCGACTGGGGATGTCGCTGCAGTACGCCGGCCTGTCCGCGTCGCACGTCGCCGAGGCCATCGGCACGACCGGCGAGCGCGTGGGGGAATGGTTGCAGGGTCTCGGCCGCCCGAGCGCGGCCGACCTGGCGCGCTGGGCGCAGCTGACCGGCACTCCACTGTCCTGGCTCGACACCGGCCGGGTGACCGAGACCGCGCTGTCGCGGACGGCCGAGCAGGCCTGACGGCGTTGCCGGCGGGGCTCCGCCCCCAGGATTCGAACCTGGACCGCAAGGCTCCAAAGGCCTGCGTGCTGCCGTTACACCAGGGCGGATCGGCGCGATGTCCCAGTCTGCCAGCGCGGACGGCCCCCGGCGGACGCCGCCGCTGGCACACTTGCCCGGTGGCCACCGACTCACGGCGGGCCGCGCGCTCGCGCATGACGGGCACGCAACGCCGCGCCCAGTTGCTCGACGTCTCGCGGCACCTGTTCGCCGAGAAGGGGTTCGACAACACCAGCATCGAGGAGATCGCGGCCCGGGCCGAGGTGTCCAAGCCCGTGGTGTACGAGCACTTCGGCGGCAAGGAGGGCATCTACGCCGTCGTCGTCGACCGCGAGATCCAGGCGCTGACTGGGGCGCTCACGGGTGCCCTGGAGGGCGGCGGCCACCCCAAGAGCCTCGTCGAGCGCACGGCGCTGGCGCTCCTGGACTACATCGAGCAGTCCGAGGACGGGTTCCGGATCCTCGTCCGCGACTCCCCTGTCGCCCAGGCGACCGGCACGTTCTCCTCCCTGATCGGCGACGTCGCCACCCAGGTGGAGCACCTGCTCGCCGACCAGTTCAAGCGCACCGGCCTCGACCCGCGCACCGCGCCGATCTACGCCCAGATGCTGGTGGGCATGGTGGCGCTCACCGGGCAGTGGTGGCTGGACGCCCGCAGCCCCAAGAAGCAGGACGTCGCCGCCCACCTCGTCAACCTGGCGTGGAACGGCCTCAAGGCCCTCGAGCGCCGCCCGACGATGGCGAAGCCACGCACGGACAAGGTCAAGGGCCAGTCTCTCGACGTCGAGTAATCTGACCGCGTGGCTGCCGAGCACGACGAAGTCGATCGCATCGTCGCTGCGTGGCGCCGTGAGCGCCCCGACCTGGACACCACGCCTCTCGAGGTGCTGTCCCGCGTCACGCGGCTCGCACGCCACCTGGACCTCGCGCGGCGCGGGGCCTTCGCCCGGCACGGCCTGGAGACCTGGGCGTTCGACGTCCTGTCCGCCCTCCGGCGCGCCGGCAGTCCCTACCGGCTCTCCCCCGGCGCCCTGCTGACCCAGACGCTGGTGACCAGCGGCACCATGACCAACCGGATCGACCGGCTGGTGGAGCACGGGCTGGTGCAGCGCCGGCCCTCGCCCGACGACCGGCGCGGCGTGCTCGTCGAGCTGACGCCCGCCGGGCTGGCGGCGGTCGACGCCGCCCTCGCCGACCTGCTCGCCTCGGAGCGGGCGCTGCTGCGGGACCTGCCGCCGGAGGACCAGGTGGCGCTCGCCGGTCTGCTGCGAGTGCTGGTCGCGCCCTTCGACCACGCGTCCTGACCCGCCTGAGCGACGCGCCGCGACGCGCCGCGCCTAGACCTGCGGGCCGATCCGCGTGCCGATGGCCTCCAGCAGCGACGCGGCCTCCGTCATGCTGCGAGCCGGATCGGGCTCCAGGGCCTGCAGCGTGTGCACGGCACCGAGGCCGGCGGCGGCGCACGCGTCAGGCGAGAGCGTGCTTCGCCCCGCGACGGCGACCACCTGCGCCCCGTGGGCCTGCGCTCTCCTGGCGACGCCGAGAGGGCCCTTACCGTTGAGCGTCTGGGCATCCAGCGACCCCTCGCCCACCACGACGAGGGCGTCGGGGCCGGCCAGGTCGTCGAAGCCGACGAGGTCGAGGACCAGGTCGATGCCACTGACGATCTCGGCGTCGAACAGGGCGGCCAGCGCGAACCCGGTGCCGCCGGCGGCCCCCGTGCCGGGCCGGTCCCGCACCTCCGCGCCGGTGGCCTCCCGCACCACGTCGGCCCATCGGGTCAGCGCGCGCTCCAGGACGTCGACCTCGTCGGGCCCGGCGCCCTTCTGCGGTCCGTAGATCCTCGCGGCGCCCGACGAGCCGAGCAGGGGGTTGCCGACGTCCGTGGCCGCGACGATGCGCACGCCGGCGCGGCGGTCGGGCGGCACGACGGTGTGCAGCCGTGACAGCGCACCACCGCCGCGCGGCAGCTCGGTTCCGTCCGCGGCGGTCAGCCGGGCGCCGAGCGCCTGGGCAAGGCCGGCGCCGCCGTCCGTGGTGCAGCTGCCTCCCAGCCCCACCACCACCGTGGTCGCGCCACGGCGGACCGCCGCGTCGATCAGCTCGCCCACCCCGAAGGTGCTGGAGTCCAGGGCCGTCCGGGCGGTCGGCGCTCCGGGCAGCAGGTGCAGGCCGGCGGCCGTCGCCAGCTCGACGACGGCCTCGTGCCCCCGCATCGCCAGCCTGGCGCCGACCGGACTTCCCAGCGGGCCGCAGACGGTGACCGGCACCTCGGCGAAGCCCGCTGCGACCAGCGTCGCCACCGTCCCTTCGCCGCCGTCGGCGATGGGGACCTGATGCAGGGTGAGGTCCGGGCGGGTGGCGCCGATCCCGCGCGCCAGCGCGGCGGCCGCGGACGCGGCGCTGATGGAGCCCTTGAACGAGTCGAGCGCGATGACGACGCGCCGGTGAGCCATGGCGGGACTCTACGTCAGCAGCAGCCGCCCGCCGCTGGCGTGGCCACGGCGCCCGGGAGGGCGCGAGGATGCGGCTCGCCACCACCCCGAGGTGCCGACCCGACGTGGACCGAGGTGCCGACCCGGCATAGCAGGCCGGCTGCGGCGGTTGGCATGGAGGTCGCCGTCGGAAGGACCGCCATGACCTTCGTCGTCACCGGAGCCACCGGCCATCTGGGCCGCCTCGTCGTCGAGGCCATGCTCACCCGCGGAGTGGCGCCCGACGAGATCGTCGCCACTGGCCGCCGCATCGAGACCCTGGGCGACCTCGCCGCCGCAGGCGTGCAGGTCCGTCGCGCCGACTACGACGACCCGGCCTCTCTCGATGCCGCCTTCGCGGATGCCGAACGGCTGCTGCTGGTGTCCGGAACGGAGTTCGGCACGCGGGTGGGCCAGCACCGCAACGCGATCGACGCTGCCGTGCGCGCCGGCGTGCGCCACATCGCCTACACCTCCGGACCGCGGGCGGACACCGCGCCGCTTCCCGTGAACCCCGACCACTGGGCCACCGAACAGCTGCTCCAGGCCTCAGGGGTCACGTGGACCGCACTGCGTGACAACTGGTACTCCGAGGGGTACCTGCCGGACGTCGCCCGCTCGCGGGACACCGGCGAGATCGCGTCCGCCACCGGCTCCGGCCGCGTCGCCAGCGCCTCCCGCCGCGACTTCGCCGAGGCGGCCGCCGTGGTGCTCACCACCGCCGGTCACGAGAACGCCGTGTACGAGCTGGGTGGCGACGTCGCCTGGTCGTACGACGAGCTCGCGCAGCTGCTGTCGTCGATCGTCGGGCGGCCGGTGGTGCATCGGCATCTGACGCCAGCCGAGCGCCGCGCCTCGCTGGTGGCTGCCGGCCTCCCCGAAGGTGTCGCGGAGTTCGTCACCGCCATCGACACCGGGATCGCCGCCGGCGCTCTCGCTGAGGTCACCGGCACCCTGAGCCGCCTGATCGGCCGCCCCACCACGCCCCTGCACGACACCCTCGCCCCGACCTGACCCCCTCTCTCCCCCACCACCCCTGCGCGGCACCCTCGCCCCCACCTGACCCCCCTCTGTCCCCCACCACCCCTGCGCGGCACCC
>JAEXPS010000233.1 GCA_023438885.1 Actinomycetes bacterium
TGGGGCCGGTCGAGACCGGGACCGCCCCCCCTCCCCACGGGGCGGGGGGCCGTTCTGCTCGTGGTCTCAGCCTGCCCTGCGGTGGTTCGAGCGGGCCGCGAGAATCGCCGCTCGCTCGTCCTCGGACAGCCCACCCCAGACGCCGTAGGGCTCGCGCACCGCCAACGACTGCTCGCGGCACTCCCGGATCACCGGGCACGTGGCGCAGATGGCCTTGGCGGCCTCGGCTCGCCGCCGACGAGCGGCGCCGCGCTCACCCTCGGGGTGGAAGAACAGGTTCTCGTCCGCGTCTCGGCAGGCTCCCTGGAACTGCCATTCCCAGAGCTCGATCACCGGACCTGGAAGGCGTGAGATCTCAGCCATGCGTCCCCTCTTCGCTCGTGCCAGGCGCCCCTGCCCGACCGCTGGCCTCGTCAGGCCCGGAAAAACCGGGAGAACCCTGGCGACGCCGGTCACGCTACAACCGCGTCAGAAGTTGGTCAATGATGGGTGACCACGGGTGAACGCTGAAACGATTTCGGACCAAAGTCCTAGTTGGACGTCCGTATAGTTCCTGGTCAGGCCCTTGGGGGCGTGGAAACGCGTCCACACCCAACCGCGTCAGCGTTCCGGTGTCAGAATCGATCCATGGCGGTCCAGGACGAGGCGGGCGTGACCGCGCCCCTGCTCACTGTCGCGGCGGTCGCCAGGCGGCTCGGCGTCGCGCCCGCCACGCTCCGGACGTGGGACCGCCGCTACGGGCTGGGGCCGTCCGAGCGCACCGTGGGAGCCCATCGCAGGTACGGGACCACGGACCTGGCGCGCCTGCTCGTGATGCGGCGCCTGACCATCGACGGGGTCGCGCCGGCCGAGGCGGCGCAGATCGCCCGTGCGGCCGAGCCGGTGGAGCTGTTCGAGCCGCTACCGGCACCTGAGCCCGTCCCCGCCGCCGATCCCGTGGCCTACGACGCTCTCGTCGACGCAGCGCTCGCCGCCGACGAGGAGGCCGTCGTGCGCCTGCTCCGGCTCGACCGGGGTGACGACGTGCTGAGCTGGTGGACCTCGCTCGTCGAGCCGGCCATCGCCGCGTTGGGCCGCCGGGTGGTGATCGACCGCCCGGGCTCTGTCCCGCTGCTCGTCCTCGGCACCGCGGCGCTCGCAGCGCTGCGGGCGGTGATCCCTGCCTCGACGACCGCCCGGCCGGTGGTGCTCGTGTTCGCACCGGGGATGCGGATCGGCCTGGTGGCCGTGCATGCGATCGCGGCAGCGCTCGCGACCCGAGGCGTGGATGCCCGGGTGGTCACGGGGCAGCTGGTGCCGAGGCACCTGCTCGAGCTCGTCGCGATGACGCGTGCGAGCGCGGCGATCACCGTGCTCGACGCGCCGAACTCGGACCTGGCCGGCGTGGAGCGGCTCGCCGCGGAGCGGGGTGAGCTGCCGCAGTTCGTGATCCTCCCGGAGTCCGCCGCGTCGCGGCTGCCACTGGGCCGCTCCGTGCATCGGGCGCGCACGGTGCCGGGCGTGGTGCACGAGGTGCTCGCGACGGTCGGGCTGACCGGTACGGGGCAGCAGCGCCCACCGAGCCGAGCGGACAGCGACAGTCATAGCGGGTGATATCACCTGTCATGGGGGCTATGTTCACCCGTTCGGCCGCATGGCATATGCGATGACCCCGCCAGGAACCGGCAAATCGGGCAGCATGCACACGATCGGCTGACAGGCTCGGCTAAACCCGGCACGGCGCCTGCGCCGATGAACCTCTCATCCGCAGGGGGCGAACGAGGAGAGGGAAGATGGCCGGGGTCATCGTGTGTCACGGCGCTGCGACGGTGCGCGAGCGCCTCGTCGTCACGTCGATCGGCGTGCCGGCGCTGGCGCCCGTACGTGCGGCTGCGACTGCGGACGAGCTGGTGACGCTCGCGCGCCGGGTCCCGCCCACCGTGGTGCTCATCGACGCGCACCTGCCGGGTAGCGGGACGCCGGACGCGATCCGGCGGCTGCGGGCCGTGGCGCCCACAGCGGCGGTGGTGCTCCTCGCCGGGCCGGACGACGCCGTCGCGCTCGACCGGGCGCTGGCGCTCGGTGCCCGCGGCTTCCTCGCGCCCGACATCGGCCGCGCCGAGCTTGCGGCGGTCGCCGCGCACGTCCAGGCCGGTCCGGTGCTCGCGGCCGCCCGCGGCGGTGCCGGCGTGCCGCAGCCGCTGCCGCCCAGCGCCGCGGACATGACCGTCGACTGGGACGGCGTCACGGAGTCCGAGCCGGCCCCTCCTCCCGTCGACCTGACGAAGCGTGAGGTGCAGGTGCTGATCGGCATGAGCAACGGGCACTCGAACGCCCAGATCGGCCAGGAGCTGTTCCTCTCGGAGGACACCGTCAAGACGCACGCCCGCCGGCTGTTCCGCAAGCTCGGGGCCAGCGACCGCGCCCAGGCGGTGGCGATCGGACTGCGCCGCGGCATCATCCGCTGACGAGCCGCCCGCCCACGGTGCCGCAGCCGTCGCCTATCCTGAGGCGATGGCCGCCGATCCCTTCGCTCGCACCGGTCTCACCTTCGACGACGTCCTGCTCCTGCCCGGGGAGACGGACGTCATCCCGTCCGAGGTCGACACGACGTCCCGCCTGACGCGGGAGATCTCGGTGCGCGTGCCGCTGGTCTCAGCGGCCATGGACACCGTCACCGAGTCGCGGATGGCGATCGCCATGGCCCGCCAGGGCGGCGTCGGCGTGCTGCACCGCAACCTGTCGATCGAGGACCAGGCCCATCACGTCGACCGCGTCAAGCGGTCGGAGTCGGGGATGGTCGCCGACCCGCTGACGATCTCGCCGGACGCCACGCTCCTCGAGCTGGACCGCCTGTGCGGCACGTACCGGGTCTCCGGGCTGCCGGTGGTCGACGAGCAGCAGCGTCTGGTCGGCATCATCACCAACCGCGACCTGCGCTTCGTGCCCGCGAGCGACTTCGAGCACCGCACGGTGCGCGAGGCGATGACGCCGATGCCCCTGGTGACCGCGCCCGTGGGCATCGATCGCGAGCATGCGGCCGCGCTGCTGGCCAAGCACAAGGTCGAGAAGCTGCCGCTCGTGGACGAGGACGGTGTGCTGCGCGGCCTCATCACCGTCAAGGACTTCGTCAAGTCCGAGCAGTACCCCGCGGCGACGAAGGACGCGGACGGCCGCCTCGTCGCCGCCGCGGCCATCGGCTTCTACGGCGACGCATGGGCGCGGGCCACCGCACTCGTCGAGGCCGGGGTCGACATCCTCGTCGTCGACACCGCCAACGGTCACGCCCGCCTGATGCTCGACATGGTGCGCCGGCTCAAGGCCGACCCCGCCACCCGTCACGTGCAGGTGATCGGCGGCAACATCGCCACCACCGAGGGCGCCGCGGCGCTGGTCGAGGCCGGTGCGGATGCCGTCAAGGTGGGCGTGGGCCCCGGTTCCATCTGCACCACGCGGGTCGTCGCCGGTGTCGGCGTGCCCCAGATCACGGCGATCTACGACGCGGCCCAGGTCTGCCGTCCGGCGGGGGTGCCGGTGATCGGCGACGGTGGCCTCCAGTTCTCCGGAGACATCGCCAAGGCGCTGGTCGCCGGCGCGGACACCGTGATGCTCGGATCTCTGCTCGCCGGCTGCGACGAGTCGCCCGGCGACCTCGTCTTCGTCAACGGCAAGCAGTACAAGCACTACCGGGGGATGGGCTCGCTGGGAGCGATGGCCTCCCGTGGCCGGGTCTCGTACTCCAAGGACCGTTACTTCCAGGCGGACGTGCCGTCCGACGAGAAGATCGTCCCCGAGGGCATCGAGGGCCAGGTGCCGTACCGCGGGCCGCTGCAGGCCGTGGCCCACCAGCTCGTCGGCGGCCTGCACCAGTCGATGTTCTACGTCGGGGCGCACACCATCCCCGAGCTGCGGGAGCGGGGCAAGTTCATCCGGATCACCCCGGCGGGGCTCAAGGAGTCCCACCCCCACGACATCCAGATGACGGTCGAGGCGCCGAACTACACCGCCCGCTGAGCCGGGGCCGACCGGCCGGCGGCGAGGCGCATCGGCCACTCGAGCTCCGCGCCCGGGCCGGGCAGGCCCTGGCCCGCGCGCCAGGCGTTGTAGTGCTCCGCCCACTGCTGATGCTGGCTGACCTGGTACGCCTGGAGCGCCGCCAGGTCGAGGTCGCCCAGCTCGGGATGGTGCTCGACGATCGCCCCGAGGAGGTCGAGCGTCGCCACCACGTCGACGTGCGCGGCGTGCAACGCCTCGGGTGTCGCGATGCCGTAGAGCGCGCACAGGTCGCCGAGCCGCCGCTGGCCCGGCCGGTAGCGGTCGACCGCCCGGTCCAGCACCAGGGGGTCGATGACGGGCGCGGCCGGCCGGCCGAGGCGCTCGTCGAGGGAACGCAGCCCATGGCGGCGCAGCTCCGCCTCCAGCAGCGACAGGTCGTACGAGGAGTTGAAGGCCACCACCGGCACGCCGAGGCGCCACGCGGCGGACAGCGCCGTCGCGACCTCCTCGAGCGCCTCGCGGGGCTGGCGGCCGTTGGCCTGCACGTCCTGCGTGGTGATGCCGTGGACCGCGGTCGCCGAGGCGGGGATCGGCACTCCGGGGTCGATCAGCCAGGTGCGGGCGCGGGTCCCGGCGGCGTCGCGGACCACGACGGCGGCGGTGACGATCCGGTCCGTGCCGACGTCGACCCCCGTGGTCTCGGTGTCGAAGCCCACCAGCGGGCCGGCGTGCCAACCCATCGCCCCTCCTTCGTCGTCCCCCCTGGCCCGGAGGATGGCACTGGGCGCCGACACGGCCGGACCGACACGCCCGCGCCGGTAGCCTGGGCCGGTGAGCGAGGTCGAGATCGGTCGTGGCAAGCGCGGGCGGCGCGCATACTCCTTCGACGACATCGCGGTGGTGCCTTCGCGGCGCACGCGTGACCCGGAGGACGTCTCGGTCGCCTGGCAGATCGACGCCTACCATTTCGAGCTGCCGGTGGTCGCCGCGCCGATGGACTCGGTGATGAGTCCCACCACCGCCGTGGCACTGGGCCGCTTCGGTGGGCTCGGCGTCCTCGACCTCGAGGGCCTGTGGACCCGGTACGACGACCCCACGCCGCTGCTCGCCGAGATCGCGTCGCTCGACGCCTCCCGGGCGACGGCCCGCATGCAGGAGCTGTACGCGGCGCCGATCCGCCCGGAGCTCATCACCGCGCGTCTGAAGGAGATCCGCGCCGCCGGGGTCACCGTGGCGGGAGCTCTGTCGCCGCAGCGCACGCAGGAGCACTGGCGCACCGTGGTGGACGCCGGAGTCGACCTGTTCGTCATCCGCGGCACCACCGTCTCCGCCGAGCACGTCTCCGGGCGGGCGGAGCCCCTCAACCTCAAGCGCTTCATCTACGAGCTCGACGTGCCGGTGATCGTCGGCGGCGCCTCGACCTACACCGCGGCGCTGCACCTGATGCGGACGGGTGCTGCCGGCGTGCTCGTCGGGTTCGGCGGCGGCGCGGCGCACACCACCCGCGTCTCGCTGGGGATCCACGCCCCGATGGCGTCGGCGGTGGCCGACGTCGCGGCGGCCCGCCGCGACTACCTCGACGAGTCCGGCGGCCGCTACGTGCACGTCATCGCCGACGGCGGGGTCGGGCGTTCGGGCGACCTGGTCAAGGCGGTGGCCTGCGGGGCGGACGCCGTGATGCTCGGCGCCGCGCTGGCCCGTGCGACACAGGCCCCGGGCCACGGCTGGCACTGGGGGCCGGAGGCGCACCACCCGCAGCTGCCGCGCGGCGAGCGGGTCGAGGTCGGCACTGCCGGCACCCTCGAGCAGATCCTCTTCGGCCCCGGGCACACCGCCGACGGCACGCTCAACCTCATCGGCGCACTGCGCCGCGCGATGGCGACCACGGGCTACTCGGACCTCAAGGAGTTCCAGCGAGTCGAGGTCGTCGTCAGCCCGTACACCCCCCACTGACCCCCGGGGGCCACCACGCCGACTGCCGCAGTCATTCGGCGAGTGCGCCCGAAGCTTCGGTAGCACTCGGCGGACGACTGCGGCACTCGACGGACGACTGCGGCGCTCGGCGGACGACTGCGGCGCTGGGCGGACGACTGCGGCACTCGGCGGACGCCACTCGGCCTCACGGGGATCGCCGCGGGCGCGACGTACAGTGGCGCGCATGGCGCACCCCGAGCTCCACGACCCGGAGACCGACCCTCTCGCGACCTACGTGCTCGAGCCTGACGACGTGCGCACCCTCCTCGGCAGGCTCTCCGCCGGGCGGGGGAGCGCCACCCACACGCCCGTCGCGCCGTTCACCGGCGCGCCGATCGCCGCGGTGCCGCAGTCCACTGCCGACGATGTCGCCGAGGCCGCACGCCGCGCCCGGGCCGCGCAGCGCCTGTGGGCCGCCACACCGTTGCGGCAGCGCATCGCGGTGCTGCTGCGTGCCCACGACCTGCTGCTGACTCGCCAGTCCGACGTGCTGGACCTGATCCAGGTCGAGACCGGGAAGGCCCGCGTCCACGCCTTCGAGGAGGTGGTGGACGTCGCCGACGTCGCTCGGCACTACGCCGCGCGCGCCCGCAGGTACCTCGCCGACGAGCGTGTGCTCGGCCTGATCCCCGGCCTGACCGCGACGCGCGTGGTGCGCCACCCAGTCGGGGTCGTCGGCATCGTGGCGCCCTGGAACATGCCGCTCAACCTGCCGTTCGGGGACGCGCTGCCCGCGCTCGTCGCCGGCAACGCCGTGCTGCTGCGACCCGATCCCCAGACGACCCTGACCGCGCTGTGGGGCGCGGAGCTGCTCGCCGACGCCGGCCTTCCTGAGGACGTGCTCCAGGTGGTGGCCGGGGGCCCGGAGATCGGTTCAGCGGTCGTCGACCATGCCGACGCGGTGATCTACACCGGATCCACCCGCGCCGGCCGCGAGGTCGCCGCCCGCGCCGGAGCCCGGCTGGTGCCGACGACGCTCGAGCTCGGCGGCAAGAACGGTCTGTACGTGGCCGACGACGTCGACGTCGAGGTGACGGCCAGGGGCCTCGTGCGCACCTGCTTCGCCGGCGTGGGGCAGGTGTGCACCACGGCCGAGCGCATCTACGTCCACGAGGCGGTGTTCGAGGAGGTGCTGGACGCCTTCGTCACGCGCACCCAGGACCTCCGGCTCGGCGCGGGCCTCGACTACCGCAGCGACCTCGGCTCGCTGACGTCGGCAGCGCAGCTCGCCCGCGTCGTCGAGCACGTCGAGGACGCGGTCGGCCAGGGGGCCACCGTCCTGGCCGGGGGTGAGCAGCGGCCCGACCTGGGACCGTACTTCTACGCCCCGACGATCCTGGCCGACGTGCCGGAGCACGCGCGATGCCACCGCGAGGAGACCTTCGGCCCGGTGGTGTCCGTGTACCCGGTCGCCTCCGACGACGAGGCCGTGGCGGCGATCAACGACACGGAGTACGGCCTGGCCGCAGGCGTGTGGACCTCCGACGCCCGCCGCGGCCGGGCGATCGCGCGCCGGTTGCGCGCGGGCAGCGTCGCCGTCAACGAGGCCTACGTCGCCGCGTGGGCGCCCATCGGGGCCCCGCAGGCCGGGTGGGGCATCTCCGGCGTGGGCGCTCGCCACGGCCGCGAGGCGATCTGGGCGTCGACCCGGCCGCAGACCATCGCCCTGCAGCGCGGCACCCACGGGATCGTCGGGCGGCACGGCCCCAGCCTGGGGCTCGACCGCCTGTTCGCACTGGGCGCCGACGTCTGGACACCGCTGTACACGGGGGCGTTGCGGGCGATGAGGGCCGCGCGTCTGCCCTAGGGCCGGCCGGCGCCCGGCATCGTGACGGCCGGCACGCCGTCCGGCTTCGGCCCTCCGTCGTGTCGCGGCGCACCGCTCTCGTCAGTACCCGCCGCTCATGCGCCCGTGAGGAACGGGCCGGGAATCTCACCGGAGCCCCGTTCGATGAGGGTCGTCGGCACGGTGATGGTCTCCAGCTCGAGCTGGTTGCGCTGCATCCGCGCCAGCAGTCGCTCGGCCGCCAGCTCGCCCATCCGGCGGGGGTCCTGCGCGACGACGGTCACACCCGGTTCGAGCAGGTCGAGCAGCTGGACGTCGTCGAACCCGACCATCGCCACCTGGTTCTGAACCCCGCGCTCGTGCAGCGCGCGCAGCGTGCCGACGACCATCCGGTTGTGCGCCGCGAAGATCGCGGTCGGCGGCTCCCGGTCGTCCAGCATGCGGTGGACCACCTGCCGGGCGCCCTCCTCGCCGCGGACGCCGGTGACGTCGCGGACCAAGGACCGTGAGACGCCGAGACGGTCCAGCTCGGCGAAGTAGCCGCGCCGCCGTTC
Source organism: Actinomycetes bacterium (assembly GCA_023438885.1). GTDB lineage: Bacteria > Actinomycetota > Actinomycetes > Actinomycetales > Cellulomonadaceae > Cellulomonas. The sequence continues at coordinate 8,290 of JAEXPS010000233.1, forward strand.
GCGCAGCGTCCAGATGCGCTGGTCACCACCCACGTAGGCCAGCTGGCGATGCCCGTGCTCGAGCAGGTGGCGCGTTGCCGTGACGGCACCGTCGAAGTTGCTCGAGACGACCGAGTCGAACGCGACGGAAGCCGCGGGGCGGTCGACGAAGACGATCGACGTCCCGCGGGCCGCCTCCGCGGACAGGTACGCCTGGTCCCGGGAGACGGTGGTGAGGATCAGCCCGTCGACGCGGCGCCGCAGGAACTCCTTGACGACCGTCCGCTCGCGATCCGGATCCTCCTCGAAGCTCTGGGCCAGGACCACGATCGAGTGTCGCTGCATCACCGTTTCGACGCCGCGGTGGATCGCCGCGGAGAAGGCGTTGTCGACGCTCTCCAGCATCAGGCCGATGGCGTTGGTCCGGGCGCCCATGCGCCGCAGACCGCCGGCGTAGACGTTGAGCTCGTAGTTGAGGGCAGAAGCCGCGCGCCGCACCCGTTCCGTCGTCTCGGCAGAGACGTTCGGTTCCCCGTTGAGCACGCGTGACACGGTCTTGACGCCCACGCCTGCCAACGTCGCAACATCGCGCATCGTTGCGTACTGCGGCGCCTGACGTGCGTCTGACATCGGTGTCTGCCGTCTCTCTCATGGATGGGCCGCCGGCCAGGCTCCCGGCAATGGTCATGATACCGATGTCAACGGGTCGGCGACACCGTGAACACTCGACGGTTCGGGCGCGAGAAGAGGCGGCTCGAGGTAATGACGCCGTGACCTGCACTAATGCCCGCGGCGCCGCTGGCTGCGCCGTATCCGGCTCGCCGCCGGTCGGCCCTTGACCGTGGCTCCGAGGTCTCAATCAGGTCACGGCCTTTGACATCCGCCGATCGTCGGTTAGGGTCCTCCGCAACTGACATCGTTGTCAGCCGAGCCCGAGGGACAGCGCCGCGCAGAGAGGCGACCGCCCGTCCAGGGGTCGGGAGTAACCCGCGGGACCGAGGCATCGAGGCCCCGGGGAGAGAGGTGTTGCGCATGGTCGGCTACGTCCTGCGGCGTGTGGTGCTAGCGGTCTTCGTGCTCTGGGGCGTCGCCACGGCAGTGTTCCTCGTCGTGCGGGTCGTGCCTGCGGACCCCGCGCTGCTCATCGCGGGCACCGACGCCTCGCCCGAGCAGCTGGCCCAGGTGCGCGAAGGGCTCGGCGTCGACCGGCCGCTGATCGTGCAGTACGGCAGCTTCCTCGGCGGGGCTCTCACCGGCGACCTCGGCGAGTCGTACCACACCAAGGAACCCGCGATGCAGCTCATCGCCGATGTGTTCCCGAACACCGCGCTCCTCGCCGTCCTCGCCTGCCTCCTGGCGCTGGCGCTGGCCTTCCCGCTCGGACTGTTCGCGGCGCTGCGAGTCAACCGCTCGGTCGACCGGCTGGTCACCACCGGGTCGCTGTTCACCCAGTCGCTCCCCAACTTCTGGATCGGCGTCGTCCTGCTGCTGGTCTTCTCCCGGACCCTCAAGTGGCTGCCGAGCACCGGCCTGGAGGGACCGAAGAACCTGATCCTCCCGACGATCGTGCTGGCGCTGCCCTTCGTCTCGGTGCTCACCAGGATGATCCGCAACGGTCTGCTCGAGGTGATGGGCGAGGGCTACGTCCAGACCGCCCGCGCCAAGGGCTTGTCGGAGCGGGTCGTCGTCTTCCAGCACGCCGTCCGGAACGCTGCCATCCCGGTCGTCACGATCGTGGGTCTGCAGTTCGGCACCCTCCTCGGTGGTGCTGCGGTCACCGAGTCCGTGTTCTCCTTCCCGGGGATCGGCCGGCTCCTGGTCACCTCGATCCAGCAGCGTGAGTACAACGTCGTCCAGGGCTGCGTCCTCGTCATCGCGGCGGTCTTCGTCGTCATCAACCTCGTCGTGGACCTCGCCTACGGGTTCCTCGACCCCCGAGTGAGGGTCTCCAAGTGACCGCCACCGCCACCGCGCCCACCGCCACCGCGCCCGTCACCGGCGCCGACAAGACGATGCGCATCGCCCGTCGGGCCCGCCGGGGAGTGATGCTGCGCATCGTCATCCCCCTGATCGTCATCGCCCTGTTCATCGTCGGCGCGATCGTCATCCCGATGGCGTATCACTTCGATCCGCAGCACGCCGAGCTCCTGATGCGCCTCATGCCGCCGGGGACCGTGATGCCCGACGGTCACACGGCGATCCTCGGCACCAACCAGCTCGGCCAGGACCTGTTCGCCGAGATCATGGCCGGCGCCCGGATCTCGATCCTCATCGGGGCCGCGACGCTCGCGATCTCCGGCGTGGTCGGGGTGCTGCTCGGGCTCCTGGCCAGCCACTTCGGCGGCTGGCTCGACACGACGCTGATGCGCCTGGCCGACATCCAGCTGGCCTTCCCGTCGATCCTGCTGGCCATCCTCATCGCCTCGGTGCTGGGGCAGGGCGTCCGGAACATCATCATCGTGCTGTCGATCTCCAGCTGGGTCGTCTTCGCCCGCGTCACCCGGAGCCAGGTGCTGGCGCTGAAGAACCGGGAGTACGTCGAGGCGGCCCGAACGCTCGGGGCCGGCAACTGGCACCTGATGATCCGCACTCTTCTGCCGGGCTGCCTCGCACCCGTCACCGTCGTGGCCACCACGCAGTTCGCGCAGGTGATCCTCACGGAGGCGTCGCTCTCGTTCCTCGGCGTCGGCGTGCCCCTGGGTACCCCGAGCCTCGGCAGCACGATCTACAACGGCACGCAGTACATCGCGAGCGCGTGGTGGATCTCGACCTTCCCCGGCGTCGCGCTGGTGATCCTCATGCTGGCCTTCGGGATCCTCGGGGACGCGCTGCGCGACAAGTTCGACCCCCGGCTGCGGAGCGCATGATGACGACGACACAACTGGCATCCGCCGCTCAGGCCCTCGGGGCCGAGGCACCGCTGTTGCGCGTGCAGGACCTCACCGTCGAGTTCTCGACGGCGGCCGGGGTCGCACGGGCGCTCGACCACGTGAGCTTCGACGTCCACGCGGGGGAGACCCTGGCGATCCTCGGCGAGTCCGGGTCCGGCAAGTCGACGACGGCGCAGGCGATCATGGCGCTGCTGCCGAAACCGGCCGGCTCGATCGTCGAGGGAAGCATCTTCCACGGCGGTCGCGACCTGGCGGCGCTGCCCGTCAAGAAGGTCCGTGAGGTCTGCGCCACCGAGATCGCGATGATCTTCCAGGACCCGCTGAGCTCTCTGAACCCGGTGTTCCGGGTCGGCGCCCAGGTGGCAGAGCCGCTGCGCCGGCGCCGGGGCATGGGCAAGAAGCAGGCGTGGGCCAGGGCGCTCGACCTGCTCAAGCGGGTCGGCATCCCCAACGCCGACGAGCGGATCAACGACTACCCGCACCAGTTCTCGGGCGGTCAGCGGCAACGGATCATGATCGCGATGGCGCTCGCGCTCGATCCGAAGCTGCTCATCGCGGACGAGCCGACGACCGCACTGGACGTCACCGTCCAGAAGCAGGTGATGTCGCTCCTGGCCGACCTCCAGGCGGAGACCGGCATGGCGATGATCCTCATCAGCCACGACCTCGGGGTGGTCGCCGACGTCGCCCAGCGCGCCGCGATCATGTACGCCGGTCGCATCGTCGAGACCGGTGAGATCCGGCAGATGTACGACCACCCTGCTCACCCGTACACCCGGGGACTGCTCGAGTCGATCCCGAGCGAGACGAGCATCGGTGGGCGGCTCAAGCCGATCCTCGGGTCCCCGCCGAACCTGCTCGACCTGCCCGCGGGCTGCGCGTTCAACCCGCGCTGCCCGTTCGCCACCGAGGTGTGCCGCCAGGAACTGCCGCTGCTGCGCACGCCGGACGGCTGGCCGGCGCGGCACGAGGCCGCATGCCACATGTCCGAGGAGGCGCTCCCGCATGCCTGAGACACCCTTGCTGAGGGTCGCACACCTGAAGGTCGCCTACCCCATCCGTTCGTCGGTGCTGCAACGTCAGATCGGCGCGAACGTCGCCGTCGACGACGTGACGTTCGAGATCAACCCCGGTGAGACGGTCGGGCTCGTCGGCGAGTCGGGATCCGGGAAGTCGACGGTGGCGCGCGCCGTGATCGGCCTGGTGAAGCCGGAGGCCGGCGCCATCGAGTTCGAGGGCAACGACATCACGCAGTACTCGCCGAAGCAGCTCAAGGCGGTTCGCCGCGACATGCAGATGGTGTTCCAGGATCCCTACGCCTCGCTCAACCCGAGGTTGACGGTTCGCGACATCATCGCCGAGGGCTGGCGCGTCCACCGGGACGTCGTGCCGGCGAACAGGTGGACCGCCGAGGTCAAGCAGCTCATGGAGCGCGTCGGCCTCGACCCGGACTACTCGGACCGCTATCCGCATCAGTTCTCCGGCGGGCAGCGCCAGCGCATCGGCATCGCCCGGGCGCTCGCGCTGCGGCCCAAGGTGATCATCTGCGACGAGCCGGTCTCCGCACTGGACGTGTCGGTGCAGGCCCAGGTGCTCAACCTGCTCGACGACCTGCAGGACGACCTCGGCCTCGCCTACCTGTTCATCTCGCACGACCTGTCCGTCATCGAGCACCTCTGCGATCGCGTCCTGGTCCTGCACCACGGCCGCGTCGCCGAGGAGGGAACGGCGCGCGAGATCTTCGAGAACCCGCGCGACGACTACACGAAGGCGCTCGTCGCGGCCGTGCCGGTGGTCCGGCCCTGGCTGGAACCCACCCCCTGACGTCCATCCCGGGCGGTGACCCGGGCTGGCGACCATTCGCATGTGTCAACGGATCAAAGGAGAACGCAATGACGTCATGGCGAAAGCGCGCGACGACGGCGGTCGCGCTGGCCGCCGTTGTCTCCCTGGCCCTCGCGGCCTGCAGTTCGGGTGACAGCGGCTCGGCCGACACCGCCCCCGCCGCCACCGACAGCGCGAGCGCGCCTGCCGCGGCCGGCCAGCCGCTTCCGGACGACCAGCAGAACCTCACGTACGTCATCAACTGGGGCTGCAGCCTGCTGGACACGACGGCGAACTTCAACAACTGCAGCATGCAGGTCATCAGCAACGTCATGCAGGGACTGGTGGCGCTCGACCCCGAGACCCACGAGCCGAAGCCGCTCCTGGCGGAGTCCTGGACCTGGCTCGACCCGACGACCCTGCAGTTCAAGCTGCGCGACGACGTCACCTTCAGCGACGGGACGCCGTTCACGGCGAACGACGTGGTGGCCTCCTTCGACCGCTACATCGCGATGAAGTCGGTGCTGGGCGCGCAGCTCGCGGTCGTCTCCTCCTACACGGCTGACGACCCGACGACGTTCACCCTCCACACCGCGAACCCGACCGGAACGCTCCTCGGCATCGTCTCGATGATCTTCATCGGCCAGGAAGCCCGTGCCGCCGACGACGCCTACTGGGCTCAGCCGATCGGCACCGGTCCGTTCGTCATCGACGAGTTCGTCGCCAACGACCACATCTCGCTGTCCCGGAACGACGCGTACTGGGGCGAGAAGGCCAAGCTGAAGACGCTGACGTTCAAGCAGGTCGACGACATCAACAGCCGGATCACCGCACTGGCGAACGGCGAGGTGCAGGTGGTCGCCGGTGTGCCCAACGACCAGATCCCCACGGTCGAGGGCATGGACGGCATCACCTTCTCGCAGGTGCCGAGCCTGACCTACAACTTCCTCTGGTTCCAGAACAGCCGGGAGCCGTTCACCGACAAGAACGTGCGTCTGGCCATGTGGATGGCCCTCGACATGCCGACGATCGTCTCGTCGCTGCTCGGTGAGACCGCGTCGACGATGAGCTCGCTGTGCCCCGAGGTTGCCTTCGGCTGCCTGCCGTCCGACAAGACGCCGAGCTACGACCCCGAGGGTGCCAAGAAGCTGTTGGCCGAGGCCGGGTACCCGAACGGGTTCAGCGCGTCGGTCGACTTCAACCAGGCCAACGCGGGTAACGACCAGCTCGTCGCCGCGATGATCTCCTACTGGAAGGAGATCGGCGTCACGGTGACCGCGAAGACCGACGACACCGCCGCATTCAACGAGGCGATCGCCAGCCCGGGCAACTTCGACATGATCGTCAACCCGAACCTCAACGCCACGGGCGACGCGGACTTCACGCTCAACCGTCTGTACACCTGCAAGGCGAACCGCCTCGGCTACTGCAACGAAGCGCTCGACGCGCTGCTGAGCCAGGCTCAGCAGGAGACGGACTCCGCCAAGCGGCTGGCCATCTACCAGGAGGTCTCCGACCTGCTGGCGACCGACGCTCCGGCGATCGGGCTCTACCAGAGCAGCATCAACGTCGCGGCCTCCGACTCGGTGCAGGGCCTGACCCTCATCCCGAGCGAGAACTACGACTGGAGCACGGTCTACCTCGCCGAGTGAGGTAGCCCGCGGTGGGGGGGGGGGGGG
>JAEXPS010000129.1 GCA_023438885.1 Actinomycetes bacterium
CGCCAGAGCGACCACATCCTCGGACGTTGCGGTTCTGGAGGGGCTGGCGGGCCGTCAGGTGAGCGGCGCCTGCCAGGACAGGAGCGTGCCGCGCCCGTCCGGAGCGCTCGCCAGCGTGAACGTGCCGCCGTGCTGACGCGCACGGGCGGCGAGGTTCCCGGTGCCCGACGAGCGCTCGCGCACGCTGGGCACTCCCACGCCGTCGTCCTGGACCTCCACCTGGACGGTGCCCTGCGGCCCTGAGCCCTTGACGCTGACCTTGACGGTCACCGAGGCGGCGTGCGCGTGCCGCGCGGCGTTGGCGAGGCCCTCGCGGACGACGGCGACGACGTCGTCGGTCAGCTGGGCGTCGAGCCTCTCGTCGAGCCGGTACTCGGCGTCGACGTCCTCGGTGTCGAGGACCTCGCCGTCGAGCAGGATGACGAGCGACGGGGCGAAGCCCAGGCCCGTGCGGGCGAGCGACGCCTCGCGCCGCAGCCGCTCGACGAGCCCCGTGGCGGCGTCCGGGTCGCGCAGCTCGTGGACGATGTGACGGATCTGGCGCACGGACTCGTCGACGTTGTCCAGCGCCTCCTCGACGATGGCGGTCAGCTCGTGCGCGTCGACCCCGCGGGCCGAGCGGCGCCGGATCGTCTCCAGCTGCATGCCCGTGGCGAACAGCTGCTGGATCGCCAGGTCGTGCAGGTCACGCGCGATGCGCTCGCGCTCGTCGAGCAGCGCGGCGACGTCCTGGGCGTGACGGGCCTCGGCGAGGACGTACGCCAGCGCGGCCTGTGCGGCGAACGACTCCGCGGTGGCCAGGTCGCTCTCCTCGAACGGCGGCTGGTCGACGCGGCGGAGCAGGATCAGCACGCCGACCCCGCGGCCCGACGTCTGCAGCGGGGCGTAGAGCGCCGCCCCGAACGCCCGCATCGGCTCGACCTTGACGGTGCGGGACGCCTGGAGGGACGGCGTGAGCAGGCCCTTGCCCTCACGCTGCACCGTCCAGGCGCGGCCGCCCTCCGGCATCGCCAGGCCGAGCAGCTTGTCGGCGTCGTAGCCGTCCGCGAGCTCGATGAGCAGCTCGTCGCTCATGCCGGGCAGGGCCAGGGCGGCCGTGTCCGCGCCGGCGACCTCACGGGCGGTGCGCGCGATGTGCTCGAGCGCCTCCTCCTCGTCGATGCCCTCGAGCAGCATGGTGGTGATGGACTGACCCGCTTGCAGCCAGTGCTCGCGCCGCTCCGACTGCGCGTACAGCTGCGCGTTGGCCACCGCGACGCCCGCCGCAGCGGCGAGCGAGACGATGGTGCGCTCGTCGGCATCAGTGAAGGGGGAGCCGTCGAGCTTCTCCGAGAGGTACAGCTGGCCGAACACCTGGTTGCGCACGCGCACGGACGCGCCCAGGAACGTCCCCATCTTCGGGTGGTGGGCCGGCCAGCCGCGGAAGGCCGGGTGCTGCGTCAGGTCGTCGAGTCGCAGCGCCCCTTCGGGCGGGATCGCGCCGAGCACGCCGAGGGCGTGCGGCGGGTTCGCCATCGCGCGCGCCACCGCCGTGGGCACGCCGGTGTAGACAAAGGTCGTGGAGGCGCCGTGCTCGTCGAGCACGTTGATCGCCCCGAAGCGGGCGCCCGTCAGCTCGGCGCTCACCTGGACGAACCGCTCCAGCACGGCCGGCAGCTCGAGCTCACCCGCCACCGCGAGGATGGCGCTCATCAGGTCCGTGAGCCCGTCGCCGCTCAACGACGGCGCGGAGGGCTCGGCCTCCATGAGCACGCCCCGTTCGAAGGGCGCACCCACCTCCTGGCCTGGGACCTCGGTCATCCACACTCCCGCTAGGCAGCCTGCTCGCGTCTCAGGGCCTCACGGTAGCCGAGCAGGCGCCCGGCGAGGTCGTCGTGCCGGCCGCGGTCGAGGATGCGGCCGTCTTCCACCCACAGCACCTCGTCCGCGGCCGCCAGCGGCGTCAGGCGGTGCGTGACGACGACGATCCCGCGTTGCTGCCCACCAGGCGCCGTCCGGTCGCCCAGGAGGTCGCTCACCAGGGCGTCCGCCGTGGCGGGATCGAGATGCTCGGCGGGCTCGTCGACCAGGAGCACGGGCGCGGGGGCCAGCAGTGCGCGGGCCAGCAGCAGGCGGCGTCGCTCGCCGCCGGAGACGGTGCGCGCGTCCGGGCCGAGCAGCGTGTCCAGGCCCTCGGGAAGGCCTGCGAGCCACGGCCCCAGGCCGGCACGGTCGAGGGCCGCCGCCGCCTCGTCGGGCGTGACGTCCCCCCGGGCCACGCGCAGGTTCTCCAGCACGGTGGTGCCGAACACGTGCGCGTCCTCGGTGGTGACGACCACGCGGGCGGCGCGCTCGGGGGAGGTCAGCACGGCGGGGTCGTCGCCGCCGATCCGCACCACCCCCGCCCGGGGCGGCAGGAGGCCGGCGAGGGTGAGCAGCAGCGTCGTCTTGCCCGCCCCGGAGGGTCCGACGATCGCGACGGCCCGGCCTGGCTCCACGGCGAGGTCGACACCGTCCACGACCACCGGCCCGCCCGGCCACCCCACCGCCAGCCCGCGCGCCACCACGCCGTGATCCGCGGTCCCGGGAGCAGTCGCCCGGCCCCTGGTCCCCGGGTCGGGGTCCTCGTCGCGATCGAGGGCCTCGCCGGCGCCGGCCTGGCCCGAGGGGCTCGCGGCGTCGAGAAGAGCCAGCACGCGGGCTGCGGCGGACCGCGAACGCTGCACCGCGACCGCGGCGCCGGGCAGCAAGGCGGTGGCCTCGAACGCCGCCAGCGGCGTCAGCACCACCACGGCGAGCTCCACGGGCGCCAGCTGACCCGAGGCGACCGCCGGCACGCCGGTCACGAGCGCCGCGGCGGCCGCCAGGCCGGTGGCCAGCACGCCGAGCCCGGCGGCGATCGCCGCGGCGGGCGTGC
>JAEXPS010000243.1 GCA_023438885.1 Actinomycetes bacterium
CCCCGCCGCCACCCCCGCCGCCGTGGCCACCGCCGCCGCCCCGCAGGATGGAGCCGAGGATCAGGCCGCCGAGGATCATGCCGCCGACGTTGTTGGAACCGCCGCCCCCGCCGCGGTTGCGGAAATCGTCGTCCCACGAGCGCTGCTGAACGTCGCGCTGGGCGAGGCCGATGGCCTCGTCCACCAGCTGCTGCGAGCGCTGGGCTGTGGCGAGCGCTCGGACCGGGTCCGTCGCCCGTTCGGAGAACGCCTGGTCGCGCAGTCGCTGGCTCTCGGTGAGGCGCGTCCGCGCCTCGGGGCCCACCGCGCCGCGGCGGGTGTTGACGTAGTCCGTCGTGGCGCGGATCGTCGAGTCGAGCCGGCCGAGCGTCTCGTCGAGCAGCGCGAGGGCGCGGCGGGCCTGCTCCTCGCGCTCCCGCATCGGGGCGAGCGCCGCGTCGAGCGCGGCCTCCGCGGTCGTCAGGACCTTGATGGCCGCGAGCGGGTCGCCGTCCCCGCTGCGGGCGAGGGTGGCGACCTGGACCGCCTGCTGGGCGCCGCTGACCTGCGGCGCCACGGCCGGGTCGCTCGGGGCGAGCCGGGCGGCGTCGGAGATGTCCGAGGTGATCGAGGCGATGCCGGAGTCGAGCTTCGGGCCGGAAGCGGCCAGGTCGGCACCGGCGCTGGAGATCGCGTCCAGCAGCGTGCGGGCGTGGTCGACGGCCGCCTCGGCGGCCCGGGCGTAGCCCACGGCCGTGCCGCGCGTGCCCGCCTGTGCGGCCTCGCGGCCCTGCCGGATCGCCTCGGTGGCCTCGCCGAGCAGTGCCTCGGCCTGGTCGACGTTCGACGAGACCGAGGCGAGCGCCGCCGCCGAGTACTGCGTGGTGAGGGTCTGGAGCGTGAACCGCGCCGGGCCGAGGCGCTGGCTCAGCTGCTCGACGGACTTCGTGTGCTCGGCGAGCGCGTCCTCGACGTGGTCCTCCAGGCTGCGCAGCTCGTCGAACGCCGACTTCTGCGCCTCCAGCGTGCCCGAGACGTCGGCGCACAGCCGCAGGATCTGCGTGGTCCAGGCGCGCTGCTGCTCCTCGGTGTCCGGCACCGAGTCGTCGAGCGCCTGGCGCAGCCGGAACGCCTCCGTCAGCTTCGCCTTGCCGTCGGCCAGGGCGACGGCGAACTCCTTGGTCGCCACCTCGCCGAACTGCGCCTGCGCGAACCCGAGCTCCTGCTCCGAGCTGCGGACGGCGTCGTCGGCCGCGACGAGCGCCGACGCCGAGCGACGGTTCAGCTCGGCGGTGGGCACGCCGGCGAGCTCGTCGGCCGTCGGCGGCCGGCCCGGCTGCGTCTGCTTCTTGCGCCGGCTGGAGATCGCCGCTGCGGCGACCGCGATGCCGCCCACGGCCGCGATACCGACGAGGAACACCGAGCCGATGCCGGGGCCGGAGGACGAGGAACCCGCCCCGGAGCCGGGCGCGGGCTCGGGCTGCGCGCCGCCGCCCTGCGGGTTCAGCGCGGCCTCACGCAGGCCGTCGGCGGCGGCGATCGCCGCGTCGGCCCAGTTGCTCGCGCGCAGCTCGTCCTCCACGGCCGCCGCCACGTCGCGAACCTGGGCGTTGGAGATCTCGGCGTTCGAGTCCGGCGAGATCATGTAGCGGCTGATGTCGACGGCCACGGCGAGGATGAAGTCGTCCTCGCGGGACAGGCCGCTCAGGTTGCCGGTGTCGTAGGTCCACTGCAGCGGGTCCGCGCCGGAGAAGTCCGGCACGTAGATCACGTACAGCTGGTACCGCGTGTCCGCGGCGAGCTGGTCCAGAGAGTCCTGGATGCGCGCCTCGTCCGCCGCGCTGAGCACGCCGGCCTCGTCCGTGATGTCGCTCGTCAGGGTGATCGGGTCGACCGCCGCGGCGCCCGGTGCGGTGGCCACCAACAGGCCTGCGGCGAGCGCCAGGGCGCCCATGGTGCGGATGGCGCTGGTGGCCGTACGGCGGCGTCGGTCATGCACGTTCACGAGTGTTTCCCACCCCTTTCGCGGGCGCAACGAGGGCCGGGGCTCCTCGGTTCCCGCCTGCGGGGAACTGAGGAGCATGTCACCGCGGACGCCGACGCGCCAGGGCTTTGTCACGCGGAGGCCTCGAGATCCTCGGCGTCCACGATCGTGTACGCGTACCCCTGCTCGGCGAGGAACCGCTGGCGGTGCGCGGCGAACTCCTGGTCCACCGTGTCGCGCGCGACGATCGCGTAGAAGTGCGCGGTGCGACCGTCGCCCTTCGGCCGCATGATCCGCCCGAGCCGCTGCGCCTCCTCCTGCCGCGACCCGAACGACCCGGAGACCTGCACCGCGACCGAGGCCTCGGGCAGGTCGATCGAGAAGTTCGCGACCTTGGAGACGACGAGCGTCGGCAGCTCGCCCGCGCGGAAGGCGGCGTACAGCCGCTCGCGCTCGCGAACCGTGGTCTCACCCGTGATCAGCGGGGCGTCCAGGTGCTCGGCGAGCTCGTGCAGCTGGTCCAGGTACTGGCCGATCACCAGGGTGGGTTCGCCGGGGTGCTGCGCGACGATCCGTTCCACCACCGCGTTCTTGCCCGCGGCGGTGGCCGCCAGGCGGTAGCGCTCGTCGGGATCGGCCACCGCGTAGGCCATCCGGTCGCCGTCCGGCAGCGTCAGGCGAACCTCGGTGCACACCGCCGGTGCGATGTACCCCTGGGCCTCGATGTCCTTCCACGGCGCGTCGAACCGCTTCGGGCCGATGAGCGAGAACACCTCGTCCTCGCGGCCGTCCTCGCGCACCAGCGTGGCGGTCAGGCCGAGGCGCCGCCGGGCCTGGAGGTCCGCCGTCATCCGGAACACGGGTGCCGGCAGCAGGTGCACCTCGTCGTACACGATGAGGCCCCAGTCGCGGGCGTCGAGCAGCTCCAGGTGGGGGTACATCCCCTTCCGCTTCACGGTCAGCACCTGGTACGTGGCGATGGTCACCGGCCGGATCTCCTTGCGTGACCCGGAGTACTCGCCGATCTCGTCGGCCGTCAGCGTGGTGCGCTTGATCAGCTCGTCGCGCCACTGCCGCGCCGAGACGGTGTTGGTCACCAGGATCAGCGTGGTGGTCTGCGAGCGCGCCATCGCCCCGGCGCCGACGAGCGTCTTGCCCGCGCCGCACGGCAGCACCACCACGCCGGAGCCGCCGTGGAAGAACCCCGCCACCGCCTGCTCCTGGTACGGCCGCAGGTGCCAGCCGTCCTGCGCCAGCGCGATGGGGTGGTGCTCGCCGTCGACGTAGCCGGCGAGGTCCTCGGCCGGCCAGCCGAGCTTCACCAGCACCTGCTTGAGGTGCCCGCGCTGCGAGGGGTGCACCACCACGTCGGTCTCGTCGATACGCGCGCCCAGCAGGCCGGCGGTGCGCTTGGAGCGCATCACCTCCGCGAGCACCGCGCGGTCGAGCGCGTGCAGCACGAGCCCGTGCGCCGGGTCGGCGAGCAGCTGGAGCCGGCCGTAGCGGCTCATCGTCTCCGCGACGTCCACCAGCAGGGCGTGCGGCACGGGATAGCGGCTGAACTCCAGCAGGGTGTCGACCACCTGCTCGGCGTCGTGGCCGGCGGCGCGCGCGTTCCACAGGCCCAGGGGCGTCAGCCGGTAGGTGTGGATGTGCTCGGGGGCGCGCTCGAGCTCCGCGAAGGGCGCGATCGCCCGGCGGCAGTCCTCGGCGCGGTCGTGGTCGACCTCCAGCAGCAGCGTCTTGTCGCTCTGGACGATCAGGGGTCCGTCGGTCACCTGGTTCCTCTCACGATGCGCGTTCCGCCGCGGCGATGCGGTGCACGGCGACCACGAGCTCGGCCTCGCGGGCCGGGTCGACAGCGCGGAGCCGGCCCGCCTCGACGCTCACCGGCCGCAGCAGCCTGCGTTCCAGGACACCGCGCCCACCGACGACCTCGACCCACACCAGGGCGCGGTCGGCCGCCGCCTCGCGCAGCACCAGCAACGCGGCGGCGGTGTCGCCTGTTCCGTTGGCCGGGCCGCCGTTGGCGTGGCTCCGGCCGGAGACCTTCGGTCGCGGGGGCGCGGTCTCGGTCGCCGTGGTCACGGGGGACGACGAGCCCGGCGGCTCCGCGGCGGCCGCGGCCTCCACCCTGCGCAGCCGCGCCACCACGGCGGCCAGGCGCGCGCCCTCGTCGGGCACCTGCTCCTGGCGGCGTGCGCGCACCCGCACGCGGTGCGCCGCGGCGGGGGCGTGGACGACGAGCCCGTCCGGCCCCT
>JAEXPS010000099.1 GCA_023438885.1 Actinomycetes bacterium
GGGGGCAGGAGGGCGCGCCGCGGCCCGTCATGGGGCTACGGGAGCGGGTTCACCGCGCCCGTCAGGTGCGGCTTGCCGGTGGACGGGTTCCACACGGCATAGCCGAAGCCGTCGCCCTGCGGGGCGACGCGGACGTTCACCGTCGCCGGCAAGTACACCGGCGATGCGAAGTCGACGGTCCAGGTGAACGTGTGCCCGGCGGCAGGGCCGACGTCCGCGAGCGCCCGCGCGGCGGTGTACATGCCGTGGGCGATCGCGCGGCGGAATCCGAACGGCCGGGCGGTCAGCGCCGTCAGGTGGATCGGGTTGCGATCGTGCGACACCGCCGCGTACCGCCGCCCGATGTCCGCCGGCAGCCGCCAGGCGCCCGTCGGCATCGGTGCCAGGAACTCCTCCCGCGCAGCCTCCCCCCCCGTCCCCTCCGCGACGTCCGAGGAAGTGGTGGCCCTGGCAGCCACTTGCTCGGACGCTGCGCCAACCACCTCCGTGGCGCCACCCACCGCCGTTGTGGGCGAGAGTGTGCGGCCCTTGGCCAGGTAGGTCGAGAGGCCGTGCCAGGCCAGCTCCGACGAGCCGGCGCGGCGCACCTCCACGACGACGTCCAGCTGCGTGCCCGAACGGTGCGGGCGCAGGTTCGTCGCCTGCGCGCGCACGTCGAGGTGGTCGTCGCGGAACAGGGGGCGGTGCTGCGTCACACGGTTGGCGACGTGGACGAGGCCGGGCAGGGGCAGCGGAAAGTCCGTCCGCACCAGGAGCGCGGTGGCGACCGGGAACGCCATGACGTGGACGAATCCTGCGGGCAACCTGTCGGCGGCCCGCAGCCCGAGCAGCGCCTGGTAGTCGCGCAGCCGGGTGGCGTCGACCGGCACGCCGCGCACCGCGTACGTGACGCCGGGGAGCGTGGTGGGCGCCGTGCCGCGCCGGCGCTCGCCGGCCAGCCGTGCGGCCCTCGTCACCCCGCGCAGGAACAGCGGCCCGAGCGCGGGCACCTCGTCGAGGAGCACGTCGTCGGCCGCGTTCGCCAGGTCGCCCGCCCCGGTCGAACCGGTCGAACCGGTCGCCCCGGTCGGATCGGTCGGATCGGTCGGTTCCCCGGGCTGGTTCATCGCCCCACCATGTTCTGGCCGCACACCCGCAGCGTGCGCCCGACGATCCCACCGGCTGCCGGCGACGCGAGGAAGGCGACCGCCTCCGCGACGTCGACCGGCTGTCCGCCCTGCTGCAAGGAGCTGAGCCGCCGGGCCACCTGCCGGGTCAGCGCCGGCATCGCCGCGGTCATGTCGGTCTCGATGAACCCGGGCGCCACGGCGTTCGCCGTGCCCCCGAACGGCACCAGCAGGGGAGCGGTGGCTCGGGCGGCCCCGATGACGCCACCCTTCGAGGCCGCGTAGTTCGTCTGCCCGCGGTTTCCGGCGATGCCGCTCGTGGACGCCATCGAGACGATGCGCGGCGCGTCGGTGAAGTCGCCGCTGGTCAGCAGCGCCTCGTTGATGGCCAGCTGTGCCGCGACGTTGACGGCGATCACCGCGGCCCAGCGGTCCGGAGTCATGTTGGCGAGCAGCTTGTCGCGCGTGATGCCGGCGTTGTGGACCATGACGTGCAGGCCGCCGTGGCGGCCGATCGCATGGGCGAGGATGCGCTCGCCCGCATCCGGGGAGGTGACGTCGAGCTGGAGCGCGGTGCCACGCACGCGGTTGGCCACGGCCGCCAGCTGCTCGCCGGCGGCGGGGACGTCGACGCAGACCACCGTCGCGCCGTCGCGAGCCAGAACCTCGGCGACGGTGGCGCCGATGCCGCGTGCCGCCCCGGTCACCACGGCGACGCGTCCGGCCAGCGGCTGCTCCCAGTCGGCGGGCAGCGTGCCGGCGTCGGAGTCGACCTCGACCAGCTGCCCGTCGACGTACGCCGAGCGGCGAGACAGCAGGAAGCGCAGCGTGGCCACCGCGCTCGGCGCGGTGACGGGCACGTCCGCGGCGACGACGACCCCGTTCCCGGTGGCACCTGCCCGCAGCTCCTTGGCCAGCGAGCGCACCAGGCCGTCCACGCCCTGCCGGGCTGCCGCGACGGCCGGGCCGTCGGTGTCCAGGGCGGGCCGCGAGAGGCTGACCACCCGGCCGTGCGCCGCCAGCGAGCGCAGCACCGACGCGGCCTCCAGGACGGGCGCCGCGAGGTCGTCGGGGTGGCGTACGTCGGTCAGTGCCAGGACCACGGCCGCGTACCGCAGGTCCGGCGTCGCGTGCCGGTGCACCTCGAGGTCCCAGTCCGCCGACATCAACCGGGCCACCGCGTCGGCGTCGGTGCCGCCCCCGAGCACCAGCACCGGACCGTCGACCAGCGGGTCCCCGGGCCGGTGCCGGCGCAGGGCCACGGGCCGCGGCAGCCCCAGCCGCTTGGCCAAGGTCGTCCCGAGACCGGAGTTCACCAGGTCCAGGTAGGCGTCGCCCATGTCACGCCGCCTCGAGGATCACGGCGATCCCCAGCCCGCCGGCGGCGCAGACCGAGACGAGGGCGCGCACGGGCTCGTCGGCCCCCCGCTCGGCGCGGATCCGGTGCAGCTCCTTGGCCGCCGTGGCGACGATGCGGCCGCCGGTCGCGGCGAACGGGTGCCCGGCGGCCAGTGACGAGCCGTGGACGTTGAGGCGCTCGCGCGCCACCGTGCCGAACGCGCCCGGCAGTCCCAGGCGGGATCGGCCGAACTCGTCGGACTCCCAGGCGGCCAGCGTCGCGAGGACCGTGGAGGCGAACGCCTCGTGGAGCTCCACCAGCGCGAAGTCGTCGAGGGTCAGACCGTTGCGGGCCAGCAGCCGCGGCACGGCGTACGCCGGCGCCATGAGGAGCCCCTCGTCGCCGCGGACGAAGTCGACCGCCGCGACCTCGGCGTCCACGACGGCGGCCAGCGGCGTCAGGTCGTGGGCCGCGGCCCACTCGGCAGAACCCAGCAGCACCGTCGAGGCGCCGTCCGTCAGCGGGGTCGAGTTGCCCGCGGTCATCGTCGCCGGCGTCTCGAGCCGCTTGCCGAACACCGGCGGGAGCGCGGCCAGCTTCTCCAGCGAGGTGTCGGCCCGCAGGTTGCCGTCGCGCGTGACACCGGCGAAGGCGGTCACGAGGTCGTCGAAGAAGCCGGCGTCCCAGGCGGCCGCGAGGTTGCGGTGCGAGGCCAGCGCGAGCTCGTCCTGAGCCTCGCGTGTGATGCCCCAGTGGGCGGTGGTGATCGCCTGGTGCTCGCCCATCGAGAGCCCGGTGCGCGGCTCGTCGGTACGTGGCGCCACGGGCGCCAGGTCCTTGGGGCGCACCTTCGCCAGGGCGGCCAACCGGGCGCCCGTGGACTTCGCGCGGCTCGCGGCCAGGAGCGCGGCGCGCAGCCGGTCGCTGACGACGATCGGCGCGTCCGACGCCGAGTCGACGCCTCCGGCGATGCCCGACTCGAGCTGGCCGAGCCGGATCTTGTTGGCCAGGCCGACGATCGTCTCCACGCCCGTGGCGCAGGCCTCCTGCACGTCGTTGGCCGGCGTGTGCGGCGAGAGCGGCGAGCCGAGCACGGCCTCGCGGGTGAGGTTGAAGTCGCGGCTGTGCTTGAGCACCGCTCCGGCCGAGACCTGCCCGATGGTCTCGCCCTGGAGTCCGAACCGCGCCACCAGCCCGTCGAGCGCGGCCGTGAGGAGGTCGAGGTTGCTGGCGTGGGCGTACTGGGCTCCTGCGCGGGCGAAGGGGATCCGGTTGCCGCCGAGCACGTACGCCGGCCGGGGACTGCTGACCATCCGCCACTCCGATCACCGTCGACGTCGACCGCATCTGAGCGGCCGAACTAGGGACGTAAGTCCCACGAGACCTGTGCAGGACTCATGGTACTTGATACCGTCGGTTTCGTGAGTCCCGACGGTCGTGCCACGCGCTGGGCGGGTCACCGGCTCGAGCGCCGGGCGGCCCTCGTCGCCCAGGCGCGCCGCAGCGTGCACCACCGCGGTCCCGACGCCTCGATGGAGGAGATCGCCGCCGACTCCGGCACGTCGAAGTCGCTGGTGTACCGCTACTTCGCCGACAAGACCGCGCTCCAGGTCGCGGTCGCCGAGCTGGTGGTCGGCGAGATCGCCGACGCCCTCGAGCTCGCGCTGCGGGCCGAGTCGACCCCCCGCGAGGGGCTGCGCGCCATGGTCTCGGTGTACCTGGCCATGGTGGAGTCGTCGCCCAACGTCTACGCCTTCGTCACGCGCGACGGGTCGGTGGACCACTTCCTCGGTTCGGTCACCGAGCTGGTCGCCGCGCCCTTCGTCCACGAGCACGCCGGCGACGGCGAAGGCAGCTCGGCCGGGGCGTGGGCGGCCGGTGCCGTCGGCTTCGTGCGGGGCGCCGGCGAGTGGTGGCTGACACACCGCGACGAGCAGCCCGATCGCGAGGCGCTCGCCGCGCAGGTGACCTCGTGGCTGTGGGCGGGACCCGTGGGGGTCCTGGCCCGCGCCGCCAAGCAGGGATCGAAGGAGATGCCATGACGACGCTCGCCGACGCCGGCACCGCGCGCCCGGTACCCTCGCGGCCCGAACCCCGGGTCGACGTCGCTGCGCTGGAGCAGCACGTGCTGGGTCGCTACGCCGACTTCCGCCGCCAGGCTCGAGCCGTGCTCGCCGACCCCGACCTCCACAAGGTCGAGGGCCTGAGCATGGCCGAGCACCGCGAGCGGGTGCTGCGCCAGCTGCGGAAGCTGGCGGCGAACCCCGACGCCGGGCACCGGCGCGCCTTCCCCGCCGCCGTCGGAGGGTCCGACGACCCCGGCGGCGGGCTGACGCTCTTCGACGAGCTCGTCGTCGCCGACCCCTCCTTGCAGATCAAGGCGGGCGTGCAGTGGGGCCTCTACTGCTCGGCGATCCTGCACCTCGGCACGGCCGAGCACCACGCACGCCTGCTGCCGGGCGGCCTCACGGTGGAGGTGCCGGGCGTCTTCGCGATGACCGAGACGGGTCACGGGTCGGACGTCGCGTCGGTCGCCACCACCGCCGAGTACGACCCTGCCACCGAGGAGTTCGTGCTCCACAGCCCGCACCGGGCGGCGTGGAAGGACTATCTCGGCAACGCCGCGCTGCACGGGACGGCCGCGGTGGTGTTCGCGCACCTGGTCACCGCGGCACCGGGCGGGCCCCGCGTCGACCACGGCGTCCACGCCTTCCACGTGCCGATCCGCGATCCCGAGACCGGCGCGTTCCTGCCGGGCATCGGCGGCGAGGACGACGGGGTCAAGGGCGGGCTCAACGGCATCGACAACGGCCGGCTGTGGTTCGACCACGTGCGCGTCCCGCGCACCGATCTGCTCAACCGGTACGGCGACGTTGCCCCGGACGGCACGTACACCTCGCCCATCGCCAGCCCGGGCCGCCGCTTCTTCACCATGCTCGGCACCCTGGTGCAGGGCCGCGTCTCGCTCGACGGCGCCGCGGCGAACGCGGCGAAGATCGGGCTGGCGATCGCGATCACGTACGGCAACCAGAGGCGCCAGTTCGCGGGCGTGGGGGACGACGAGATCGTGCTGCTGGACCACGGGCAGCACCAGCATCGGCTGCTTCCCCTGCTGGCGGAGACCTACGCCGCCACCTACGCGCACGAGCAGCTCGTCGGCTTGTTCGACGACGTGTTCTCCGGCCGCGACGCCGAGGGCCGGGAAGACCTCGAGACGCTGGCCGCCGCGCTGAAGCCGACGTCCACCTGGCATGCGCTGCGCACGCTCCAGACGTGCCGCGAAGCCTGCGGCGGCGCCGGGTTCCTCGCCGAGAACCGCCTCGTCGGGCTGCGGGCGGACCTCGACGTCTACGCGACCTTCGAGGGCGACAACACGGTGCTCTACCAGCTGGTGGCCAAGCGGCTGCTCGCCGACTACGCCAAGGTCGTCAAGGCGGGGTCGCGGGTGGATCTGGCCAAGCTGGCCGCCGGCCGTGCCGCGGACGTCGCCCTGCACCGCACGCCGCTGATCCGCGCCGTGCAGACCCTCTCCGACGCCGGGGACGTGCGGCGCTCCGCGAACTCGCTGCGCGACGAGGACCTGCAGCGCGAGCTGCTGACCGACCGGGTCGAGACGATGGTGGCCGAGCTGGCGGCGGCCCTCGCACCGGCCCGCCGCATGGAACCCGCGACGGCCGCGGCGCTGCTCGCCGCCAACCAGCACGAGATGGTCGAGGCCGCGCGCGCCCACGCCGAGCGTGTCCAGTGGGAGGCGTTCACCGCGGCGCTGGCGACGGTCGCCGACCCGGGCACCCGCCAGGTGCTGACCTGGCTGCGCGACCTGTTCGGCCTGACCCTGATGGACCGGCACCTGGCCTGGTACCTGGTGCACGGCCGGCTGTCCGCGGGGCGGGCCCGCACGGTGTCGTCGTACCGCGACCGCCTGCTCACCCGGCTGCGACCGCACGCCCAGGACCTCGTGGACGCGTTCGGCTTCGGTCCGGAGCACCTGCGCGCCCCGATCGCCTCCGGGGCGGAACGAGCCCGGCAGGACGAGGCGCGGGCCTATGCGAGGGCGGCACGAGCCGACGGCACGGCGGCGATGCCGGAGAAGCACGCCCGCCGCTGACGGGCGCACTTCTCCGGCATCGCGTTCGTCAGGCGGACGTGTGATCGAGGAACCAGGCGTAGATGTCCGCGCCGTAGTCGGCCGCGGCCTCCCCGGTATAGGTGCGCGTCCACGAGTCGTGGTCGCGGTCGTCGTAGGTGGTCAGCAGCGCCTCCGCGCCGGGGCACGCCTGGAGCGCCGCGACCGTGTCGATCGAGCCGGCCGGCTCGACCGTGTCGTCGAGCAGACCGTGGAAGGCCCAGACCGGCACCGTGCCGAGGGAGCATCCAGCGGTGCCCAGGGCGGGCCGGCCCTCCGCCGCAATGGGCACGGCGGCCGCGACGAGCGGGTCGGCGGCGTACGCCGCCAGGTACTCCCACACGCCGAACCCGCCGCAGGACAGCCCGGTGAGGTACACCCGCGACGGGTCCACGCCCGGATACGCCGTCAGGGCGTACTCGAGGAAGCCGCGCACGGCCTCCGGGGTCCAGCAGAAGGCCTGCCCGGGGTCGAGCTGGCCGGCGGTGCTCAGGCCGTGCTGGGTCGTCATGAAGCACGAGCCCGGCCATGGCTGGGCGTCGCAGTCGTAGACGGACTCGTCGGTCGGGAGCGGGAACTGCGGCGCGAGGACCACGAACGGCCGGTCCGACGGCCACCCGTTGTCGGCGATGAGCTGGGGGATGCCGGTCCCCGCGACGAACGGCAGCTGCGTGGCGGAACCGTCGCCGCCTTCGCCGAAGCCGTGGAGGAACACGATCAGCGGCGACCCGCTGCCGTCGGAGTAGTCGGTCGGCAGGTACTCGCCGTACCCCAACGGCGAGGCCGTGGTGCCGGCAGGGTGCAGCGTCCAGCGGTCGGCGGAGTCCGAGCCGACGATGGCGCCCGCGGCGCCGCAGAACCCGCCGTTCCACCCCGGGTGCGGCCCGTGCGGGGTGCCGGCGAGGAACTCCACCCAGTTGCCCTCCGCGTCCGTGAGCACGTCGTACCGCAGATTGCCTCGGTCGCTCGCCACGACCCGGCCGGACATGTCCTCCACCACCTGCAACCGCCCGGACTGCTGGGAGACCAGGTGGTAGAGGCCGTCTGCGGCGGGTTCGGCGCGGACGTTCTTGAACTGAGCGCTGCCACGCACCACGAACGACTCGCCGGTGTCCGCGCGGGTGTGGATCTCGCGCCAGTCCGGGCGGTCGGTCACGAAGGGGTAGCTCTGGCCGCCGACCTGGCGCCACGTGACGCTCGACGTACCCGTCACCTCGCCGGTGTAGGTGACGAGGTAGCCGCAGTCCCAGTAGCTCCCCTCGTAGGTGTCGGAGTAGGTGGTGGTCTCCGGCGGTGCGGCGGCCGCGGGTGCGGCCGTCGCCACGAAGCATGCGGCCGCCGCCGCCAGCGCGAGGGCGCCTGGAATGCGGGTACGTTCCATCGGGCCAGGATGCAGGCGGTGTCGGGCCGGCCACATCCGTGTTATCCCGGTGAACGCGCGCGACTCCGTACGAATGTCAGGGCAGGGCGGGCGTGGAACCGTCGCCTCCGAGCCATCCCCGAGGAGTGATCCGATGCCGTCCTGGACCCTTCTGCCGAGTCACCACCGGTGGCTGGCGGCCCATGCCCAGGGACTCCTGGCCTTCGGGCGCCGTACGCCGTACCCGGGCGGAGGCGCGGCCTGGCTGGACGACGAGGGGTCCCCGCTCCTGGAGCGCGGCGTCGAGACCTGGATCACCGCTCGGACCGTGCACGTCTACTCGATCGGCTCCCTCCTCGGAGTGCCCGGTTGCCGTCCGGTCGCACAGGCGGCGCTCGCGGGGCTGCGCGGACCGCTGCGCGACGAGGAGCACGGCGGCTGGTACCCGGCGGTCGCGGCCGACGGGACGCCCGCCGCCGGCAAGACGGCGTACGCCCATGCCTTCGTCGTGCTCGCCGGCTCGTCGGCGACCGCCGCCGGGCTCGACGGGGCGCCGGAGCTGCTCGCGGACGCCCTCGCCGTCTTCGAGCGGCGCTTCTGGGACGACGAGGCGGGCCGTGCCGTCGACACGTGGGACACGGCCTTCACCACGCTCGACGGGTACCGCGGTCTCAACGCCAACATGCACACGGTGGAGGCGTTCCTCGCCGCCGCGGACGTCACCGGCGAGCGGCTGTGGCTGGAACGGGCCGCGCGGGTGGCGGCGTTCGCAGCCTCGTCGGCCGCCGGGAACGGGTGGCGGCTGCCGGAGCACTTCGGGCCCGACTGGACCCCGTTGCCGGAGTACAACGACGACCGGCGCGACGACCGGTTCAAGCCCTACGGCGCCACGGTGGGGCACGGGCTGGAGTGGGCGCGCCTGATGCTGCACGTGGAGGCGGCGTACGACACGGCCGCGGGCGACACCGACTGGCTGGGCGCCGCCCGGGCCTTGTTCGAGCGTGCCGTCGCGGACGGCTGGGCCCCGGACGGCGCTGACGGCTTCCTCTACACCACCGACTGGCACGGCAACCCGGTGGTGCGCGACCGGATGCACTGGGTGACCGCGGAGGCGATCGGCGCCGCGGCGGCCCTGTACACGCGGACCGCGGACGAGGAGTACGCCGCCTGGTATGCCCGGGCGTGGGACTACGCGCAGCGGTACCTCGTCGACCACGAGCACGGCTCGTGGCACCACCAGCTCACGCCCGGCAACACGCCGACCGGAACGGTCTGGCCGGGCAAGCCCGACCTCTACCACGCGTTCCAGGCCACCCTGATCCCGCGGCTGCCCCTGGCGCCCTCGGTGGCGACCGCGGTGGCCCGCGGGCTGTTGCAGTAGCCCCTGCGCAGGGGTGTCAGGGCCGCACCGGTTCCGGGTCGCGGCCGCGCTCGCGGAGGCCCCTGGCGATGTTGTACGTGGCGTAGGCGAAGCAGGCCCCGGCCGCGGTCCAGACGAACCAGCCGCGCTGGTCGCCGTTGAGCGCGGAGTTGACCCAGCCGAGGTAGGGCACGTCGTACCAGACGCGGGCCCGGATCTGCTTGGCGCGCACGGGGTCGTCGTCGGAGCCGTTCGCGTCGCCGCGCAGCGTGAACACCCGCGAGCCGTCCGAGTCCGTGCTGATCGCCACGACGCGGTGCGTGACCAGCTCCGGGTTCAGCGGGAACGGCTGGTACGAGACCACGTCGCCGACCCGGACCTGGTCCGGTTCCACCGGCTTGACCACCGCGATGCTGCCGACCGGCAGGGTCGGCTCCATCGACCCGGAGAGCACGGTGAGCGGCACCGCGCCCGCGGCCTTGGGCACGACGATCACCACCACGGCGACCAGCACGACGGCCGCCAGCAGCACGGCGCTGGCCGCGACGCCGATCGCGTGCCGCACCGGGCGGCGCTGCTCCATCGTCGGCTCCTTCCTACGGCTGGCACTGCAGCGTCACTCCGGCGCCGTCCGGCAGTGCCTTGACCCACACCGCGAACCGGGCGGCGACGGTGTGCGGCGCGTCGTACAGGCGGACGGTCAGCACGTGCTGGGTGACGGTGCCCGGCTCGAGGCCCGTCAGGGCGTTGGCGACGGCGCCGCTGTTGACGCCGACATGCGCCCAGGTGCCGTACACGTCCTGCGTCAGCAGGTGGTCGTCGAGGTAGACCCGGTACCGCGTGCCGTCGTTCGGCACGGCGGCGCTGAAGTCGAAGTCGAGGTAGTACAGGCCCTGCCCGCCGTTCTCCGAGCAGGAGGGGGACGTCACCGGGGGCAGGTCGGGTACGGGCGCGTCGACCGATTGCGCGAACTCCGCCGACGCGGTGGTGGTCCAGCCTCCGGTGGCGCCGGTGACGGTGACGGTCCAGGTGACCGTTCGACCGTCGAGCTCGGGCAGGGCCGCCGGGTCGACGGCCGTGCGGACGCAGTAGGCGGCGGAGTCGTCGGCGGCCAAGCCCGTGCCGGCGAGCCATCCCGCCCAGTCGGTGGCTCCGGCCGGTGGCGTGGCCTCGCAGGTCTCGCCCGCCGGCCAGATCGCCACGTCGACCGCCCGGGCGAGGCCAGGATCGCCGGCGACGGCCGGCGCGACGGCGAACGAGTCGATGCGCCCGGTCGGGGTGCCCGTCGCTGCGTTCGTCACGACCACCCGGGCTACGGCGGCGGGCGCCTCCGCGGTGTACGTGGTGGCCAGGCGGTCGAGGCCGGTCAGCGAGAGGCCGAGGGTGCCGGCACGCACCGTGCCGGCGTCGAGCCGGGCCTCGTCGTGCCAGAGCCCGTACGTGCCGCCGAGCCCGGAGAGCGTGCCGACCACGGCCGCGCCGACGACGCCCGCGACCGCGAGCTGCGCGGTGGGGCGTCGTCGGTTGGCGGCGGTGGTCATCGGATCAGAGGTACTGGTCGAGGGAGACGCGGATGCCCGTCAGGTCGACGACGGCGCCCTGGGCGTCGTTGTCTGCGGCTGCGTCGTCGAACGCCAGCTGGAGGGCGTAGCGGAAGGTCTGCGGCTCCAGGCCCGCGGCGGTCACCTCGAAGGTGTCGTCCGTCGAGCCGGGGCCGACGAACGAGATCGTCACGCCGTCGGCGAGCGCGTCGCCGGACTCGGCGAACGGCGAGGTGTCCGTACCGTCGCTGAACGTCCCCTCCGGCACGTCGATGCCGAGCGTGGCCTTGAGGTTCGCTCCCTGCGCGACCACGTCGACCGAGCCGACGTACCACAGCGTGTCGCCGGGTACGATGCCGTGGGCGTCGACGTCGGCGACCGGTGTCCCGTGTTCGGCCAGGAAGGCCTCCAGGGCATCCGCGTCCTCGAACGTGGGGATGTCGACGCCCGTGACGTCGTACCAGGCGCCCTCGCCCACCTCGTCGATGTACAGGTGGCCGGCCTGGACCTGCTCCGCGGTTCCCAGGTCGGCACCGTCGCTCCAGAGGGCGAAGGTGCCCGTGCCGCCCAGGAGGAGCGCGACTCCTGCCGCTCCCCAGACGGATCCCTTGACAAGTCTGTTCATCTCTCTCGCTCCTCACGTCGTCAGCGCCCAGCGGTCGCGGGTCCGACAAGTTACGTCTTTCACATGTGAAGACCCGGGTTGGCAGTGGGCCTTTGGTCCCAGGTCAGAGGCCTGAGCGACGGCGCGTGGGAGCGCGTTCGGGCTGGTCGCGGCGCCGTTAACTGGACAACGGTCCAGTTCGGACGTTCACCCGTACGTGGTCTCAACATGTGAGACTTTCCGGGAGCGGAACGGGCGGAAGTCGTTGCTCGGCGCCGCGTCCGCACCGTCCCCGTGTGCGGCGAGCGCCCCCGGGTAGGCTGACCTCCCGATGAGCACCGTGCCCGCTCCCGCCGCTCCCGCCGCTCCCGCAGACACCGTCGCGCACGCCGCCGCGACCCCCGATCTCGCCCAGCCGTTCGCGGAGCTGGGCCTCAAGCCCGACGAGTACGCGCGCATCCGCGAGCTGCTCGGCCGCCGGCCCACCGCCGCCGAGCTGGCGATGTACTCGGTGATGTGGTCGGAGCACTGCTCCTACAAGTCGAGCAAGAAGCACCTGCGCCTGTTCGGCGAGCGACAGACCCCCGCGATGCGCGAGCACCTGCTGGTCGGTATCGGCCAGAACGCGGGCGTCGTGGACATCGGCGACGGGTGGGCGGTGACGTTCAAGGTGGAGAGCCACAACCACCCGTCGTTCGTCGAGCCCTACCAGGGCGCCGCGACCGGAGTGGGCGGCATCGTCCGCGACATCATCTCGATGGGCGCGCGGCCCGTCGCGGTGATGGACCAGCTGCGCTTCGGGGCCATCGACCACCCGGACACCGCCCGCGTGGTGCACGGCGTGGTGGCCGGCGTCGGCGGCTACGGCAACAGCCTCGGCCTGCCGAACATCGGCGGCGAGACGGTGTTCGACCCCTGCTACCAGGGAAACCCGCTGGTCAACGCCCTGTGCCTCGGGGTGCTGCGGCACGAGGACGTGCACCTGGCGAACGCAACGGGCGTCGGCAACCTCGTCGTCCTGTTCGGGGCACGCACGGGCGGCGACGGCATCGGCGGCGCCTCGATCCTCGCCAGCGAGACCTTCGACGCCACGAAGCCCAGCAAGCGGCCGAGCGTGCAGGTGGGCGACCCCTTCATGGAGAAGGTGCTCATCGAGTGCTGCCTCGAGCTGTTCGCCGCCGGGGTGGTCGAGGGCATCCAGGATCTGGGCGCCGCGGGCATCAGCTGCGCGACGAGCGAGCTGGCCTCCAACGGTGACGGCGGCATGCACGTCGACCTGGAGAAGGTGCTGCTGCGTGACCCGACCCTCACCGCCGGCGAGATCCTCATGTCGGAGTCGCAGGAGCGGATGATGGCCGTGGTCCGCCCGGACCAGCTCGACGAGTTCCTGGCGATCACCGGCAAGTGGGACGTCGAGACGGCGGTGATCGGCGAGGTGACGGGTGACGGCCGGCTGACCATCGATCACTTCGGTCACCGGATCGTCGATGTCGACCCGAAGACGGTCGCCCACGACGGCCCGGTGTACGACCGGCCCTACGCCCGCCCCGAGTGGCTCGACGCCCTCGTCGCCGACACGGTGTCCGGCCCGGACGGGGAGGCGCGCTACCCGCGTCCCTCGTCGCCCGACGACCTCGCGGCGACGGTCCTCGCGCTCGCGGCCAGCCCCAACCTGGCTTCGCCGGCGTGGGTGACCAGCCAGTACGACCGGTTCGTGCAGGGCAACACCGCCCTGGCGCAGCCCGACGACGCGGGCGTGGTGCGGGTCGACGAGGCGACCGGCCTCGGCGTCGCGCTGGCGACCGACGCGAACGGCCGGTACGCGCAGCTCGACCCCTACGCGGGCGCCCAGCTCGCGCTCGCGGAGGCCTACCGCAACGTCGCCGCCAGCGGCGCGCGGCCCCTGGCGGTCACCGACTGCCTCAACATCGGCAGCCCCGAGCGCACCGACTCGATGTGGCAGCTGGTCCGCGTGATCGAGGGTCTGGCGGACGCCTGCCAGGTGCTCGAGGTGCCGGTGACCGGCGGCAACGTCTCGCTCTACAACACCACGGGAGAGGTGGCGATCCACCCGACGCCGGTGGTGGGCGTGCTCGGCGTGCTCGACGACGTCGCCCGCGCGGTGCCCTCCGGCTGGACCGCCCCGGGTGCGTCCGTCTGGCTGCTCGGCACCACCCGCGACGAGCTCGACGGCTCGGCGTGGGCCGACGTGGTGCACCACCAGCTCGGTGGCACGCCGCCGGCGGTGGACCTGGAGGCCGAGCGACGGCTGGCGGCCGTGCTGGTGCAGGCGGCGCGTGACCGCATCGTCGACGCCGCGCACGACCTCTCCGAAGGTGGCCTGGCGCAGGGGCTCGTCGAGTCTTCGCTGCGGTTCGGGCTCGGGGTGCGGGTCTCGCTGGACGCCCTGTGCGAGCGCGACGCGATCACCCCGTTCACGGCGCTGTTCTCCGAGTCGACGGCCCGCGCGATCGTCGCCGTGCCCCGCTCGGAGGAGCAGCGGCTGATCGACCTGTGCACCGCGCGCGGCGTGCCCGCCCTGCGGCTCGGGCAGACCGTCGAGACCGACGACGACGGCGCCGCCCTGGAGGTCGAGGGCCTGTTCACGCTGTCGCTCGCCGAGCTGCGCGAGGCCGCGGAGGCGACACTCCCGCGCCACTTCGCCTGAGTCGTCCGTAGAGTCGGGCCATGCCGACCTCGCGACTGATCCTGTCGCCTGACATCGCTGCCGATCTCGCCGACGGGCTGAGCCGCCTGCGCACGGAGCTGGAGGTGCCGGGGGAGTTCGGGGCCGCGGCGATGGCGGAGGCGCAGGGGGCGGCAGCGCGCGGGCCGCAGCCGGTCCCGGGCCGGCGGCCGGAGCGGGTCGACCGCACCGACCTGCCGTTCGTCACGATCGACCCGGCCGGGTCGATGGACCTGGACCAGGCGCTGCACATCGCCTGGTCGGGTGCGGGGTGGACCGTCCACTACGCCATCGCCGACGTGCCCGCCGTCGTGGCGCCCGACGGCGCCCTGGACCTCGAGACCCGCGCCCGCGGAACCACCTTCTACGGGCCCGACGGCAGCGTTCCGCTGCATCCTCGCGTGCTGTCCGAGGGCGTGGCGAGCCTGCTGCCGGGCCAGGTGTGCCCAGTGGCGCTGTGGACCATCGAGCTGGACGAGGACGGCGAGATCACCGCCGCGCGCGTGGAGCCGGCGCTGGCCCGCAGCCGCGGCCGGCTCTCGTACGACGAGGCACAGGCGGTGATCGACGGCGGCCCCGACCCCCTGGGGGCCGTCACGGTGCTCCGGGCGCTGCGGGAGGTGGGCCGCCGGCGCCAGGGCATCGAGCGCGCGCGCGGCGGTGTCTCGCTCGACGTCCCCGAGCAGGAGGCGCAGCGGGCCGACGACGGCACGTGGAGTCTCGGCTTCCGCGCGATCCTGCCCGTCGAGAACTGGAACGCGCAGATCTCGTTGCTCACCGGCATGGCCGCGGCGTCGATCATGCTGGACGCCGGGGTGGGTGTGCTGCGCACGATGCCGCCGGCCGACCGGCGCGACGTCAGCCGGCTGCGGCGCACCGCGCAGGCGCTCGGCCTGTCGTGGCCTCGCTCGCTCGCCTACGGCGACTTCCTCGACCGGCTGGACCCCGCGCGGCCGGCCGACGAGGCCTTCCTCGACGCGGCGACGTCGCTGTTCCGTGGCGCGGCCTACCGGGCCTTCGGGGGTGCCGACGGCGCGCCTGCCCCGGAGGGTGACGAGGCGCGCCACTCGGCGATCGCCGCACCATATGCGCACGTCACCGCCCCGCTGCGCAGGCTGGTCGACAGGTTCGGCACCGAGGTGTGCCTGGCGGCCTGTGCCGACGCCGACGTGCCGGACTGGGTGCTCGCCGCCCTGCCGGCGGTGCCGGAGGCGATGGCCCAGGCAGGCCGCCGGGCCAGCGCGTACACGCGTGGCGGGATCGACCTGGTCGAGGCCGCCGTGCTGCAGCCCCGGGTCGGCGACACCTTCCCCGGCGTGGTGGTCGAGGGCTCACGGTCCCGGCGGCGCAACCTGCCGCCCGAGGATCGGCGCGGCGAGGTCGTCGTGCGCGACCCGGCGGTGCGGGCCAAGGTGAAGCCCGGTCCGGACGGCGCGCTCCATCTCGGCAAGCCGATGCTGGCGCGGCTCGTCGAGGCGTCGGTCGACTCGCGGTCGGTGCTCTTCGAGGTCGCCGAGCCGAGCTGACCGGACTAGGCGCCGAGCATGAAGTCCAGCGCCATGGCCGCTGTGTCCGCACTGAGGGTGGGGACGTGGCGGCCGCCGGCGATGGTCCACAGCTCGACACCGCCACCGTCCGCGCAGCCCTGGTCGAACACGGTGCGGGTGGTCTCCGCGCCCTCGATCGACGTCTCGAGGTCGATCGCCGGGAACTGCTCGGCCGACAGGGCGCAGCCGTCGAGCTCGGCCCAGGTGGCCACGGTGTCCTCGGCCGAGGCCGACGACGCCCCCGCCGATCCGCCGTACGCGACGGTCTCGTCGCTGTCGCCGTGGATGTGCAGCACCCGCACGGGTTCGCTCGGCTGGCACCGGCTGGTGTCGTAGGGGAGGGTGCCGGCCAACGCGGTGATGGCGTCGACCTCGTCGGCCCGGTCGCAGGCGAACCGATGGGCCATGTAGCCGCCGTTGGAGTGGCCGATCATCACCACCTGGTCGACGTCGTACGCGGCGCGGACCGTCGCGATGACGGAGCTGAGGTACGCGACGTCGTCGACGTCCGATCCGTAGAAGTCGCAGCATCCGCCCTCGACGGCGTTCCAGAACTGGTCACCGGCCGGGTTCACCGTGCCCTCCGGCAGCGCCAGCAGGTAGCCGCGCTCGTCGGCGGTCGCGGACAGCCCGAAGAACGAGTCGTTCTCGGTCGAGTTGGAGGTGTAGCCGTGCAGGCCGACGACCAGCGGCACGGGGGTCGAAGGGTCGTAGCCCGGCGGCACGTGCAACCGGAACGGCCGGTCGCCGAGCTCGACGGTGCCGGTGCTTCCGGGTGCGACGGTCGCGGCGGCGGCCGGCGTCCCGATCTGGCTCGGCGCCGTCCTGGTGGGTTGTGGGTCCTGGTCACCCGCCGAGCAGGCGGCGAGCGCCGCCACGGCGAGCGTGACCAGCGTGACCATGGCGTAGCGCGGGAGTCCCCCCATGAGTGGCGATCCTTTCTGGGTCGGCAGCCGCTGACCAGGGATTTTGGGCCTAGGTCAGGGTAGGCCCGATGCCGCCCCGAGGGAGCGAAAGTTCCTGCCCCTACTATCGGCGGGTGCCCAGCCGCCCGCCTCGCTACCGCAGGCGCTCCCTGCGCACGGCGGTCGTCGCCACGGCCGTGGGCGCTCTGCTCGTGGGCGGGGGCACGGCGCTGGCACTCCAGAAGGGAGCGCCTGACGACACGGCGAGCGCGCCGCCCGCGGCCCCGCTGGTGAACTCGTCGGCCGCACCGCTGCCGTCACCACCGGCCGCGCCGACCAAGGAACCGGCACCGACGCCCGAGCCGACGGCGGAGCCGACCGCCGTCGGCATCGACCTGGCCGCGTACTCGACGTCGGCCGCGGACAGCGTGTGGGTGCTCGTCAACAAGCAGCACCCGATCGAGCCGCTCGACTACGAACCGGCGGACCTCGTCGCGTTCCGGGGAACCACGATCCGCCAGGTCGCCGCTGGAGATCTGGAGGCGATGTTCGCCGCGGCCAAGGCCGACGGGGTGACGCTCGGGGTGCGGACGGCGTACCGCGGCTACGACCAGCAGGCGGCGATCCGCGCCGATGTCGAGCGGCGCCGCGGGTTCGAGCACGCCGAGAGGTACTCGGCCCGGCCCGGGTTCTCCGAGCACCAGACCGGGCTGTCGCTCGACCTGCACTCTCCTTCCCAGCCGGGCTGCGACCTCGCCACCTGCTTCTCGAACACCGCCGAGGGCCAGTGGGTGGCGGCGCACGCCGCCGAGTACGGCTTCGTCGTGCGGTACACGCCCGAGAACACCGACGCCACCGGCTTCAGCCCGGAGGCGTGGCACCTGCGGTACGTCGGGCGGGAACTGGCGGCCTGGCTGCGCGACAACGGCATCGGCTCCCTCGAGGAGGCCTTCGGCGTCACGGGCGGCCCCGACTACCCGTCCTGACACCGGCCTGCCACCTGAGCAGCCGGGCCAGCCGGCGGGCGAACGCGAGCCTCGGCGCGCCTGGGCGGGCCGAGGCACCACAAGGCTCGCGCTGGCGGCGAGGGCACCCGGCCAACCCGAGGAGCCGCGCGTTGAGCGGGTGCATCGCCGAGCGGGCGAGAATAGGCGCATGCCGCCTCGTCGCAGAACGGACCCCGACGCCGGCCGGGCGGCGCTCGCGGCCTGGCACGCCGCCGGAGACGCGCCGGCGGTGAGGAGGCCTGGCACCGGAACCGCGGCTGGGGCCGGTGTCTCCGTCGCGGACCGCCGCACCGCCGTCCGGTTCACGCTCGAAGAGCTGGCCGACGTCGCTCCCGGCAACGCGGTCGAGGTGCGCGTGCCGCCGGACGGCGCCGTGCAGGCCGTCCCTGGCCCGCGACACACCCGCGGCACGCCGCCGAACGTCGTCGAGACCGACCCGCAGACGTGGCTCGAGCTCGCCACCGGTGAGCTGACCTGGGCGGACGCCGTTGCTGCCGGCCGGGTGAGCGCGTCGGGGGAGCGGGCGGACCTCTCCGCGCTGCTGCCGCTGCAGGGTGCCCGGGCCCGTGGCCCGCATACTCGACCCATGACTGCCGCCCCCGTCCCGTTCCAGGTCCACGAGTCCGGCGCCTACCTGCACGGCACGAAAGCGAGCTTGCAGATCGGGGAGCTGCTGGAGGCGGGCCGCCCCTCGAACTTCGGCGCCGGCCACGCCGCCGGCTACGTCTACGTCACCCAGACGCTCGACGCGGCGACGTGGGGCGCCGAGCTGGCCGTGGGCGAGGGCCGTGGCCACATCTACCTCGTCGAGCCCACGGGCGCGCTCGAGGACGACCCGAACCTCACCGACCAGCGCTTCCCCGGCAACCCGACGCGCTCGTACCGCACGCGCGAGCCGGTCCGCGTGGTGGGCGAGGTGACCGACTGGGTGGGCCATCCGCCCGAGCAGCTCCAGACGATGCGGCAGCACCTGGCCGAGCTCGCCGCCCAAGGTGTCGAGGCCGACGACTGATCCGGCCGGCGTGCCTAGGATCTCCAGGTGTCCGACGACCAGCCCCAGCCGGCCAGCGAGCCCGACGACGTCCCGGTGCCGGACGAGCCCGCGACGCCCGACGAGGCCACGCTCCAGCGCATCGCCACGCCCGGCACCGTCCGGCGTGCGCCGAGGTTCGGAGCGTTCATCGGGGCCGGGATCCTCGTCGGCGCCGTCCTCGGCGTCATCCTGGCGACGGTTGTCGACACCGGCGCCCTCACGGGCTCTGGCGGCGGGGTGCTGCCGTTCCTCGACGGCGCGAACGGCGCGCGGGCGGTGACGGCCTTCGCCCTGGCGGGTGTCGGCGCGCTCGTCGGCGCGCTGCTGGCGCTCTGGGCGGATCGGCGGTCGCTGCGCCGAGGGCGTGTGCGACCATAGGCACGTGGCCCGCCCGGACGGACGACTGACCCACGACCTCAACCCCCACGAGAAGGGTCCGCAGGACGCCTGCGGGGTCTTCGGTGTGTGGGCACCCGGCGAAGAGGTCGCCAAGCTGACGTACTTCGGGCTGTACGCCCTCCAGCACCGCGGCCAGGAGTCGGCGGGCATCGCGACGAGCAACGGCCAGCAGCTTCTGGTCTTCAAGGACATGGGCCTGGTCTCCCAGGTGTTCGACGAGACGTCGCTGGCCGCGCTGACCGGCCACCTGGCGATCGGGCACACGCGCTACTCCACCACCGGCGCCTCGACGTGGGAGAACGCGCAGCCGACCCTCGGGGCCACGGCCGCGGGCACGGTGGCGCTGGGTCACAACGGCAACCTGACCAACACCGCCGAGCTCGTCGACCTCGTCGCCGAGCGGTACGGCAGCAAGCGACGCGGCGAGTTGGCCCGCGGCAACACCACGGACACCGCGGTGATCACCGCCCTGTTCGCCGGCGACCCGGACCACACCCTCGAGGCGACCGCGCTCGAGGTGCTGCCCCGGCTGCGCGGGGCGTTCGCGCTGGTCTTCATGGACGAGAACACCCTGTACGCCGCCCGCGACCCGCAGGGCGTGCGGCCGCTGGTCCTGGGCCGGCTCGAGCGGGGTTGGGTCGTCGCCTCCGAAACGCCGGCCCTCGACATCGTCGGCGCGTCGATGGTCCGCGAGGTCGAGCCCGGTGAGCTGATCGCCATCGACGCGGACGGGCTGCGCTCCACGAAGTTCGCCACCGCGCAGCGGGCGGGCTGCGTGTTCGAGTACGTCTACCTGGCCCGCCCGGACACCACGATCGCCGGCCGGTCGGTGCACGCGGCGCGGGTGGAGATGGGCCGGCGGCTCGCGGCGGAGCACCCGGCGGTGGCCGACCTGGTGATCCCGGTCCCCGAGTCCGGCACACCGGCCGCGGTCGGGTACGCCCAGGCGTCCGGCATCCCGTTCGGCCAGGGGCTGACGAAGAACGCGTACGTCGGCCGCACGTTCATCCAGCCGTCGCAGACCCTGCGCCAGCTCGGCATCCGGCTCAAGCTCAACCCGCTGCGCGAGCAGATCCGCGGCAAGCGCCTCGTCGTCGTCGACGACTCGATCGTCCGCGGCAACACCCAGCGCGCCCTGGTGCGGATGCTGCGCGAGGCAGGCGCGGCCGAGGTGCACGTGCGGATCTCCTCGCCGCCGGTGAAGTGGCCGTGCTTCTACGGCATCGACTTCGCCAGCCGGGCCGAGCTGATCGCCAACGGCCTGGGAGTCGACGAGATCGCGGCCTCGCTGGGCGCGGACTCCCTCGGCTACATCTCGCTGGAGGGCATGGTCCAGGCGACCGAGCAGCCGGCGAGCCAGCTGTGCACCGCCTGCTTCACGGGCCGCTACCCGATCGACCTGCCGCCCGACGATCGCCTGGGGAAGCATCTCCTCGAGCAGACCGAGCTGCCCCTCGGATCGCCGGAGGACGGCCTGGTGCACCT
This sequence comes from Actinomycetes bacterium, assembly GCA_023438885.1. Classification (GTDB taxonomy): domain Bacteria; phylum Actinomycetota; class Actinomycetes; order Actinomycetales; family Cellulomonadaceae; genus Cellulomonas. The sequence continues at coordinate 20,499 of JAEXPS010000099.1, forward strand.
GGTGCCCGGAGCCGGTGGCGCAACCGCGCTGGAGCACCCGTGAGCATCGAGGAGCCCCTGACCTACGCCGCCGCCGGCGTCGACACCGAGGCAGGCGACAAGGCCGTCGAGCTGATGAAGAGCGCGGTGCGGGCGACCCACGGCCCGGAGGTCATCGGGGGCGTCGGAGGCTTCGCCGGCCTCTTCGACGCCTCCGCGCTCACTGCCTACCGCCGCCCGCTGCTGGCGACGTCGACGGACGGCGTGGGGACCAAGGTGGCGATCGCCCAGGCGATGGACGTCCACGACACCATCGGGTTCGACCTGGTGGGCATGGTGGTCGACGACATCGTGGTGGTCGGTGCCAAGCCCCTGTTCATGACGGACTACATCGCGTGCGGTCACGTGGTGCCCGAGCGGATCGCCGCGGTGGTGCGCGGCATCGCCGCCGCGTGCCGGGTGGCCGGCACCGCGCTCGTCGGAGGGGAGACCGCGGAGCACCCGGGTCTTCTCGCGCCCGACGAGTACGACGTGGCCGGTGCCGCGACGGGCGTGGTCGAGGCGGACGAGATGCTCGGCCCGGACCGGGTGGCCGACGGCGACGTGCTGATCGCGCTCGCCTCGTCCGGCCTGCACTCCAACGGCTACTCGTTGGTCCGCGGCGCCGTCGCCCGGGCCGGGTGGGCGCTGGACAGGCATGTCGACGAGCTCGGCCGCACCCTCGGAGAGGAGCTGCTGGAGCCCACCCGCGTCTACGCAGCCCGGTGCCTCGCGCTCGTCGAGCGGGCGGCCGGCGGGGTGCACGCGTTCAGCCACGTCACGGGCGGGGGGCTCGCCGCCAACCTGGCGCGGGTGCTGCCCGCGGGCCTGGTGGGCGACGTGGACCGCTCGTCCTGGGTGGTGCCTCCGGTCTTCACGCTGGTGCGCAGCCTCGGCGGGGTGTCGTGGCACGACCTGGAGGCGACGCTGAACCTCGGCGTCGGCATGGTCGCCGTGGTCGGGCCCGAGGCCGTCGACGGCGTGCTGTCGCACGCAGCGGCGATCGGGCTTCCCGCCTGGCCGCTGGGCACGGTGCGAGGCCGCGACCCACAGCGGGACGTGGACCTGGTCACCGGGACCAAGGGTGTGCAGGGCGGCGCCGTGCGCCTGGCCGGCAGGTACCGCGAGAGCTAGTTCTCGTCGTCCTCGTCGCCGGCCCAGCGCTGCCAGACGTCGTCCGACTCGTCGGGAGGGGCATCGGTGACGACGTCGCGGTGGCTGCGTGACGAGAGCTCGGCCTCGAGGGCCCGGTAGTCGGTCGTCGGGCTCATGTACTTGAGCTCACGAGCGACCTTCGTCTGCTTTGCCTTCTGACGGCCGCGCCCCATGGCATCGACCCCCTCTGACGTGGAAGCGGGGCGGCTCCGTGCTCGGACGGGCGGCCCCGGGGTGCTGTTGCGTCTCTTTGCAGGAAACGGTACATGGTCCCCGCTCATTCCGACCACCCGCGCCCGGCAGGCGGCTCCGCCGGGGTCCGCGAACCGGCTGGGACCTCGGTCCTGCGCGGGCGGGATTGTGACGCATGTCTCGTCGTTTTCGGGAGTTCGACACGCCCGATGGGACTAGGGGGGCGGCTGGGCGTGTTGAACCGATGTGTAACGTAAAGGTCAGGTGGATGGATTCGCCCGACTCGGGCCGAACGCCCGGTTTGTCTTGTGGCTGCCACGGGGGTGTGACAGCCTGGGGCCACCGGTCGATCCGACAGGCGAGTCATCCGCCCACGAGGCCGTTGACCTCGTGGTTGTTGTCACAACGTGGAGGTTTGCCGTCATGTCCCATCCGCCCGTTCAGCCGGAGAACCTGCTGACGCCGTCGGAGGTCGCCACGCTCTTCCGAGTCGACCCGAAGACGGTCACGCGGTGGGCGAGGGCTGGGAAGCTGTCGTCCATCCGCACCCTCGGTGGGCACCGTCGCTATCGCGAGTCCGAGGTCCGTGACTTGCTCGACGGGCTGCCGCAGCAGCGCCAGGTCGACTAGGACCTGTCGCGCCCCGGACGTCGTCAGTGGCGCGCGATGCGCCTGACGATGCCGGTGACGACGGCCGCGGCGAGCGCCGCGGCCACCCCGAGCACCACCCTGGCCCGGATGCGGTCCTCGCGATCGGCATCCGGGGCCGCGGCGTCGTGCACGAGCCGCCGTCCGGAGTCGACGGCGGCGGAGACCCGGGTCCTCGGGTCGAACCATCCCGTCAGCTCGTCGATGGTCGCCGTCAGGTCGCCGCGAGCGGCGCGTACGTCGCCCTCCAGCTGGCGCATCTTCTCGTCGTACGTACCGGCCATCAGTCGGTGCTCCCCTTCGTCGGCTTCAGGGCCGCGACGTCGTCCTTGAGGCTGTCCAGGGTCGTCTCGGGCTTGGTGGAGGCGCGCTTGAGCAGATGCACGCCGACGGCGACCAGGATGCCCGCCAGCAGCAGCATGGCGCCCAGGACGATCAACGCGGCCGCCCAGGCGGGCAGCGGGACGGCCAGCCCCAGGATCGCCGCGGTGAGGGCGACTCCGACCGCGTAGAAGGCGAGGATGCCCGCGCCCACGAGCAGCCCGAGCCCCGCACCGGCCCGCTTGGCCTTCTCGGCCATCTCGGCCTTCGCGAGCTCGACCTCGGCGCGCACCAGCCGCTTCGTCTGCTCGGACAGATCGTTGACCAGCGTGCCGAGCGAGCGTGCCTCGCCCGTCGGGGTGCCTTCGGTGACCATGCGCACCAGTGTGCTGGTCAGCAGACCGCCGCGCACCATCGCGGCGGGAAATCCTTGGTCAGTCCGACCAGGGGTGCACCTGCTCGCCGGCCGGGTGGTTCGGCGTCGGCATGGGGATCGGCGGCAGGGCGGGCCCGTCCGGCAGGTGGCGGTGACCCCAGGCGGCGGCCCCGGTGGCGAGAAGCAGCAGCACTGCTCCGCCGACCAGGAAGGCCGCCCACAGCGGCAGCGTCGCCGCGACGGCGACGATCACCCCGCCGACGAGCAGCACCAAGCCGAAGAACGTCAGCAGCAGGGCGACCCCGAAGGCGATCGCCGACGGCCGGATCTGCACCGCGCGGGTGCGCAGCGACGTGCTGACGGCGTTGATCTCCGCCTGGATCGAGGCGCTGACCTTGTCCTCGACGCGGCCGATGCGGTCGGCGAGCGGCTGGACCTGGTTCGAGAAGAGTTTGTGGTGGTTGTCGTGTGCGGTTGCGGTGCTCACGGTCTGGGTCCCTTGTCCTACGCAGTGGCTCAGGCGTGCCCCTAGCCACCGCACAAGCGTAGGTCGAGGGCTCCCGCAGGTCCGGGACGATGGGCCCGCAGGTCGTGAATCTCGTCACGAGATCGGCCGTCCCCGCCGGTTGCGGACCGGTGTCGATTCTCGGCTTTCCCGTTCGACGCAGGGGTAGGAGGGTCGGAGGGCGACCCAGGGGCGAGGAGGACGGCGATGGCCAAGTACATGCTGATCATGCGGGCGACCCAGGAGGCGGTCGACCGGTACCACGAGATCCCGTTCGAGCAGGTGATCGAGGCCATGGGCCGGTACAACGAGTCGATGATCAAGGCCGGCGTGCTCGCCGGCGGCGACGGCCGCGGGGAGGCCGACGAGGGCGTGGTCGTCGACTTCTCGACGGACCCGCCGGTGGTGACCGACGGTCCGTACGGCGAGGTCAAGGAGCTGTTCAACGGCTTCTGGATCCTCGAGGTGCCGACCATCCAGGACGCCGCCGAGTGGGCCAAGCGTGCCCCGCTGGGCCCGGGCAACAAGCTCGAGATCCGCCGGGTCACCGGCGTCGAGGACTTCCCGGCGGACAACGAGTGGATCCAGAAGGAGGCGGGGTGGCGCGAGCGGGCCGGGAGCTGACCGGCCCCGACGCCGCCCGGCGGGCCGTCGAGGCGGTGTGGCGCATCGAGTCGGCACGGATCGTCGCCGGCCTGACGCGGCACACCGGCGACTTCGGGTTCGCGGAGGACCTGGCCCAGGAGGCGCTCGCGGAGGCGCTGGTCTCCTGGGCCGACTCCGGGGTCCCGACGAACCCGGGCGCCTGGCTGATGACGACGGCCAAGCGCCGGGCGATCGACGCCTGGCGCCGGCGCGAGCGGCTCGACGAGCGCTACGCCTGGCTCGCCGTCACCGTGCGCGAGACCGACGACGACGCGCCCTGGGACGACGCGATCGACGACGACGTGCTGCGGCTCGTCTTCGTCGCGTGCCACCCGGTGCTCGCCCGCGAGGCCAGCGTCGCCCTGACCCTGCGGGTGGTCGGTGGCCTGACCACCGAGGAGATCGCCCGTGCTTTCGTCGTGCCCGTGCCGACCGTGCAGCAGCGGATCGTGCGGGCCAAGCGGACCCTCGCGGCGGCGAGAGTGCCGTTCGAGGTGCCCGGGCGAGACGAGTTCGCCCCGCGGCTGTCGGCCGTGCTCTCGGTGCTGTACCTGATCTTCAACGAGGGTCACAGCGCGACCTCCGGGGAGCAGCTGCTGCGCCCGGACGTGGCGATGGAGGCGCTGCGGCTGGCGCGGGTGCTGGCCGAGCTGCTGCCCCGCGAGGCCGACGTGCACGGCCTCGTCGCGCTGATGAGCCTCGTCGCCGCACGCTTCCCCGCCCGGGTGGACGCCGCGGGGGAGGCGGTGCTGCTCGCGGACCAGGATCGATCGTTGTGGGATCGCTCGCTCGTCGCGCGTGGCCGGGCGGCCCTGGCCCGGGCGGACGCCCTGGGCCGCGGACGAGGCCCGTACGCGCTCCAGGCCGCCATCGCGGAGTGCCACGACGTGGCCCGTGGGGTCGGCGACACGGACTGGGACCGGATCGTGCTGCTCTACGAGGCGCTCGGGCGCGTGGCGCCCTCGCCGGTGACGGAGCTCAACCGCGCCGCGGCGGTGTCGATGGCCTCCGGCCCCGCGCAGGCGCTGGAGATCGTCGACGGCTTGATGGCCGGTGGTGCGCTCACCGGCTACCCGGGGCTGCCCGGGGTGCGCGGGGAGCTGCTGGCGCGGCTCGGACGGTTCGACGAGGCGAGGGCGGAGTTCGCGATCGCGGCCCGGGAGGCGACGAACGCCAAGGAGCGGGCCGTGTTCGAGCGCAAGCTGCATCGGCTGCGCTGAGCCACGGGGCTGGGGCAGAGCCGCTCGGGCTCCTGGACAGCGCGAAGGCCCCCGGCGAACCGAGGGCCTTGCGAGGTGGCTCCGACCGGTGTCGATCCGGTGACCTCACGATTCTCAGGCGTGCCGTTCAGGCCTCGGCCGCGCCATGTCTACGGACGAAGCGCTGCTCGACGATCTCGCAAGGGACCTCATCAGTCGGCGATGCTCATGGCCAGTCCAGACGAGCTCGGGCGTCTGGGTGCGGTGTGGATCGCGGCTTCGGAGGAAGTGTCCATCGTGCGCCGAGCTCTACCGCGGCGACTGGGCGGCGATCGCACGCTCGGGTATCTTCGACGGTCCTGCCGAGCAGTACCGCTTCTATCTCTTGACGCTCACCGCACCGTCCTTCGGCGCGGTCCACCGTGTGCCGCGCGCAGTCGACTCTCCGGCGGTTCGGTGCGCGTGCGGGACGACGCACACGGCTCACGACGCCGGTTTGCGTGGGGCGGCGCTCGACCCAGACTCCTATGAGTACACGAAGCAGGTCGAGTGGAACCGTGACTCGGCAACCCTCTGGGATCGCACGCGTCGGCGTCTTCGGGACCGGTGGGACACGCTTGAGTACTTCATCGTTCGCGAGTGGCAAGACCGTGGCACGTTGCACGTCCACGCACTGTTGAGGGTCGCGCTCTTCGAAGCGCCATCAGCGGACGCGATCAGCGCTGCGGCTCGGACTGCGGTAGGGGTTTCGCCAGTCAATGGTGCGCAGGTCGGCTGGGGCGAGCAGTCGCGGTGCGACGCCTTCTGGGCTGATGCCGCAGGCGCCAAGGCTGTCTGGTACCTGTCGAAGGCGTTGAGCTACGTCATGAAGGACACCGCCAATATCGGACCTGACGGTGTAGATCTGGCGTCGAGCACCTCGCAGCTCTGGACCGCGCGGCCCGGAGGATGCACTGTTCGCCACGCTGCGTCCCGGCGACGTGCGGCAGTCGGATCCATGCTCGCTACGGGGCGCGGTCTCACGTTGTGAGCGCATCGCGCCGGACTCAGCATCGCCAGGGGTGGTCGTTCGGAGGTCTGACGCGCAAGGTCCAGCGGAAGGTCCGGGCTGAGTGGGCTGCGGCCAACCGCGACTTGGGCCGGCCCATGACGCGCCAAGACCGCCACCGCGCGCGGTGGGCGAGGGATCGGTTGAGGGCGCGGCACGACGCTGTCGAGATCACGGTCGGATTCGCGCTGGGTCCCTGAACCGGTGGCGCGAGGCAGACATTAGATCCGCCGTCCACAGATCGGCGAGCTGCCGCAGGGAGGTCACCGCGGTCTGCCATGATGGGCCGCATGTCAGCCGAACCCCTTCCGCGCGCCAGCTTTGGCGAGCTATTTAGCCTGGTCAGAGCCGGAATCGAGACCCCGGGCCGGGCTGCGGAGGAGGGCTTGGTAACTCCCGCGTACACGACGAGCCTTGGCACCTCCTATCTTGGGAAGGTCGAGCAATTCCTCTCGTCGCCGTACGCCGCGGATATTCGCGGCAAGGTGAATCTGATCTTCACATCGCCCCCCTTCCCGCTAAACCGGAAGAAGAAGTACGGCAATTTCACGGGTGATGAGTACGTCGAGTGGCTGAGGGGCTTGGCGCCTCGGCTGAGGGAGTTGCTCGCGCCGGACGGCTCGCTGGTCATCGAGCTCGGCAACTCGTGGGAAGCCGGTACGCCAACGATGTCGACGCTCGCGCTTGAGGCGCTGTTGGCAGTGAAGAAGGAAGGCCTCTACCTCTGCCAGCAGTTCATCTGCAACAACCCGGCGCGCCTCCCGACCCCCGCCCCTTGGGTGACGATCCAGCGAGTCAGAGTCAAGGACTCGTTCACACACGTCTGGTGGCTCGCGCCATCCCCGAACCCGAAGGCATCGAACCGCAACGTGCTTCAGGACTACTCAGGTTCGATGAAGGAGCTGCTGGAGCGCCAGTCCTACAACCACGGGGTCCGCGACTCGGGCCACTCGATTGGCGAGAAGTCCTTCCTCGTGAACAACGGGGGAGCGATTCCCGGGAGCGTGTTCAACTTCGGAAACACAGCCGGCGGAGACGGCTACCGCCGCTTCGTCAAGGCACACGGGCTCAAGGGGCACCCGGCTCCCATGCAGGGGCGGCTCGTCGACTGGTTCACCAGGTTCCTCACTGACGAAGGCGACCTGGTCTTCGATCCTTTCGGAGGAAGTAACACGACGGGGAGTGTCGCGGAGTCGCTCAAGAGACGCTGGGTCGCCGTCGAGCCGCGCGAGGACTACATCTTCGGCTCGAAGGGGCGATTCGCCGAGGACACGCGGTTCGTGGACTTCTAGGCTCAGCCCGTGCCGACGTCGGGGGAGTGGGGCCTTGGGACGGCCCTGCGCCCGTGGCAGACGACGGCGCTGGCTCGGTGGGGCGCTGAGGGCGACCGCGGCGTGGCGTCTGTGGTCACCGGCGGCGGCAAGACGATGTTCGCGCTCGCATGCATGTTGCGAGTTCGAGAGGCTCGCCCTGACGCGGTGTTTGTCATCGTCGTTCCGACGATCGCGCTTGCTGACCAGTGGGTGATCGGCCTGGTGAGTGACCTCGGCGTTGCGGCGCAGGACGTGGCGATGATCGGCGGCGGACGCCAGGCGCGAGACACGAAGCTCGTGAACGTCCTGGTCGTCAACTCTGCGCGGTCCGCTGCTCCTGCGATCGCCCAGGCGCACCCGACGATGCTCATCGTCGATGAGTGTCACCGCGCAGCATCTGAACACAACGCAGAGGCATTGGCTGGGCCGCATGTGGCGACCCTCGGCCTTTCGGCGACACCCCAACGCGACTGGGACAACCTCTTTGCTGAGGTCGTCGAGCCCGCGCTCGGCCCTGTCATCTTCGAGTATGGCTACAACGAAGCGCGCCGAGACGAAGTCATCAGCCCGTTCAACCTCGTGAATGTCCAGGTCCCCATGACGGACGCGGAGCAGCGCGAGTACGACAGGCTGACGAAGCAGATTGTCGTTGCATCGCGACACAAGGAGCGCGGCGATTCCTCAGACGATCGACTCGAACGGCTGCTGCGCCAACGAGCACGCGTGAGCGCACGAACGAAGTCCCGGCTTCCCATGGCGATCCGCCTAGTGGAGCGACATCGGCTTGAGCGAGCCATCGTCTTTCATGAAGACATAGCCGCAGCGAACGTGCTGTGTCGTGCTCTGCTGTCGCGGTCCCATCGCGCCGCCGTGTACCACTCCGAATTGGGGATGCACTTCCGACAGGACAATCTCCGAATGTTTCGCCAGGGCGAAATCGATGTTCTTGTAACGTGCCGCGCCCTGGACGAGGGGATCAACGTGCCGGATGCGCGCGTCGCCGTGATCGCGGCATCGACCGCTTCGACTCGGCAGCGAATCCAACGTCTTGGGCGGGTACTGCGCCCGGCGCCCGGCAAGGGTCTCGCCACCGTCTACACGCTCTACGCGACTCGCACGGAAGAGGATCGGCTGCGCGCCGAGGCCGAGAGGCTCGGAGGAGCAGAGTCAGTCCGTTGGCTCCGAGAGGCTGACTGATGCCGAGGATCGTCTATCGGGGTACTGGCTTCGAACGTGTCGCGTCGCAGAGCTGGCTTGAGCAGCAGTTCGAAGACCTGGTGTTCGAACGTAGCGGTCAGATCTTCCCGCGATGGCGCGCGGTTCGGTTCAAACCTGACGTCGCGATTCCGGGTACCGAGATGAAGAGGCGCCCGGACTTGGCGCTGATTGACAACCACTACCGATGCTGGTGGGTAGTTGAGGTCGAGCTTCAGCACCACTCGTTGCACGGCCACGTGCTGCCGCAGATCAGCGTGTTCGCGGGAGGGCGATACGACGTGTCGCATGCGAACTGGATCGCAGATCGCAACCCGAGCCTCGATCGGGGCCGCTTAACTGATCTCATGCTTGGTGAAGCGCCCGAGGTGTTGGTCGTTGTGGACGCGCCCGGCACCGGGTGGGAGCCGTACCTCGGTGATGTCGGAGCGAAGCTCTCGGTTGTCGAGCCGTTTCGCGATGCCAACGGCGAGTTCCTGCTCCGTGTGAATGGCGTCCAACCCGAACCACCGGGAGAGATCCTGACCCGTTGCGTGCGGCGCAAGGGGGTGGCCCGGATGTGGGCGGTCGTCAGCCCGGCCGCGCTTCCACCCGCGGACGCCGGGGGTGTATTGACTGTCGACTACAACGGGGTCCCATCACGCTGGCGGCGCTTGCAGCTCGCGGACGCCGTGATGCTGCTGGCGGAGCGTGGGGATCCGCTCCCAGACCTGTCGGAGGTGGCGCTTATCCTCCGAGAAGATGAATCGCTGGAATTCGTCGCGGCCAGTAGAGGTCAAAGGAGGAAGGGATGAAGCTCGTCATCGGGCCTTCCGTGATGCGCTCGTACAAACGCCTGCCGTATAAGGCGTGGCATGCACTCGCGGAGTTTGTGGACAACTCAACGCAGAATTACTTCGACAACCGCGAAGCGCTTGAGTCGGCGTACGCGGTCGAGGGCAAGACCGGCATGACGATGCGGATCGTGTACGAGCGCAACAAGGGAATCATCCGCATCTCTGACGACTGTTTCGGAATGGACGAGGCGGACCTAGACCGAGCTTTGATGGTCGGAACTCCGCCCGAGAGCCCTGCGGGCCGATCCCGTTACGGGCTCGGCATGAAGATGGCGGCATGCTGGTTTGGCAACAAGTGGTCGATCGTTACGAAGAAGCTCGGCTCGACGACCGAGTACACCGTCCACATCGATGTCGAGCAGGCCGCCGACGGTGACGGCTCGGTGTCGCTGAGCAAGGTCGAAGGTCTTCCAGCGGACGCGCACTACACGCGCATCGAGATCAGCGAGATGAACGGCAAGCTTCAGGGCCGCACGCTCGGCAAGACCAAGGACTTCATAGGCAGCATGTATCGGCCGGATATTGAGGCCAGGTCCCTAACGATCGAGTGGGACGGGGTGCCACTCGACCCTCAGCTGGATCTCGAGTTTCTTACCGATTCGCTTGGGAACGAGTACCGCAAGGAGTTCGAGTTCGAGGTCGACGGTAAGGCGGCAGCGGGCTGGTTCGGTGTTCTGGGCAGAGGTAGCCGGAACAAGGCTGGATTCTCGATCATCTACCAGGGACGGATGATCAAGACATGGCCCGACGCTTGGCGGCCAGAGGAGATCTATGGTCAGGAGGGCGGGACAAACAACCTCCTGAACCAGCGTCTAGTCGGAGAACTTCACCTAGACGCCTTCGAGATTAGTCATACGAAAGACGACATTCTGTGGGAGGGCAACGAGGAGGACTCCTTCCAAGACCGGCTCAAGGCGGAGATTGGTGACTACCTCACGGTCGCGAACACGCCGTACAAGAACCAGCCGGTCTCGCCGGCGGCGATCGATCGTGCCGTCGAGGACCTGAACAAGGAGCTCAACTCGGGGGAGATGCGGGACCTCGTCGAGGCCGATCTCCCTGCGCCTGAGGTCATCGAGGCGGACGATCAGGCGCTCATCGCTGAGACCGATCTGAGTCAACCGCCGATTCAGGCGAACCTTCCGTTTAGGGGTGTCGACGTGAAGATCGTCGGCATGCTCGACTCGACCAAGTCGGCGAATGACCCCTATGTCGTCTACGAGTCCAGCGCGGACGACCAGGTGGTTGTGATCATCAACCTGATGCATCCGCACGTGAGGTCGCTTGGTGAGCGCGAGCTGGATAGTCACCTTCGCCATTGCGTGTATGACGCGCTCGCCGAGTGGCGCGCGACAAGGCAGGCGGCGCCCCTCGACGGGGGCACCGTGAAGCGCTGGAAGGACCAGTTCCTGCGGATCGGCTTCGAGATCGATATGCACGACGAGGCCTGAGAGCCAACGAACGGGCGGGGGGGGCCCCACCCGCCC
>JAEXPS010000168.1 GCA_023438885.1 Actinomycetes bacterium
GGCGGTGGGGCTGGGCGGCGTGGGGCCGACGCCGGCTGCGTTCGCGCTGACGCGCGTGCGGATCCGCCGGCGGCGGACCGTGCGGCACTCGGTCGAGGCGGGCGTGGGCGTCGCGGCGTCCGGCGTCGTGGCCGCCGGGGTGTGGTTCGGCATGCAGCTGGACCGTTCGCCGGCGCCGCCCGTGGACACCCCCACGGTGGCTCCCACGCCGGGCCCGACGACTCCGGCGCCCACTCCCACCCCCACGCCGTCCCCGACCGCGACGGAGCGACCGGCGCCCGCGCTGCCGGGCCAGCCGTCCGCTCTGCTGCCGCCCGACGACCTGCTCGCGCACACGGGTGCCGGCTGGGTGCTGGCGATCTACCGCTCCGACCCGCCGGACGCCGACCCGACCACGGTCACGTCGCAGGCCCTGTACGCGATCGCGCCGGACGGCACCCGCTACCGCCTGGCCACGACCACCGACAACGTGGTGCTTCGGCTCCTCGACTGGCAGGCGGGCGACGGGCGGGCGCGGGTGGCCTTCGGCCCGCCGGCCAGCGAGTTCGTCGGCGTCGGCTGGCTCGACCTGCGAACCGGCGCGATGACGCCGGAGGCCATCGACGTACCGGACGACCCGCTCTTCGTCGGGCGGCTCGACGACGGCACCGAGCTGTGGCAGACCGCCCAGGCCTCGCCCGTGCGGCTCTACGCGACGACGCCTGGCAGCCCGGCCCGGTTGGTCGGCGAGCTCGGCGACTCCACGATGCCGGTGCTGGTCAGCGCGCCCGAGACTCGGGTGGCGACCCTGGCCACCGACACGCGCCGGCTGATCGCGCTGGACCTCGCCACCGGCGAGCGCCGGACCGTTGATCTCGGCGACGGCCAGATGTGCACCCTGCTGGCCTGGCTCGATGACGCGTCGGTGCTGGTGCAGTGCTTCGACCCGACCGGCGGCGAGCGGGTGGTCGACTGGCACCCGCACCTGTCGACGGTGAACGTCGACACCGGCGTCGTCGCCGAGGTGGCGTCGCTGGGCGTGGGCGAACCGTTCGTCCCCGTGTACTCGTCGGGCATCAACCTCGACCACTGGACGGTGGCGTTCCCCGCGTACACGCTCGACGACCAGGTGCCCACCGCGGACGTCTGCACCAATGGGGTGTGGCGGTGGACGCCCGACGGCCTGCGGCAGCTGTGGGCGTTCGGCGGCAGCAGCGACGGCATGACCCTCGACACGGCCGGAGGGTCGGTGTTCATCGAGGCTCGCCCCGGCTGCCTGTCCGGTCTGGGGTCCGACGAGCTCGTGGCCGTCGCCGCCGACGGCGCTGTGCGCGTCGTCGCGCCCGCTCCGGACGCCGTGGACGGGGTGGCCTGGCTGACGGACCTGTCCTGGACCCCCGCCGGGTGATCCGCCGCGGCGCTGCTCGGGGCTACTCGGGGAGCGATGCGACCGTGACCCAGCCGGCCGCGCCGCTGATGCGCTCGAGGTCGGCGCACGTCAGCTCGATCGCCGACGCGGCGTTACCGCAGGCGGGGAACACCGTGTCGAAACGCCGCAGCGACGTGTCGAGGTAGACCGTCGCCGTCGGTGGGTTGCCGAACGGGCACACGCCGCCGGGGGCGTGGCCGGTGAGGCGCTCGATGTCGTCGCCCGCGAGCATGCGCGGCTTGATGCCGAACGCCTGCTTGAAGCCCGCGTTGTCGAGACGGGCGTCGCCCGCGACGACGACCAGGATCGCGGTCTCCGGCTCGGCACCGCGCAGGCTGAGCGTCTTGGCGATGCGCTGCGGCTCGACCCCGAGCGCCAGCGCCGCCAGCTCGACGGTGGCGCTGGACTGCGCGGTCTCGATCACATCCGCATCGCGCCCGAATCGCGCCAGGTGTTCCCGCGCTGTGTCGATGGACATGCGCCGATGCTAGCCAGCGCGTACGGGCCCGCCTCGCTTCTGCCCGGCCAGCGGGCAGGCCGGGCCGCACGGGTGCGGGCTGCCGCGCCAGCCGCGTGCACGCAGCGCGGCGACCACCTGTGCGGCGGCCTCGCACGGGGTGAGCGCGACGTGGTGCCAGCGGTACCTCAACGTGACGTCCCCGCTCGCCAGCAGCACGGCGTTGTCTCGCCAGACGTCGTCGTCGGTGGTGCCGAACGGGTGCGCCAGCTGCCCGTCGAGCTCGACGCGCAGGCCGAGCCCTTCGTACACCCGGTCGGCACGGATCCAGAGGCGGCCGATCCGCTCCCGCTTCTGCGCTCTCGCCCGCGGCAGGCCGTGCGCCCGCTCGACGTCTCGCCGGTACCGGTTCTCCAGCGGAGACTCCACCCCGTCCGCGACCTCGCCGAGCATCGCCATCAGCAGCCCGCGCTTGCGCAGCCGCCGGTGCTCACCGGCGCGGTGCGCCAGGGCGATCGGGCTGATCCCGGCACGCACCGCGTCGCACAGCAGGCCGACGAACTCGTCGTCACCCCGCGCCAGCACCGCAAGCTCGATCACGGCCTCGTCGGCCTCGACCGCGGGCAACCCGCCGCCGGCCCACGGCATGCGCCGACGGCGATGCACGACGAGCCCGGGCTGAGCCCGGACCTTGCGGCTGTGAGGCACAGCGACGTGGATCTGGCGTCCGGGCGACGGGAGCACCCCGTGGAGGTAGGCGGCGGAGGCATGCGACAGCGCAGCCCCCGCCCCGCAGTACAGCAGTGCGGCGCGCGCCCGCTGCCGCCACGTCACCGGCCCTGACTGCAGGGCGATCACCGCGGGGTGGAGCCGCTGCCAATGGCCACTGCGCACCCGCCGCTCCACGGTGTCGCGCGAGATGCCCCAGGCCACGAGCTGCGCGGTCGTCGCGACCGCGTCCTGACGGACGGCAGCTCGGCGAGCGGAGCCGCCGAGCGCCCGGATCGCGGGCAGTGCCGCATAGGTGTCGTCTCGAGCCACCGGTGCACCCTGCCCTGCTCGCGCAGGCGCCGTGGGCGGCTCTCCACAGGTGCCGCCGGCGCGTGCTTCGCCCGATCGCCGTTCGCAGCGCTGACGACGAGGCGATTGGGGTAACGGAACCGCGCCGGCCGCGGTTCCGTTACCCCAATGCGCGGGAGCGGCGCGCGGAGATCAGCGGCGCGGGCGCGGGCGCGCGGGCGGGCGCGGGCGGGGCCTTGTGTCGAGATACGGGGGCCGAAAAGACGGGGAGGGCCCGGT
>JAEXPS010000216.1 GCA_023438885.1 Actinomycetes bacterium
CGCCGTTCCGGCGAGACGACCCGTACATCGACGTGCTGCGCTTCTGGTCGGCGCCCCAGCTCCAGTACCGGGACGTGCCGGGGTACATCGTGCCGCTGTGGTGGCTGCGCCACTCACGGATCCCGCCGGACGCCCAGCTGGTCCGCGTGTTCGCGGACGGGTCGTCGCAGGTGCTGGCGCGATACGCCGACGTGGGCCGTGGCTGGACCCTCGCCGACGGCTCGTGCCCGCCGGCCGCCCCGCTGTCGCGGTGCGTGGGCCCGGTGGCCAAGTGGCACGGTGCCTACCTCGAGGCCGACCTGGTCAACGACGACCGCGACGTGGTGCTGGCGCTCGCGAACCCGCCGCTCGCGGAGACCGGGTTCTCGCACTCCCCGGCCGGTCGCTGGTACCGCACGGTGCCGCGCGAGACGGTCAGCGAGCTGTTCGTGCTCGACCTCACGGCGCGGTGGAACGGGCTCGCGGTGCGTGTCGTCGACCAGTGGCAGGACACGCAGCGGTATGTCGTCGCGCGCATCGCGCACCTGGGCGACGACCTGCAGCGGGCCGAGCGGCTGCGGCTGCACCGCATCGAGGCCGGCGTCTACGAGACGGTGGTGTACGCCGCCGAGCTGACCGACCTCACCACCAACCAGGTGGTGCCGGCCACGTGGAGCCCCGGGCCGCCGGCGACGCCGGGACGCGGGACGAACGCGCTCGCCCAGCGCTGGGTGCGCACGTAGGTCCATAGCCCTATACCCGTAAGGGGTATAGTGGGGGGCATGCACGGGTACACCGGCGACAAGGACGCCTACCTCAAGCGGCTCAAGCGCATCGAGGGCCAGGTCCGCGGCATCGCGCGCATGGTCGACGAGGACGTCTACTGCATCGACGTCCTCACGCAGATCGCCGCCGTCACCAAGGCACTGCAGGCCGTGTCGATCGGCCTGGTCGAGGACCACCTCGGCCACTGCGTCGTCGACGCCGCCCGCCGTGACCCGCACGAGGGCGCCGAGAAGGTCCGTGAGGCCTCCGACGCCATCGCCCGTCTCGTCCGCTCCTGACCTCCTCCTGACCCCGAAGGGACCTGCGAATGTCCACCACCAGCACCTACTCCGTCGACGGCATGACGTGCGGGCACTGCGTGCAGCACGTCACGTCCGAGATCTCGGCACTGCCCGGCGTGCAGGACGTCCGGGTCGAGCTCGTCGTCGGCGGCTCCTCGCCGGTGACCGTGGTCTCCGACGAGCCGCTGGCCGAGGCCGCCGTCTCCGCGGCCGTGGTCGAGGCGGGGTACGCGCTCACCCCCCGCCGCTCGCTCCTGTAAGGCGCGCCCCACTCCCCTCCCCCTTGCCACTCCCACTCCGCCGAGCCCGGCAGTTGCTGCCGAGCCCGGCAGTTCTACCTGCCGCGCTCGGCACGAAGTGCCGGGTTCGCGGAGGAGGTGTCGTTCGTCATGAGTGCTGATCCTCGAGAGCTGGACCTCGACGTCGAGGGGATGACGTGCGCGTCGTGCGTCGCCCGCGTCGAGAAGAAGCTCAACCGCGTCCCGGGCGTCACTGCGACGGTGAACCTGGCGCTGGAGTCGGCGCACGTGGTCGTCGTCCCGCCCGAGGACGGCTCCGCGGTGGCCGACGACGACGCGCTGGTCGCCGCCGTGCGCGCCGCCGGCTATGACGCCCGCGTGAAGCGCTCCGCGTTCGCCGGGCACCCCGGGCATGGCAGCCACGAACACCACGGGGGGCACGGGGGCCAGCACGGGCAGGGCGCCGTCGTCGGGCACGACGAGCCCACCGGCCCGCCCGACCACGCCGGCCACGGTGCGGCGGCACCTGGCGAGCACGCCGACCACGCGGTCGAGGAGATGGCGCTCTCGGGCATGTCGCACGCCGGGATGGCGCACGACGAGGCCGACGACACATCGGCTCCGACCGACAAGCGCGGCGCCGACCTGCGGCGCCGCCTGCGCGTCTCCGCCGTGCTGACGGTGCCGGTGCTGCTGCTGTCGATGATCCCGGCGCTGCAGTTCCGCGGCTGGCAGTGGGTGGTGGCTGCCCTCGCGCTGCCGGTGGCGACGTGGGCGGCGTGGCCGTTCCATCGCGCCGCCGCACGCGCCGCGCGGCACGGCGCCTCGACGATGGACACGCTCGTGTCGATCGGCATCATCGCCGCGACGGGCTGGTCGCTGTGGGCGCTGCTGCTCGGAGGCGCGGGCGAGCTCGGCATGCGGATGACCCCGACGCTGGTCCCCGCGCGTGCCGACCACATGGCAGCCCCGGAGCTGTACTTCGAGGTCGCGGCCGTGGTCGCGACGTTCCTGCTGGCGGGCCGGTACGCCGAGCACCGCGCGCGGCGGCGGGCGGGCGATGCGCTCCGCTCGCTGCTGGACCTCGGCGCCAAGGACGTGGCGCTGCTGGTGGACGGCGCGGAGCGCCGGGTGCCGATCTCGCGCCTGGGGGTCGGCGACGAGTTCGCCGTCCGCGCCGGCGAGAAGATCGCCACCGACGGCGTGGTGGTCTCCGGGCAGGCCGCGGTCGACACCTCCCTGCTCACCGGCGAGCCCGTGCCGGTCGACGTGGGCCCGGGCGACGAGGTCACCGGCGCGACGATCAGCACGTCCGGGCACCTCGTCGTGCGCGCGACCCGCGTGGGCGAGGAGACCCGGCTGGCGCAGATCGGCCGCCTGGTGGCGGCCGCGCAGACCGGCAAGGCGCCGGTGCAGCGGCTCGCGGACCGGATCTCGGCGGTGTTCGTGCCGGTGGTGCTGGTGCTCGCCGTGGCGACGCTGGTCGCCTGGCTCGTCGGCGGCAACGGGACGCAGGCGGCGTTCACCGCCGCCGTGGCCGTGCTGATCATCGCGTGCCCGTGCGCGCTGGGCCTGGCGACGCCGACGGCGCTGCTGGTGGGCACCGGCCGCGGGGCGCAGCTGGGCATCCTCATCGCCGGGCCCGAGGTGCTGGAGCGCACCCGCACGGCCGACACCGTGGTGCTCGACAAGACCGGCACCCTCACGGAGGGCCGCATGGCGCTGGTCGACGTGATCCCCGGCCCCGGCGAGCAGCGCGCCGACGTGCTGGCATGGGCCGCCGCCGTGGAGCGCCTCTCGGAGCACCCCGTGGCCGCCGCCATCGCCCGCGCCGCAACCACCCCCACCACCAGCGCAGTCGTTGCGTCCGAGCAAGTGGCTGCTCTAGCCACCACTTCCTCGGACGTTGCGGAGTTCGTCACCGTGGCCGGGCGGGGGGTTGCGGGCACGGTGCGGCGCGGGGACGACGAGGCAGGCGGCGCTGTCAGCCAGCGGGTGCTCGTCGGGCGGCCTTCCTACCTGCGCGAGGGCGGCATCGACACGGCCGTGCTCGACGACGCCCTGGCGGCCGCGGAGGCCGACGGCGGCACGGCCGTCATGGTCGGCTGGGACGGCCGCGCACGCGGCGTGCTGGTGCTGCGCGACCCGGTCAAGGCGACCAGCCCCGAGGCCGTCGCGGAGCTGCGCGCCCTCGGCCTGCGCCCCGTGCTGCTGACCGGCGACAACGAGGGCGCCGCCCGCGTGGCCGCCCGCGAGGCCGGCATCGACGAGGTGATCGCCCAGGTGCTGCCCGAGGACAAGGTCGCGGCGGTCGCCCGCCTCCAGGGGGAGGGCCGCACGGTCGCGATGGTCGGCGACGGCGTCAACGACGCCGCCGCCCTGGCCACTGCCGACCTGGGCCTGGCGATGGGTACCGGCACGGACGTGGCGATGCAGGCCGCCGACCTCACGCTGGTGCGCGGCGACCTGCGCGCCGCGCCCCAGGCGATCCGGCTGTCCCGCCGCACGCTGCGGGTGATCCGGCAGAACCTGTTCTGGGCGTTCGCGTACAACGTCGCGGCGATCCCGCTGGCGGCGTTCGGGCTGCTCAACCCGATGATCGCCGGTGCCGCGATGGCATTCAGCTCCGTGCTGGTGGTCACCAACTCCCTGCGCCTGCGCCGCTTCGAGTAGACCGGCCACCCGGCCTCGTCGTGCCGCCTGCGGTGCGTCTGCACGCGTGCGGTGCGTCTGCAACCGCACCGCACGCGTGGAAGTGCACCGCGCGCGGATGTGCACCGCCGACACAAATGTGATATCACTTTGCTATCGCGACGCCGGAGAGCCCGGCGCGCGGCCGCAAGGAGAGAGCGCATGTCCGAGATCACCACCGCGCCGGCGGGGACCGAGCCGGCCGGAACCCCCGTGGGTCATCACGGCGCGCGGGTCGACATCGCCGAGCGCACCGCGTGGTCGCTCGGCAGCGGGCCCGCGTTCCTCGCCGTGCTGCTGGCCGTCGGAGCGATCGCCGGCGGCATCGCCCTCATCGCGCAGGCCGAGACCAGCGACTCGGCGGCCGCCGGCATCGGCGGCACGGTGCTCATACTCGCCGGGATCCTCCTGTTCACCGGCCTGACGATCATCAGCCCCGGCGCCACCCGGGTGGTGCAGTTCTTCGGCAAGTACGTCGGCACCGTGCGCCGCACCGGCCTGGTGCTCACGGTCCCGCTCAGCACCCGCCGCAACGTCTCCATCCGCGTCCGCAACTTCGAGACCAGCGAGCTGAAGGTCAACGACGCCGACGGCAACCCCGTGAACATCGCCGCCATCGTGGTGTGGCAGGTGGCGGACACGGCCAAGGCGACCTTCGCGGTCCAGGACTACGGCGACTTCGTCCGCGTGCAGTCCGAGTCGGCGCTGCGGCACGTCGCGATGTCCCACCCCTACGACCACCCGGACGCCGACGCCAGCTCGCTGCGCGGCGCCACCGACGTGGTCTCCGGCGAGATCGCCGCCGAGGTCGCCGCCCGCGTGGCGATCGCCGGCATCGAGGTCGTCGAGGCCCGCATCTCCAAGCTGGCCTACGCCCCGGAGATCGCCCAGGCGATGCTCCAGCGCCAGCAGGCCGGCGCGATCATCGCGGCGCGCTCGCGGATCGTCGAAGGTGCCGTCTCGATGGTCGAGGACGCGCTGGGTCGCCTCGAGCGCGACGCGATCGTCGCATTGGACGACGAGCGCAAGGCCGCGATGGTCTCCAACCTGCTCGTGGTGCTCTGCGGCGACAGCCGTGCCACCCCCGTCGTCAACACCGGGACGCTCTACCAGTGATGGCCCAGGACGAGCCGCAGCGGCCCGCCGCGCGTGAGCGCAAGGCGGTGCTGCTGCGGCTCGACCCTGCGGTCCACGACGCCCTCGCCCGGTGGGCGTCCGACGAGCTGCGCTCCCTCAACGCCCAGATCGACCTGCTGCTGCGCGACGCTCTGACCCGCGCCGGCCGGGCCCCCGCGGACCTGCGCCCACCGCGCCGCCCGGGCCGGCCGCCCGCGTCGTGACGCTCAGCGCAGGGTCGTACGCTTCCGGGCGTGTCGACCCTCGAGCCCGCCGCGCCGGTGGCTCCGTCTGCGCACGACGAGCCACCCACCGCCTCGCCACGCCGCCTGACCGCCGAGATCTGGATCGTGCTGGGAGTCTCGCTGCTGGCCTCCGGCGCGCGGGCGATCATCAACATCGCCGACCGGCTGACGGCCGGCCCGCCACTGGGCGACCAGACCACCACCATCAACCCGACCATCTCGCCCCGGCCGTGGCTGGACCTGACGTGGCAGGTCTACTACATCGGGTTCGGCCTGGTGCCGGTGGCCCTCGCGCTGTACCTGCTGTGGCGCCCGGGGCGCTCGCCGTTCGCGCGGATCGGCCTGGACTTCCGCCGGCCCTGGCGCGACCTGGCGTGGGGCGCCGCCCTGGCGGCGGCGGTCGGCATCCCGGGGCTGGCGGTGTACGCGATCGGGCGCGCGCTGGGCATCACCGTGCAGGTGCAGGCCAGCGGCCTCGCGGACTACTGGTGGACCGTCCCGATCCTGGTCCTCTCGGCGCTGAAGAACTCGCTGCTCGAGGAGGTCATCGCCGTGGCCTACCTCTCGGAGCGGCTGCGGGAGCTGCGCTGGACGTGGCCGGCGATCATCGTCACCAGCTCCCTGCTGCGCGGCTCGTACCACCTGTACCAGGGGTGGGGCCCGTTCTTCGGCAACGTGCTGATGGGTCTGGTGTTCGCCGAGTACTACCGGCGCACCCGGCGGGTGGGTCCGCTCGTGGTGGCGCACACGCTGATGGACGTCGTCGCCTTCGTCGGGTATGCGCTGATCCCGCAGGAGTGGCGGGCCTCGCTCGGCCTCGTCTGATCTGGAATCGACGGCCACGGCAGCGGCGACGCTGCCTAGACTCGCCCAGGTGAGCGGGGCGCAGGAGGGGGCGGCGACCGATCGGCTGGCAGACCGGCCGGCGGTCGAGGTCGTCGACATCCCCGCGGCCCGGGTGCACCACCAGTCCGATCTGCTCGGGGTGGTGCTCGCCGCGCTCGGCGTGGTCGTGGTGCTCGTCCTCGCCGCGTACGCCGAGGCGACCACGGAAGGTCTCGCCGAGGACGTGCGCGGCTTCGCGTCCGTGCTGAGCCGCATCCTCTTCGTGCCCATCACGTGGTTGATCGCGGTCGTCACGGTGCTGATCCCCCTGTGGGTGCTCGTCGACCTGGCGGTGCGTCGCCAGGGCCGGCTGCTGCTCGAGACGACGGCCGCCGGCGCCGCCGGCCTGCTGCTCACGATGCTGGCGCACTGGGCGCTGACCACGTTCGCGAACTACGACCTGCTCTACACGCTGTCGATCGGGCCGCGCAGCGACCCGACACTGACCCTGCCCGGCTACGTCGCGATGCTGACGGCGCTGCTGACGCTCGCCGGGCCGCGCGCCAACCGCACCTCGGTGCGCTGGGGCTGGAACGCGCTGTGGATCGCCACGGGCGTCACGCTGGTCACCGCGCAGGTGTCGCTGCCCGGCCTGGCGATCACGCTGCTCCTGGGGCGCGTCGCGGGCCTCGGCGTGCGATACCTGGCCGGCGTCGCCCCCGAGCGCGCCTACGGGGACGCGCTCGTCGCCGGCGTGCGTCGGGCGGGCTTCACGCCGGTCTCGATCGTGCGGGTGCCGGACGCGGACACCCGCGTCGCCGCCGACCAGCTCCACCGCGCGCACTCCCTGCCCGCCCCGGACCCCGCCGCTGCCGCCCTGGTCCGCACGTCGGGCGCCCGGGTCTACGAGGTTCGCACCGCGTACGACGAGGTGTTCGACCTGCGGGTCTTCGACGGTGACCGCCGCGTCGGCGGCTGGCTGGGCCGGGTCTGGCGGTCGCTGCGGATGCGCGGCCTGGAGGGCCGTACCGCCGTCTCGTTGCGCGCCGCCTCGGAGCGCGCCGCCTTGCTGGCCTACGCCGTCAGCGCAGCGGGCGTCCACACGCCACGGCTGCTGCGGGTCAGCGAGAACGTCGACTCGATGATGCTCCTGCAGGAGCACCCGGCCGACGCGGTGCCGCTGTCCGAGGTCCGCGACGCCGAGCTGACCGACGAGCTGCTCACCCAGGTGTGGGCCCAGCTGCAGCTGGCGCACCGCGCCGGCATCGCGCATCGCGCCATCACCGACGACTGCGTGCTCGTCGGCCCCGCCCATGCCGGGCAACGGGTGTGGCTCACCGGCTGGGACGCCGGCGACGTCGCATCGTCCGAGCTCGCCCGTCGCATCGACATCACCCAGCTGCTCGCGGTGCTCGCCCTGCGGGTGGGGGCCCGGCGCGCGGTCGCCTCCGTCGCCGCGGCCCTGGGGGACGACGACGTCGCGGCCATCGGGCCCATGCTCCAGGCGATCACGCTGCCCCGCAGCACGCGCGAGCTGATGGCGGGGCGCAAGGAGGTCCTCGCCGAGCTGCGCTCCGAGATCGTCGCCCGGCTGCCGGAGGCGTCCGTGGAGCCGCAGCGCCTGGTCCGTTTCGGAGCGCGCACGGTGTTCACCATCGTCATCACCGTCGTGGCGACCTTCGTCATCCTGACGACGATCAACATCCAGCAGATCAGGGACGCGCTCGTCACCAGCGACTGGCGCTTCACGCTGCTGGCCTACGCCCTGGGTCTGGCCACGCTCGGGGGAGCGGGCCTGGTGCTGGTCGCCCTCTCGCCGGTGCGGCTCGGCTGGTGGCGGATGACCCTGGTGCAGACCGCCGCGTCCTTCGTCGCCCTCGCCGCTCCCGCCGGGATCGGGCCGGCCGCGCTGAACCTGCGCGCCCTGACGCGGCGCGGCGTCAAGGCGTCGCTGGCCGGCGCGACCGTGGCCCTGATCCAGCTGACCCAGCTGGTGGTGACCATCGGCCTGCTCGTGGTGCTCACGCTGACGTCCGGCACGCAGCAGCAGGCTCCCGTGCCGCTGTCGCCGTCGGTGCTCGGCGTGATCGGCCTCGTGATGGTGGCGATCGCAGCGGCGCTGCTGGTGCCGCGGGTGCGCGCCTTCGTGGTGAAGCGGGCGGTGCCGATGGTGCGCCAGACCTGGCCGCGCCTCATCGAGATCATCGGCCACCCCGGCAAGGTGGCCCTGGCGCTGGCCGGCTCCGTGGTGATGACGCTCGGTTACGTGCTCGCGTTCGACGCGACGCTCGCCGCTCTCGGTCAGAGCGTGCCGCTGGTCCAGGTGGCGATCGTCTACCTGGCCGGAACCACGCTCGGCTCACTCGTGCCGACGCCCGGCGGTGCGGGCACCATCGAGGCCGCGCTCGCGGCCGGTCTCGGCACCGTTGCCGGGATGAACCCGGCGGTCGCGGCCTCCGCGGCCGTGCTGTTCCGGGTGCTGACGTACTGGCTCCGGATCCCGCTGGGCTGGGCTGCGATGCGTTACCTGCAGCGGGTCGGGGAGCTGTGAGCCGGGTGACCGAGCTGTAGGCGCCGCTCAGGCGGCGACGGTCTCCTGCGTGGGGACGTCGTGGCCGGCTCCGAGCATCGCGGCGATGCGAGCCCAGACGGCGAGGCGCTGCGGAGGGAGAGCTGTTTGCGGTGCGGGCGAGCTGAAGGGCTCTGCCGCCGACCCACGAGCTTCCATGGGATCCGTCCCTGTCTATTCGGCAGCCCGGCTGACCAACAAGGGTCCCGTGGCTTTGCGCCCCCGCCTCGCAGCGGGTTTGCCCGTTCGCTGACAGACGTGACAGTAACGGATGACCAGGACGGCCCGGAAGGGGCTTACCCGCACCGGCATTCCGCAATCGGACAATTTCACCCGCAGTTGGCGTTTGTGCTGGCCAGAGGCCTGAGACCGTGCCCACGACAATCGGATGATTGGCGCGAAACGGACATGCCTACAGTTCCTGTCCCGGATATTGACCGTCCACGTGCGTGCGCCTCAGGGGTGATCGAGCCAGTTCTCCGGTGCCGGGACGAGCGTCTCGAGCTCGGCGAAGAGGTCGTCGGGCAGCTGGGCCTGCGCGGCGGCGACATTCTGCGCCACCCGCTCCGGGCGGGACATCCCCACGATGGTCGACGCGAACTGCGGGTCGCGCACCGAGAACTGCAGGGCCGCCGTCGGCAGGTCGGTGCCGTACCGGGCGCACACCGCGCGCATCGCACGGACCGCCGCCAGCACGGGTTGCGGCGCCGGCCGGTAGCCGTAGGTCGTGGGGCTGTCCGCATCACTCTGCCGGCCGAGGATGCCGCCGCCGTGCACCGCGGCGTTGAGCACACCCATCTGCTGCCGGTGCGCCTCGGCGATGATGGGCCCGGCGCTGCGGTCGACGAGCGTCCACCGGTTGTGGGTCAGCAGCAGGTCGAACACCTCGAGCTCGAGGTACCGCGCGATCACGTGCACGTCGCCGCCCGCCACGCCGATCGCGCCGACCACGCCCTGCTCCTTGAGCCCGACGAGCGCCTCGACCGCACCGCCGGGCGCGGTCATGGCCGCGAAGTCGTGGAACTCGGGGTCGTGCAGGTGCACCACCGGCAGGTGATCCATCCCGAGGCGCGCCATCGACTCCTCGACGGAGCGCCGCACCCGGTCACCCGAGTAGTCGTCGCCGTCCGGGTCGGTCTTGGTCTCGACGACCACGCCCTCCGGAACGCCGCCCACCCGGGTCAGGGCAGCGCCGATGCGCCGCTCGCTCTCCCCGTCGGAGTAGCCGTTCGAGGTGTCGATGAACCGGATCGGGCTGTCGAGCGCGGCCAGCACCGTGGCGATGCCGCGTTCGGCGTCGACGTCCTCTCCGAACAGGCGCGGCATGCTGCCGAGCGGACCACCGCCCAGGCACACCGCGGACACCACGAGACCGGTCGAACCCAGCGGGCGCAGCCACGACATGCGGCGATCCTCGCACGCTGTGAGCGTCACCCGGCAGCGCGCAGGTACTCCTCCATCAGCGGCCCCGCGGTCGTCGAGCCGTAGTCGCCCAGCTCGACGAACACCGCCACGGCCAGGTCGCCGTGGATGGCGATCATCCACGCGTGATTGACCGTCTCGCCGTCCTTGACCCACTGCGCCGTGCCGGTCTTCGCGAAGACCTCGGGCGCCGGGACGTCCTGCAGGAACGTCGCGCCACCCTCGGTGACCACGCCACGCATCAGCGCGCGCAGCGCGTCCGCCTCCGCCGGGGCGAGCGGCGTGGCCGGAGACGGCGAGGCCGTGGTCTGACCCGCGGCCGGCCGCACCAGCACCGGCGTCACGGTGTGCCCCGCCGCGACCGAGGCCGCCACCGTCGCCATGCCGAGCGGAGAGGCGAGCACCCGCCCCTGGCCGATCAGCGAGGCGGCGTGGTCCGTGCCGGCCGAGTCGGCCGGCCCGTCTCCGAGGAAGGCCGGGAAGCCGAGGTTCGGCTCGGGGTCGAGGCCGAGCGACCGTGCCGCCTCGCCGAGTGCCGCCTGCGAGAGAGCGTCCCGCTGCCCGATGAAGGCGGTGTTGCACGAGTTGGCGAAGGCCGTGCGCAGCGGGATCTCGCCCAGCGCGCCCACCGGGTAGCCGGGGAAGTTCCGGAACTCCCGGCCGTCCACCGTCGCGGTCGCCGGGCAGCTCAGGACGCTGTCCGCGGTCAGCCCCGCCCGCAGGAGGCCGAGGGCTGAGGCCACCTTGAACGTCGACCCCGGGGCGTACTGCCCCACGGTGGCGACCGAGAGGCCGTCCCCGCCGGCGCTCGCTGCCGCCAGCACGTCGCCGGTCGACGGCCGGATGGCGACCAGCGCCGACGTGCCGCCCACCCGCGCGAGCACGTCCTCTGCGGTCTGCTGGAGCATGGGGTCGAGGGTGGTCTGCAGCGGCGTGCCCGCCACGGGCTCGGCGCTGAACAGCACCCGGGTCACCGGGCCGGACACGGCCTGCACCTGCATCCCCGGCGCTCCCCGGAGCTGCTCGTCGTACTGCCGCTGGAGCCCCGAGAGTCCCGTGACGTCGCCTGCGACGACGGCCCCGCCGGAGCCCTCGATGATCTCCGCCGTCGCCGCACCGGCCTGCCCCAGGATCGGCCGCGCGAACTGCCGCGTCGGCGCGAGGGGCAGCATGTCGGAGACGGTGTTGACGCCGGCGATCGCGCGCAGGGCGGCGACGTCGTAGCTCGGGTCGCCGTCCCGCACGACGATCGCCTCGACGAACGCCTTGGGCCCGGCGGCTGCGACGCGCTGCGCGTAGGCCTCGGGGTCCATCGCCAGCGCGGCGGCGAGCGCCCGCGCCGCCGGGTCCCAGCCCGTCTCGTCGACGAACGTCTTGTCGACGCCGACCCGCCACACCGGCCGCGGCTCGACGAGGGTCTCGCCCATCCCGCCCAGGATGTTGCCCCGCTCGGCACGCACCCTGGTGATGGCGAGCGTCTCGCCGTCGACCAGGTCGGGAGCGAGCAGCCCGGTGCGCCAGCGCGCCTGCCACCGCTGGCCGTCCTCGCCGTCCACGCGGTCGAGGTCGGCCCGCACGTCGTATTCCCACGGCGTCGCGACCCCCAGGTCCCAGGACCAGTGCAGCACCGCCGTCGCGTGCTCGTCGTCCTCCGGGTCCTTGGCCACGGACGCGACCGTGACCGCGGGCTGCCGCTCGCCGAGGCCTTCGAATGCCGCCGTGCGCGCCGCTGCGAGGTCCGCGGGGCCGGGCGATCCTTCGACGAGGGCGACCCCGGCGAAGTCCCCGGAAGCCAGTGCCGTGGCGAGCGCGGCCGCGGCGGGCTCCGGCTCGGGCGGGTCCGACGAGCATGCGCTCAGCCCTCCCGTGAGCAGCACGACGAGGGCCACGGCCGCCGTCCACGATCGCCAGGCCGACCTCGTACGCACCAGCCATCCTCCATCCCCGGGTTGCACGGCGAGCCTGCCACGCGCCGCCGACGGAGAGCCTGCCACCCTCGCCCACGCGGGCGATTTGGGACCTTCGTCCCCGATGCGCAGGTAGGTCGGCGGCTCCTGCCTGGCGCGGTACTCACCCGACCGGACGCGCCGGTTGGACCACGTACGTCGAGGCACGTCAGGATTTGTCCATGGCCTCCGAGCGGCGCGAACGCGTCACCCCGCAGGACGACGTGGTCACCCTCGGCCGGGCCGACATCCCCGCCGCCGCGCGGGTGCTGGGGACCGCGCTCGCAGACGACCCGGGCTTTCGGCACCTGATGCCCGACGACGGACGGCGCGTCGGAGAGCTGTCCGCGCTCTACCGACTCACCCTGGCGGACACCGTGCGCCACGGGCAGGCGCTTGCCACGTCGATCGGCGGCGTCATCACCGCGGTCCTCGCCTTCTACCCTGCGGGTCACTACCCCATGACACCCGCCCGCTGGGCCCGCTCGGGCCTGCGCGTGGCGGCCCTCGCGTTGCGGGCTCGGGAGCACAGCGCCGCCCTCATGCGCTTCGCGCAGCTGACCGCACCCGCCGTGCCCCCGCAGTGCTGGTACTTCCAGGCCCTCGGCACCCGTCCCGACATGCAGCACGGTGGACGCGGTGGTCTGCTGCTGCGGACGGCGATCGCGCTCGTCGACGAGGCGGGTGAGTCGTCGTACCTGGAGACCAACACGATGGACAACGTCCGCTACTACGAACGGCTCGGGTACGAGTGCATCGCCGAGCCGGTGCCGCTGGCGCCAGGCGGCCCGTTCGTCTACGAGATGCTGCGGCCCGCCCGCAGCGCGTGACGCCCCACAGAGAGGTTCAGGCCATGCTTCCCGTTCCCTCGCTGCCCCTCAACAACGGGGTCCAGATCCCGCAGCTGGGGCTGGGCCTGTGGCAGGTGGACCCCGACCTGACGCAGGCGGTGGTCGCCACGGCGCTCGAGCTCGGCTACCGCCACCTCGACACCGCCCAGATGTACGGCAACGAGGCCGGCGTCGGAGCGGCCGTCGAGGCCTCCGGCCTGCCCCGCGACGAGGTGTTCATCACCTCCAAGCTCAACAACAACCGGCACGACCCGGCAGCCGCCCGCGAGTCCTTCGACCGCACGCTCGAGGCGCTGCGCAGCGACTACGTGGACCTGTTCCTCATCCACTGGCCGCTGCCGGCGGTCGGCGACTTCGTCGAGACGTGGCACGCGCTCGAGGACATCTACGAGTCGGGCCGTGCGCGGGCGATCGGCGTCTCGAACTTCCTGGAGCCCCACCTGGAGCGGCTGATGGCCGAGTCGGACGTGGTGCCGGCGGTCAACCAGATCGAGATCCACCCGTACCTGACGCAGGGCCGGCTGCGCGCCTACAACGCCGACCACGGCATCGTCACCGAGGCGTGGTCGCCTCTGGGCAGCGGCATCGTGCTCGACGACCCGGTGCTGGCGCGGATCGGCGCGGCACACGGGGTGTCGCCGGCACAGGCCGCGATCCGCTGGCACCTGCAGCGCGGCGACGTGGTGTTCCCGAAGTCCATCCGCAGCGAGCGCCTGGTGGAGAACGCCGACGTCTTCGGGTTCACCTTGACCGACGAGGACATGGCGGCGATCGACGCCCTCAACCGCGACCAGCGCACGGGGCCCGATCCCGCCGAGTTCAACTGGGTGCCGCGCGGGTAGGCGCTCCGCGAGCGGTTCCCGGCGCGCGGGGTGAGTCTGTGCACATGGATGACTCGCCGCGCGTGACCGTCCTCGGCACCGGCGCCATCGGCTACGGCATGGCCGTCAGCCTGCTGCGCGCCGGCATGGAGACCACGGTCTGGAACCGCACCCGCGCCAAGGCGGAGCCGCTCGCCCCGTTGGGCGCCACCGTGGCCGACGACCCCGCCGCCGCCGTGAAGGGTGCCGACGTCGTCGTCACCGCGCTCTTCGACGCCGACGCGGACGCCGCCGTCATGGCCGAGGCCCTGCCGGCCATGGCGCCCGGCGCCGTCTGGGTGCAGTCCTCGACGGTCGGCGCCGCCGGGGCTCTGCGGCTCGCCGCACTGGCCGACGAGCACGGCGTGGCCTTCGTGGACGCCCCCGTGCTGGGCACGCGCAAGCCGGCGCTCGCCGGCAAGCTCGTGGTGCTCGCCGGTGCCGCGCTGGAGGTGCGCCCGCTCGTCGTGCCCGTCCTGGACGCGATCGCGGCGCGCACCGTCTGGGTGTCGGACGAACCCGGGCCCGCCTCCCGGCTCAAGCTGGTCTGCAACGCCTGGATCGCGACGCTGACGGCCGGGGTGGGCCAGTCGGTGGCGCTGGCGCAGGCCTGGGGGCTGGACCCGCAGCTGTTCCTCGACGCGATCGACGGCGGGCAGCCCGACAGCCCCTACGCGCACATCAAGGGCGCGGCGATGCTCTCCGGCGACTTCGACCCGCAGTTCGAGCTGGCCGGGCTGCGCAAGGACCTGGCGCTGATCGCGGCGGATGCCCAGTCGGCGGGCGTGCCGACCGAGCTCGTCGACGCCCTGGCCAGTGCGTACGCCACGGCCGCAGGCGCCGGCGGGCGCCGCGACATCGCCGCGGTGGTGGAGGCCTTCCGCCCGCACCGCGGCGAGTGGCCCCTGGAGCCCCCGCCCGCCGACTGACCCCCACCCCGGGCACGTGGAGCGAAGCCGGCTCACCCGTTGGCGTGTCGCGGGAGGCTCGCTCCACTCTCGGCTGGGGCGGCAGCGGCGGCGGCCGCCAGGCGGGCGCGCTCGAGGCCGTCGAGCAGCAGGTCGAGGGTGAACTCGAACTCGACCTGGCCGTCGCACCAGTTGAGCATCGGCTCTGTAGCGGCGTGCAGCTCGGAGTCCACCATCGCGATCAGGTGGGGCGGGGCCTGCGCCATCGCCGCCATGTCCGCCTCGGCCGCCTCGTCGTCCATCGCCCCGCCGGGGCTGAAGACCTCGGGCGCGAAGCCCAGCACCATGCTGCCGAGCGAGTGCAGCGCGCGGTGCGCCAGGTGGTACGTGAAGCCGCCGCGCACCAGGGTCGCGAGCACGTCCTCGAAGGTGGAGTACAGGCCGGGCGGCACCGCCGGCCGTGAGGCCAGCAGCCCGGGCGCCCAGGGGTGGCGCAGCATCACCGCGCGGGCGGCCAGCGAGCGGCTGCGCAGGTCGGTGCGCCAGTCGGCGGTCAGGGCGGGAGCCCGGCGAGCGACCTCGTCCCCGATCTCGGCCAGCACGGTGTCCACCAGCCCGTCCATCAGCCCGTCCTTGCCGGGAAGGTGGTGGTACAGGGACATCGCCTCGACACCGAGCTCGGCGCCGACGCGGCGCATCGTCACGGCGCCCAGCCCCTCGGCGTCGGCCAGCCGCAGTGCCGCCGCGAGCACCACGTCGCGGCTGAGCGGCCCGGAACGGGTGGCCTTACGGCCACC
Source organism: Actinomycetes bacterium (assembly GCA_023438885.1). Lineage (GTDB taxonomy): Bacteria > Actinomycetota > Actinomycetes > Actinomycetales > Cellulomonadaceae > Cellulomonas. The sequence goes on from JAEXPS010000216.1 coordinate 15,516, forward strand.
GGACGGCCCGATGTCCACCCGTTGCGTCGGCATGGCGGCCTCCTGCGTCGTCGGGCCCTTGTGGCTCCTTACATTGTATGTTTCCCTTACGCCGTAAGTCTGAGCCCGCCCCGAGAGGACCACGCCATGCCCGCACCCATCGACACCGCCCGCGCCACCGGGCTGGCCTACCTGGCCATGGCCGTCGCCGGGGCGGTGGGACACGTCGCACTCGCGCCTGGCGTCTTCGACGCGAGCGACCCGGCCGGTTCCCCCGCGAACCTCGCGGCGAACGAGCCCGTGGCCCGCGTGGTCCTGGTGCTCGAGCTCGTCGTCGTGCTGACCCAGGCGCTCACGGCGCTCGGCTTCTACCGGCTCTTCCGGCCGGTCGACTCGTTCCTTGCGGGGTCGCTCGCCGCGTTCGGGCTGGTCAACGCGGTGGCGATCCTCGGCAGCTCGGCCGCGCTGGCGACGGCGCTCGAGGTCGCCCTCGACCCCGGGCCGGGCGCGGAAGGCACCGTCCAGGCGGCGATCCTCACGAGCGGCAACTTCTGGGACGCCGGCACGCTGTTCTTCGGCCTGTGGCTGATCCCGATGGGATTGCTGGTGCTGCGCGCCGGCTGGGGGCCGCGCGCCTTCGGCCTCGTCCTCGTCGTCGGCGGCGCGCTCTACGTGGCCAGCGGCTTCCTGCTGGCGCTCGTGCCGAACGCCACCGCGCTCGCCGATGTCCTCGCCCTGCCCGCCACCGTCGGCGAGGTGTGGATGATCGGCTGGCTGCTGGTGCGCGGCGAGCGGCGGCTTGCCGACGCGCCGGTCGTGGCCGTCACCGCCTAGCCCGGCAGGCCCACCATCTCGCCGCTGACCTCCCAGAGGCGGCGGGCCAGCTCCGGGTCGTCGGCGAGCGGGCTGGTGCGGCCGGGGTGCCGGCGGACCCAGTACTGGCCGGACACCCAGTCGCGTCCCGCGGTGCCGTCGGCGAGCCACACCAGCTGGTCGGCCCCGCGCTCCACCGGCGTGAAGATCCGCCGCGCCAGCCGGGTGCCGTAGAACCGGCCCCACAGCACGTCGGACGTCGCCCCGAAGTTCGACGCCACCACGCCCGGGTGGAACGCGGCCGACGAGACACCGTCGGCGTGGTACCGCCGGTGCAGCTCGCGCGTGACCAGGATGTTCGCGAGCTTGCTCTGCCCGTACGCGCGGAAGGACTCGAAGCCTCGTTCGAGGTCGGGATCGTCGAGGTTCAACGTCGCGGGCCGCGACGCCAGGCTGCTGGTGGCGATCACGCTGGCCGACGACTCCACGAGCCTGCCCAGCAGCAAGCCGGTCAGCAGGAACGGCGCCAGGTGGTTCACCTGGAACGTGCGCTCGTGGCCGTCGACGGTGAGCTGACGTGTGCCGAAGACGCCGCCGGCGTTGTTCGCCAGCACGTCGATGCGCGGGTGCAACGCGAGGAGTGCCTCGGCGAGGGAGCGGACCTCGTCGAGCCGGGCGAAGTCGGCCACGTGGTGCTCGGCGCCGATCTCGTCGGCCACCGCTCGCGCCTTCTGCGGGTCGCGCCCGACGACGACGACCTCGTGCCCCCGCGCCGCGAGCGCCCGCGCCGCTGCCGCTCCGATGCCGTCGCTGGCTCCGGTGATGACGATGGTCTTGCCGCTCACGGCACCTTTCCTATCGCGGCGCGGGCGCTGGTCCACCATCCCGGCGCGTCGTTACGGTGGCGCCGTGGGTCTGGTGCGGCGGGTGTGGGCCTGGCAAGGCCGGCGGCAGGGTGCGTGGCCTGCGGTCCCCGTGCCGGTCGTCGTGGCCGCCGCGCCGCGTGAGGCGGACCTGGACCCGCTCCGGTTCCACCTGCGCCAGGCGAGCCCGACGACGTGCGGCTCCGCCTCGTTGCTCGTCGCGCGGATGCTCGCGGACGCCGACTATGCGGGCTGGGTGCTGCACGGGTACGACGAGCGCACCGGCGCCGCCAGCGAGGAGCCGCTCGAGTCGCGCTTCGCCGCCGCCGAGCGCACGGTCAAAGACCGCACGAATGCGGTGCTGGGCCCCACCGGGCTCCAGCCGCCGTGGCCGCACCGGTTCGGCACGCCGCCGTGGGGCGCCGCGAACGAGATGACCCGGATCACCGGCCGCCGGCACCGGGCGCGGTACGTCGACCCGGACTCACGCGACTCCCGGGCGGCGGCCTTCGACGCCGTGGTCCGCACCGTCGCGGCGGGTGGGACGGCACCGATGTTCGTCGGCTCCGCGTCGCTGCCCCGGCACGTGGTCCTCGCGGTGGGGCACGACGAGCAGGGTGTGCGGCTGTACGAGCCGGCGTCCGGCCAGGTGGTGCGCCTGGCGCGCGCCGAGTGGGTGGACGGCGGCTTCCGCGTCGCCGGCTGGACGGTCCCGTGGGCCGTGGTGGTGCCCAGCTGACGCCGAGCCGGCGGCGCACTCTCGGTCGTGGGTCTGGGCGCTCCGAGCGCACCGGGGTAACAGAACCGCTCCACGCGCGGCTCTGTTACCCCGATTCCGCGGAGGTCTTCCCGGGCATAACGAGTATCGATACGTTGAGCGCCATGAGGTGGGTGCAGAACCTCCGCCTGGTCGTCGTACTGCTCGGCGTCGCGGCGGGGATCTTCGGGACGGCCTACGCCGTCAACGCGATGACGCAGGCCCCTGCGTACGTGAAGGTCCCGGTCACGGTGGCCGACAACGAGCCGCTGAGCGACGGATGGGCCGACGTTGCCGTCGACCTTCCGGGCGTCACGGTCCCCAGCGGATGGCTGGCCGGCGCGCGCCCAGCCGGCAGCACCTTCGGGACGCCGTCGCCCGACTCGCGGCTGACCCTCGTCGCGTGGGACTCGACCCGGCTCGAGCAGCTGCTGTCCCGGGGTGACTGGCTCGTCGGCGGGCTCGGCGTCCTCGCCGCGGCACTGGTGCTGCGGCCCGTCCTGGACTCGATCGCCGGCGGCAGGCCGTTCGCTCCGGGCAACTCGCGCAGGCTCGTGGCGCTTGCCGCCATCATCGCCGGAGTCGGGGCCGTGGCCCCGTTGCTCCCGCAGGTCGCAGGTTTCCTGGTTCTCGAGCGGACCGGACTTGCCGGCCCACGGTTCATGGCGACTCCCTCGTTCGCCCTCACACCGATCCTCGTCGGCGTGCTCGTGCTTGCGCTGGCGGCCGCGTTCCAGATCGGGGAACGGATGACCGACGACGTGCGCGGGCTGGTCTAGGCGTGCCGGCCGACGAGCATCGGATCGTCTGCCGCCTGGACGCCCTGCTCGCGCAGCGCGGGATGACGCTCGTCGAGCTGGCCGCGCGCACCGGTGTCAGCCCTGTCAACCTCTCGATCCTCAAGAACGGTCACGCCCGCGCCATCAGGTTCAGCACCCTGACCGCGGTGTGCGACGCCCTGGGCTGCTCGCCCGGAGAGCTGCTGGCCGTCGAGCCGGGTTAGGCCGTCAACGGGCCAGCGCCGCCCAGACGTGCTTGCGCCCGTCGGCGAGGTACCAACCGACCTCGTCGGCCAACCGCCCGACGACGTACAGCCCGAACCCGCCCTCGCCGAGCGGGCGCCGGGCGGCCAGGACCGGAACGGCGTCCACGGCGCCGTCCGCGACGTCGAGCACGTAGGTGGCGACCCCGTGCCGCAGGGTGACCGTGGCCGGCGGAGTCCCGTGCCGCAGGGCGTTCGTCGCCAGCTCGGAGGCGACGAGTGCCACGGGGCCGCTGACGCTGCGCGGCCCGTGCACCACCTGGTGCACGCCGGCGCGCAGCACGCGCAGCTCGGCAGTGGTTTCCAGGACCCAGGTACCGAGCAGCTCGCCGCCCGCGGGGGCCGCCACCTGCGGCAGCGGCGTGGAGGGCATGGCCACGGAGGAGCGAGGCGTCATCGCGACTCCCTTCCGGCGCTGGTGACAGGACGCTAGCCCGGTCGGGCCACCGGGACATCCGGGGTCCGGCGTGCGGACGGGCCGGGGCCTCGCTTGTGCCCTCCCACCAGGACTGACGACACTAGACGCGTCACGACAGGAGGCGGCGCCATGCCCGGCAAGGCGAAGGTCAAGAAGGTCGGCATCCTCACCGCGGGCGGCGACAGCCCGGGCCTCAACGCCGCGATCCGCGGCTTCGGCAAGACGGCGATCGGGCACTACGGCATCGAGCTGATCGGCTTCCGGGACGGCGTCACCGGCCTGGTCGAGGACCGGTCCATCCCCCTGGACGGCAAGGCGCTCTCCGGGATCCTCACCGTCGGCGGCACCATCCTCGGCACCAGCCGCGACAAGGTGAACAAGTACATGGTCGACGGCGAGCCGCGGGACATGGTGCCGACCGTCGTGGAGAACTACGAGCGCAACGGCCTCGACGGGCTGATCATGCTGGGCGGCGGCGGCACCGCGAAGAACGCGATGAAGCTGGTCGCTGCGGGTCTCAACGTGCTGCACCTGCCCAAGACCATCGACAACGACATCGCGATGACGGACACCACGTTCGGCTTCGCCACCGCGATGGAGATCGCCACCGACGCGATCGACCGCGTGCACTCCACCGCCCACAGCCACCACCGGATCATCCTCACCGAGATCATGGGGCACCGGGCCGGCTGGCTGACGCTCGGAGCCGGGCTGGCCGGCGGTGCCGACATCGTGCTGATCCCCGAGATCCCCTACACCGTGGACTCGGTGGCCGCGACCATCCGCACCCGCCTGGAGCGCGGCTCCAACTTCTCGGTGGTGGCCGTGGCCGAGGGCGCCCGCGACGTCGACGACTCCGCCGACTTCGAGGCGGCGCTGCTGCTGGAGCAGTCCGCGAAGTCGTCGGAGGCCAAGCGCGCCGCGGCAGCCCATCTCGCCCACGTCGAGGACGCCCAGCGCGAGCACACCTTCAAGCTGGCGCGCGAGCTCGAGGCCGCCACCGGTTTGGAGTCGCGGGTGACGATCCTCGGCTACGTGCAGCGAGGCGGCACGCCCTGCGCCGCCGACCGCCTCCTGGCCACGCGGCTCGGCGCGGCCGCCGCCGACCTCGTCGCGCGCGGCGAGTTCGGGGTCATGGTCGCGGCGCGCGGCGAGGGCACCGCGGCGGTGCCGCTCGGCGCGGTCGCGGGCAAGGTCAAGCTGGTGCCCGCCGCCCACCAGTGGATCACCGCGGCGCGCCAGGTGGGCGTCGGCCTCGGGGACTAGGCCCGTACCCGGTTGCGCCGCAGCCCAGCCGGCCGACGAACCCACGGCTCACGCCGCGACTGCGCGCGCAGCACGGCAGCAGCACCCGCTGCCGCGACGAGCGACCCCGCGAACACCGCGAGGGTCGCGGCGTCCTGGAGCGCGACCTCGTCGAACGCCAGCTCCGCGACCAGCAGCGACACCGTGAAGCCGACCCCCGTCAGCAGGCCGACCCCGAGCAGGTCCCGGACCCCCAGGCCGCCTGGAAGCCGCATCCGCGTGAACCTCGTCAGCAGGGCGACGGTCCCCAGCACTCCGAGCGGCTTGCCGACGACGAGCCCGAGCAGCACCCCCCACGCGACCGGTGCCGCCCCGGGGACGTCGCTGCCGATGCCGGACAGGCTGACGCCCGCCGCGAAGAACGCGAAGACCGGTGCCGCGACCGTCGCCGACCACGGCCGCACGGCCTCCTCCAGCCGGCCGGCCGGTGAGGTGCGCCCATCGCGCGGGACGGCCGGCACGCACAGGCCGATCGCCACCCCCGCGATGGTCGCGTGGATACCGGAGGCGTGCAGCGTCACCCAGGCCGTCAGGGCCAGGGCGGTGAGGAGCACGACGAGCCCGGCGCGCGCCGCTCGGCGGTCGACCCGGACGTGCACACGCACCAGCAGCGCGAACGCGGCGACGGCGCCGGC
>JAEXPS010000002.1 GCA_023438885.1 Actinomycetes bacterium
GGCGACGCCCGCGGGCGGCGCACCGGCCTGCCGGGCGGGGTCCGGGTGCTCACCGAGCGCATGCCCGGCCTGCGCTCGGCGACGGTCGGCGCCTGGGTGGGTGTCGGCTCGCGTGACGAGAGCGACGGGCACTTCGGTGCCACGCACTTCCTCGAGCACCTGTTGTTCAAGGGCACGGCGCGGCGGAGCGCGATGGACATCGCCGAGGCGTTCGACGCCGTGGGCGGGGAGGCCAACGCCGCCACCGGCAAGGAGGACACCTGCTACTACGCGCGGGTCCTCGACGAGGACGTGCCGATGGCGCTCGACGTCATCGCAGACATGGTCACCTCCGCGCGGCTCGACCGCGACGAGCTGGAGACCGAACGGGGAGTGATCCTCGAAGAGCTCGCGATGAACGACGACGACCCGAGCGACGTGGTGCACGACGAGTTCGCGGCTGCGGTGCTGGGCGCCCACCCGTGCGGACGGCCGATCGGCGGGACCCCCGCCACCATCCGCGCCGTGCCACGCGACGCGGTGTGGGAGCACTACCGCTGGCACTACCGGCCCGCCGGGCTGGTGGTGACTGCCGCCGGTGGCGTCGACCATGACGCGCTCGTCGCGCAGGTGGCCGAGGCGCTCGTCGTGGGCGGCTGGGATCTGCCCGCCGAGGCGGCCCCGAAGGCCCGCCGCGCCAGGGCGGACTCGGCGGCGCCCGTGGGCACCGCCGGCATTCCCGCCACCGGTGTGGAGAAGTCGGTGCGGCGGCCCACCGAGCAGGCGAACGTCATCGTCGGCGGGGTCGCCCTGTCCTCGACGGATCCACGCCGGTTCAGCCTGTCCGTGCTCAACACGGTGCTGGGCGGCGGGATGAGCTCACGGCTCTTCCAGGAGATCCGGGAGCGGCGCGGGCTGGCGTACTCGACGTACTCGTTCTCGTCCGGCCACGCCGACACCGGTGTGTTCGGGCTGTACGCCGGGTGCACACCGGCGAAGGTCGACGAGGTGACGGCGCTGCTGGTGACCGAGCTGGAGAAGCTCGCGGACTCGGGCATCCAGGCGGCCGAGCTCGAGCGTGCGGTCGGCCAGCTGTCCGGCTCGCTGGTGCTGGGCCTCGAGGACTCCGGCTCGCGGATGACCCGCCTGGGCCGCGCGGAGCTGGTGCACGGCGAGCTGCTCTCGCTCGACGAGACGCTGGAGCGTGTGCGCGCGGTGACCGCGGCCGACGTGCAGACACTGGCGGCCGAGCTGGCCGCCGCACCGCGGTCCGTGGTGCGGGTGGGCCCCTTCGGCGACTAGCCGACCCGGGACGTCGCGGTCCCGTGTGGTTCAGGCACCGAACGGACGGAGCGGGCCGATCCGCACCGTGGAGAACATGCCCACGTCCAGCGGTGTGCCGCCCGGCCCGGCCGCGGCGACCATCGCCGCCGGCTGCCCGGCCGCCAGCTGCAGCGCGAACGACGACAGGTGCTCCTGCTGTGCGCCGGCGAGCCCGCCGGTCCACTCCAGCCACGCCTGGGCGGCCTCGCCTGGTGCGAGCCTCACCGTCGACGCCTCCTCGCCCTCGCCGTTGACCGGTCCCTGCTCGGCCTCGAGCTCGAACGCGTGGCCCCATTCGCCGCGCCCTCCGATGCCGAGGTAGCCGGAGACGGTGCACTCCCGGGCCGAGGAGTTGCGCACCAGGAGCGTGGCGAACCGGTGGCCGGCGGCGGCGTCGAAGCCCGCGAGCTCGTAGGTGACCTCGTCGGCGGTGCAGGCGGACGCGGCGGCCTCGCCGGTGGCCGTGACGCGCAGAAGGGCGTCGACGTCGCCCTGCGGCAGCTCGGCGTCCGGAGTGATCGGCCCGTCGTCGGGGCCATCCCAGCCGGACGGCAGGTCGCCTTCGGCTGCCGGTGGCGGCGAGGCGGCCGGGGTCGCCTGTGGCGTGGGGCTCGGGGTCGTGGGCGCCGTGGCCGACGAGGTCGACGTCGGTGTCGCCGGAGGCGGTGCGTCGTCGTCGTCGGACGTGGTCGCCACCCGGATGGCGAGCGACAGCGCGAGGATCACGCCGAGGGCGAGCGGGATCGCCGCCAGCCCTAGAAGCTTCAGGTTCGGTGCGGTGGGCGGTGCGGTGGGCTCGTCGGGCGCTGAAGTCACCCCGGGAGGCTAGCGGCCGGCGGCATGCGCGCGGGACCGAGCAGTTCACCGGCCCACTGGGCGGACGGGCGCCAGGAGGCGACGGCGAGCACGCGGGCGTTCCTGCTGGGGCGCCGAGCCCGCCGGTAGGGTGGCCGACGTGGCGGACGACCTGCGGGTGGCGGTACTCGGTGCGGCCGGGCGGATGGGCTCGACCGTGGTCAGCGCCGTGCAGGCGGCTCCGGGCCTCGAGCTGGTCGCGACGATCGACGCCGACGGCGACCTGCGCCGGGTCACCGATGCCGGCGCGCAGGTGGCCGTCGACTTCACGATCCCGGCCGTCACGGAAGCGAACGTCCACGCCCTGATCGACCGCGGCATCCACGCCGTGGTCGGCACCACCGGGTGGACGGACGAGGCCTACGCCCGCGTCCGTGACCACCTGGTCCGCGCACCGGGTGTCGGCGTGGTGATCGCTCCGAACTTCGCGCTGGGCGCGGTGCTGGCGCAGTCGTTCGCGGCGCAGGCGGCGCGCTGGTTCGAGTCGGCCGAGGTGATCGAGCTGCACCACCCCGACAAGGCCGACGCGCCGTCCGGGACCTCGCGGGCGGCCGCCCGTGCGATCGCCGCCGCGCGTGCCGCCGCCGGCCACGGCCCGGTTCCGGACGCGACGACGACTTCCCTCGACGGCGCCCGTGGTGCCGAGGTCGACGGTGTTCACGTGCACGCCGTGCGGCTGCGCGGGCTCGTCGCCCATCAGGAGGTGCTGTTGGGCAACCCCGGTGAGCTGCTGACGATTCGGCACGACTCGTTCGACCGGGTGTCCTTCATGCCCGGCGTGCTGCTTGCCGTGCGGCGGGTCGTCGCGCGCCCGGGCCTGACGCTGGGTCTGGACGCCTTGCTCGAGCTGGACCGGCCGTGAGCGATCCCGTCCCGGCGCCGCGGCGCGACCACACCGGGCTGATCGGAGCCGTGCTCGTCACGGGTCTGCTCGCGATCTACGTCGGGCTCGTGGTGGTGCGGGCCGTGCAGCTGATCGACACCGGCCGCGGCGTGGGCATCGGCATCGGCGTCGCGATGATCCTGCTGCCGCTGCTGGTGATCGGCCTGGTGGTCCGCGAGTGGCTGCTGGCGATGGACGTGCGCAGGATGGCGGACACGCTTGCCGACGAGGGCGCTCTGCCCGCCGACGACCTGCCCCGCTCGCCGGGCGGCCGCGTCGACCGCCAGGCGGCACGTGAGCGGTTCGCTCCGGCGAAGGAGGCCGTCCAGGCTGCGCCCGAGGAGTGGCGCGCGTGGTACCGGCTGGCGTTCGCCTACGACGCGGCGGGCGACCGCCGCCGCGCGCGCGAGGCGCTGCGCACGGCCAGCCGCCTGCACCGCTCCCAGCGCTCGACCGACCAGCGCTCGACCGACCAGCGTTAGATCGACGCGCCCCAGCGGTACTCGGTCAGCACGACCCGATCGCCGTCCGGGCCGGGACCCGAGCTCAGTTCGCGCTCCGCGCCGTCGGGCAGCAGGCCGGCCCCGGCGAGGAACAGCTCCCGCGCGTCGTCGCCCTGCGCCACCCAGGTGATCACCTGGTCGGCGCCGTCGGCGCGCAGGGTGTCGACCGCTGCCGCGAGCAGGCGTGAACCGTGGCCGGCGCGTCGATCGTCCGGCGCCACCTCGAGCGCGAGCAGGACGCCACCGGGCGTCTGATCCGCTGCGTTCGGGGGCGCGGGCACCGGTGCGATGGAGACGAAGCCGACCAGCCGTGGCCCGGCCAGTGCGACCAGCACGTGAAAGCCCCGACCGGGCGGGGCGCCGATGGCGGCCCGCCACCGGTCCACCACGGCGACCTCGTCGAGCATCGCCAGCGCACCTTCGCCGAGCGTGTCGGTGTAGGAGGCGCGCCAGGCGTCGAGCTGGACGGCGGCGATCGCCGTCTCGTCGCCCGGGACGGCGGGGCGCACCGAGACATCCGCGTGCATTTGGCGAGCCTAGATCAGGGCAGCCCGGCCCACCGCAGCGCGGCGGTGACCACGGCGGCCACCAGGACCACGACGATGAACGACGCCCGTAGGGCGAGGGCGACCGCCGCGGCCAGGCCGGCGAGCCTCGAGTCGACGACGAGGCGGCCGCCGTCGGTGGCGGCCTGCACGGCGACGAGGGCCGAGAGCAGCGCCACGGTGACGAGGGCGGCGATCCGTGCCACCTTCGGCTCGGCGAGCCAGTGCTCGGGCAGCAGGTGCCCGACGAGCTTGATCGCGGCGACGACCAGCCCGGCCGCGACGATCGCCACCCACAACACCGCCCCGCTCACGTCGCCTCCTGCGGGTCGTTGACGACCAGGCCGACGAGGATCGCGGCGAGCGCCGCCAGCAGCACCGGGACACCGGTCGGGAGGAACGGGGTGGTCGCCAGCGCGACGAGGACGGCGGCGGCCGCGACCACGCGGGCAGTGCGCGCGTGGGGGCCGGACAGCCGCGGCCAGACGAGCCCGAGGAAGGCGGCCGCTGCGGCGGCGTCCAGGCCGAACCGCCGCGGGTCACCAGCGGCGTCGCCGAGCAGGGCGCCGACGAGGGTGAACGCGTTCCACAGCGCGAAGACGCCGACGCCCGTCCACCAGAACCCGGTCCGTGCCGCCACGGGGTCGCTCTGCGCGGTGGCGACGGCCGTGGACTCGTCGATCGTCAGGTGCGCCGCGAGGAGCTTGCGGGGGCCGCTGACGCCGGCGAGAGGTGCCACCTGCGGCCCGTACAGGGCGTTGCGCACGCCGAGCAGCGAGGCGGTGGCGACAGCGGCGCCTGCGGCGCCTCCGGCGCCGACCACGCCGATGAAGGCGAACTGCGAGCCGCCGGAGAACATGAGCAGCGACAGCGCCATCGTCTGCGGCAGCGACAGCCCCGCCACGACGGCCAGCGCACCGAACGAGATCCCGTACAGCCCGGTCGCGACGGACACGGACACCGCCTGCCGGACGGCCGCGGCGACGGCGGGCGTCGTCGTTCGTCGGGCGCGCACGGCCGAAGCCTCGCACAGCCGCTCGGCGCCCGGGGCCCGCGCCCGCGGGCCGGTCAGACCGCGACGTACACCGTGTCGAGGTACTCCTCGATGCCCTGATCGCCGCCCTCACGCCCGAGCCCGGAGCTCTTGACGCCGCCGAACGGCGCGGTGGCGTCGGACACCATGCCGCGGTTGAGGCCGAGCATCCCGGTCTCGATGCCCTCAGCCAGGCGCAGGCCACGGGAGAGGTCGCTGGTGTACGCGTACGCCACGAGCCCGAACGGCGTGGAGTTCGCCAGCGCGATCCCCTCGTCCTCCGAGTCGAACGTCACCACCGGCGCCACGGGGCCGAAGATCTCCTCGGTCACCAGCCGCATGTCGGGGGTCACCCGGTCCAGGACCGTGGGGGCGTAGAACCACCCCGCTCCGGCCGGTCGCTCGCCGCCGATGCGCACCCGTGCCCCGGCGTCGGCGGCCTCGGTCACCAGGCCAGCGACGTGGTCGACCGCCTCCGGCTCGATCAGGGGACCCACCGTCACCCCCGGTTCGGTGCCGTGCCCGACGACCAGCGCGGCGAACGCCTCGGTCAGCCGCTCGGTGAACTCCGGCGCGACCCTGGACTGCACCAGGAACCGGTTCGCAGCCACGCAGGTCTGGCCGGCGTTGCGCATCTTGGCGGCCACGGCCCCGGTGACCGCTGCCTCGACGTCCGCGTCGTCGAAGACGAGGAACGGCGCGTTGCCGCCGAGCTCCATCGAGGTGCGCAGGATGTTCTGCGCGGCACCGGCCAGGAGGGAGCGGCCCACCTCAGTGGAGCCGGTGAAGCTCAGCTTGCGCAGGCGCGGGTCGGCCAGCAGCGGCTCGGAGATCGAGCGGGCGGACGACGAGGGAACGACATTGATCGCACCGGTCGGCAGGCCGCGGGACTCCAGCTCCTCCCGGATGATCTCGGCGACGAACGCCGTGGTCAGCGGCGTGAGCCTGGCGGGCTTGACCACCGCGGTGCACCCGGCCGCGAGGGCCGGCGCGACCTTGCGGGCGATCATCGCGATGGGGAAGTTCCACGGGGTGATCAGGAGCGCCGGGCCGACCGGCCGGCGCAGCACCAGCTGGTGGTGGGTGCCGGCGGGCGCGCGTCGGGCCAGGCCGTCCAGGCGCAGCGCCTCGCCGGAGAACCAGCGCACGTAGTCGGCGGCGTAGGTGACCTCGGCCCGGGCCTCGGCCAGGGGCTTGCCGCCCTCGGCGGTGACGAGGGCGGCGATGTCGTCGGTACGCGCGGTGATCGACTCGAAGACGGCGCGCAGCAGCTCCGACCGGACGTAGGGGGCGGTGGTGCGGTACTCGTCGAACGCCTCGTCGGCCGCGGTGAGCGCGGCGAGGGCGTCCTCGCTGGTGGCGTCCGCGACGTCGAAGAGCACCTCGGCGGTGCCGGGGTCGTGCACCGGGAACGTGGCCCCCCCGCCCCCCGGGGGCCCCCGGCCCCCCCGGGG
>JAEXPS010000080.1 GCA_023438885.1 Actinomycetes bacterium
CGGCAGGTAGAACTGCCGGGCTCGGCACAAACTGCCGGGTTCGGCGAGCGCGGTGGCGACCAGCAGCGCGGGGCCGAGGTCGGTGAACGCGTCCTGCTGCTGGGCGGCCACACCGCCGATCGACACCGACGCGCCGGCGGGAACCTCGACCTCGTCGACCGCGGCCTGCAACGACTGCCTCCGGGCGGGCCCACGTTCGGCTACGGTGCAGGCGCACAATGACTCGAGGGGGTCCTGCGGATGTTGCGCGCGCTGCCGATGATCATCTGGTTCGTCCTGCTCGTCTACGCCCTGATCGACTGCATCCAGGCCGACGAGGGCCGCCTGCGCAACCTGCCGAAGGTCGGGTGGCTGCTGCTCATCATCCTGGTGCCGATCGCGGGCCCGATCGTGTACCTGATCGCCGGCCGGCCGAACGCGACGAGCGCCCGCCGCAACGTTCCGTGGCCCTCGACCCGGACGGCGGGCTACCCCGAGTACGAGCGGCCTCGGCGCAGCGCCCCGGACGACGACCCGGAGTTCCTGGCGTCGATCCGTAAGTCGGACGCCCAGCACGAGCAGATGCTGCGGGACTGGGAGCAGCAGCTACGTGAGCGCGAGCGCAAGCTCGACGAGAAGAACGACGAGGGCGACGACCCGCCCCCGCCCTCGTCGGCCCCCTAGGGCGAGCGCACCTTCCTCGTCGAGCACACCCTTCCTCGTCGAGCACACCCTTCCTCATCGAGCGCACCCTTCCTCGTCGAGCACACCCTTCCTCGTCGAGCGCAGAACTCGTCGCCGAGCGCAGAACTCGTCGCCGAGACCGTTCGTTTCGGCGGTCGAAACCCCCGGTCTCGGTGATGAATGCTGCGCTCGGCGGGGGGTGGCTGGACCGAGTGGCTGGACCGACGGTGCGGGGTGGCTGGACCGACGGTGGGGGGGTGCCTGGACCGACGGCGGGCGTGCGGGCCGTGCGGGCGCCCGGACGGCTCAGGCCGCGAGGTGGAAGGTGCTCGCGAAGCGGCCGAGCAGCTGCGCGTCGCCGCCCAGCACCTGGACGACACCGGTGGCGAGCGCCGCCTGCGGCGCCAGCTCGCCGGAGATGAGCCGACGAATCCCCGCGCCTGCGGCGAACGCGAGGTCGACCGGCGCCTGGCCCCGCGTCACGTCGAGGACGGGACCGTCGACCCGGACCACCAGCTCAGCGGCGCCGAACCGTGCACCGTAGGCCGTCGCCGGCAACGTCGCTGCGACGCTCGGCCGGAAGGCGGTGCGCAGGGCCATCGTCATCGAGTCGGGGGTGACGATCTGCTCGTCGCGCGGGTCGCCCATCGCCTTGAAGCCCCAAGCGCCGAGCGCGAGCACCACCGGCTCGAGCTCACGCCCGTAGGCCGTCAGGTCGTACACGACGACGCGCGAGTGCGGCACCCGGCGGATGACGCCGGCCGCCTGCAGCTCCTTGAGCCGCGCCGCCAGGATGTTGCTCGGGATGCGCGGCAGCCCCGCGGCGAGCTCTCCGTAGCGGCGCGGCCCGACGAGCAGGTCGCGGATGATCAGCAGGGCCCAGCGTTCGCCGACGAGTTCCAGCGCCCGTGTGACCCCGCAGTACTGCCCGTAGTCGCGTACGGCCATCGACCTCAGGCCTGCTGGCTCGCGAAGGCCTCGGGGCCTTGCTCGGCGGCGACGGGGTCCATGTAGCCGAACTCGAGGATGTTGCCGTCGGGGTCGGTGAGCTGGCGCTGGTACATGAAACCCAGGTCGGTGGCGGGGTGCGCCTCCGAGCCGCCGGCAGCGAGGCCATGGGCGACCGCTGTGTCCACCGCGTCGCGGCTGTCGAGGAAGATCGCGGTCGCCGCGCAGACGGACGTCGCCGGGTCGCCGATCGGCAGGTCGCTGAACGTCTGGAAGAACTCGCGGGTGAGGATCATGAAGTAGCTGTGGTCGTCCTCGACCACCACGCACGCGGCGTTGTGGTCCGTGAAGAGCGGATTGATGCGGAACCCGATCGCCGTGTAGAAGGCCTTCGCACGCTCGAGGTCGGTCACCGGCAGGTTGACGAACATCGCGGTCATCGTGAACTCCCCTGTAGGTCGTCCCCCCGGACGCGGCCCAGACTTGCAAAAAACAAGTGACCCGTCAAGGGTGCGGCAGCTGCGTGAGCGCAAGCGCAAGCTCGAAGGAGGCAAGGTCGAAGACGACGCGCCGCCTGCCTCGTCGTCTCCCTCGTGACGCCGCATCCGCCGCGTGCCCCCAGCGGGGCTCGAACCCGCACTGTGCCGGTTTTAAGCCGGCTGCCTCTGCCGGTTGGGCTATGGGGGCGCCGCCATCCTCGCACCTGCCGTCACCTGCCCGCGCCGAGGCCGGACGAGTAGCGGGGCCGTTTCGTTGTCGTCCGATCGTGGTGCTACCGGCCGAGGGGTGCTCTCGCTACCGTGGCCGACGTGCGGTGCAGGGGCGCGGTCGTCGGCGCGATGCTGGCCGCCCTGACGGCGGGCTGCACCGGCTCGTCGGGCGGCGAGACCGAGGCCGCGGGGCCACTGTCCGCGTACCTGGCCGACTATCAACTGCTCCAGTTCGAGCGGGAGCAGGCGGGCAAGGTCGCTGCGGCCGACGAGGTCGCCGCCTGCATGAAGGCGCAGGGCTTCGACTACACCCCGGATGCCGACAGCCTCTGGCAGGCGCAGCTCAGCGAGTCACCCGAAGGCGCGGGCACGCTCGCATGGGCGACCGAGCACGGCTACGGCATCGCCGACGGATCGGCCATCACCACCGAGACAGCGCCGCCCGATCTCAACGCCACGGCGTATGCCGCCCTCTCGTCGGCCGAGCGCGAGGCATGGGACGCGGCTCTCCAGGGCGAGCCCGACGACCCCGAGGACGGCTGCGTCGGCCCCGCGATGCCGCGGTCGCTGCTCGACGACCCGACGCTCGAGCACTGGCTCGAGGCCTCCGCGGACATCGAAGCCCGGGTGGACGACGACGCAGCGGTGGCCGACGCACGCGTGGCCTGGTCGGACTGCATGGCCGGTGCGGGGTTCGCCGGCCTGTCCTCACCCGACCAGGCGCGTGCCGAGGCATGGGAGGCCGCCGGTCTCGAGGGCGGCAGCGCAGCCGATCCCGAGGCCCTCGCGGCCGAGCGCACGTTGGCGACGGCCGACCTGGGCTGCGACGAGGAGGCGGGCTACACCCACACCCGCGAGGCCACGGTGGAGCGGCTTCAGACGGCGTTCGTCGACGAACACCGCGCGGAGCTCGAGGCGTGGCGGGCGTCCTGGGAGGCCGCCGGATGACCGCCCTGCGGAGCGGGATGCTTCTCGTCGCGGTGGGTCGCGAAGCCTCAGCGAGGAGTGGAGCCCGTGGTCTCGTCGTGTGCTGCACGGGGGCCGGGGACCGCGGGACCGGGCGCAGTCGCGGACCCGGGCGCCGGTAACGGGACCGCCGCGGCGCGGAAGGCGGCGCGCGGGTCCTCGAGCGTGCCGAGAGCCACCACCTCGCGGCGCAGCAGCAATGACCAGGTCCAGCCGGCCATGATGCGGATCTTGCGGTTCCACATCGGCATGGCGAACACGTGGTACGTGCGGTGCAGCACCCAGGCCAGGAAGCCACGCACCTTGAACCGGCCGAACATCTGCGCCACGCCCTTGTACATACCGAGCGAGGCGACGGCGCCGATGTTGCGGTGCCGGTACGGGGTCGGCTCGGCGCTGCGCAGCACGCGGGCGAGGTTCTCGCCCAGATGGCGGCCCTGGCGCAGGGCGTGCTGGGCGTTGGGCGGGGTCGTCTGGCCGGGATTGGCAAGGTCCGGGACGGCGGCGCAGTCGCCGGCGGAGTAGGCGTCCGGGACGACCTCGCCGGCCGGCGTGGTCACCTGGAGCGACGCGTTGACGATGACGCGGCCGCGCTCGTCGAGCGGCAGGTCGGAGTTCTGGAGCACCGGGTTCGCCTTGACGCCCGCGGTCCAGACGATGGTCTGCGAGTCCATCTCGGTGCCGTCGGAGAGCACCACGTGCCCGTCGACGCAGCTCTCCAGCCGGGTGCCGAGATGGATCTCGATGTCGCGGGTGCGCAGCTGGTCCAGGGTGTACCCGCCGAGCTCGGCGCTGACCTCCGGAAGGATCCGCTCGGTGGCCTCGACGAGGACGAAGCGCAGCTCGTCGGGCTCCACCTGGCGGTGGTGCCGCACGGTGTAGCGGGCGATGTCCTCGACCTCGGCGATCGCCTCGATGCCGGCGAAGCCGCCGCCGACGAACACGAACGTCAGCATCCTGCGGCGCAGCTCGGGGTCCCAGGTGGAGGCTGCCGCCTCGATCTGGCCGAGCACGTGGTTGCGGACGGCGATGGCCTCCTCGACGTTCTTGAAGCCGATGCCCTGCTCGGCCAGCCCCGGGATCGGCAGCGTGCGGGCCACCGAACCGAGCCCGACGACGAGATGGTCGTACGTCACCCAGTACGGCTCGCCCTGCTCGGGGGTGATCTGCACCCGCCGCCGTCCGTGCTCGATGGCGCTGACCTCGCCCTGGAGCACGTCGACGCCCTTGGCGGCGCGGCGCAGCGGCGCCACGACGTACCGCGGGTCGATCGAGCCGGCCGCCGCCTCCGGCAGGAACGGCGCGTAGGTCATGTACGGCCGCGGGTCGACGAGGACGATCGCCGCCTCGCGCCGGCCCAGCCTGCGGCGCAGCCGGCGCGCCGTGTAGAGCCCCACGGTGCCGCCCCCAAGGATCAGCACCCGCGGCGACGTGCGCGACTTGCCGGACGCGCGGACGCCCGATGTCTCGGCCATGCCTCCACGGTAAGCCGGGACCAAGGGCCTACGACGACTTTGTGACGATCTTCACATCCAAGGTCAGGAGCTCGGTGTGGTCGTCGCCGACGGGCTCGCGTCCGCGCTCGGCGAGGCGCTCGCCTCCGAGCTCGGTTCCGCCGTGGGCGACGAGATCGAGCCCGCCGCCTGAGACGGCGTCGCACCCTGCGGAGACCCGGCGTCGTCGGACGCCTCGGGCAGGACGAGCGCCGGAGCCTTGGCGAACGGGCGCGGCGGCACCTGCGCCTCGGCACCCGGGACGAGCACCGGCAGGCCGGTCACCGGGTCGTAGGCGAACTGGTCGGCGTGAGCCCCGAGCAGCGGGTAGGCGTTCCAGTGGGCGCGGCCGTCCTCGTCGGGCACGCCGACGAACTGCCACGGCATGTCGTCCCCCGGCATGAACCACTGGCCCTGCCCGTCGTCGTAGGTGGTGCGCACGGGCCGGCCGCGGTCGTCGTAGATCTGGACACCCTCGAGCGGGTTGCCCTCGGCGTCGTAGACGAACAGGTTGCTCACCGCCATGCCGTCGACGACCACGCCGTCCGTCGGCACCTCCTCGTAGACCGTCTCGGGCGAGCCGTAGTACACGTCGCCGCCCGACGAGCCGTAGAGCCACAGCGTGACCGGCACCAGCGCGATCGCGGCGGACCAGCTCACCAGCCGCGGGAGCCACCGCCAGGGCTGCGGCAGCTCCCAGCGCCCCCGGCCCCAGTGCACGGAGAGGATCACGAGCATGCCGAGCCAGACGACCTCGAGCAGGTTCCCCGGCAGCCAGTCCGGACGGTCGCCGAAGTTGACCGTCAGCTGGTAGACCACCCACGCGCGCGCCACCCACCACACCGGCCGCAGCACCACGAAGAACTCTTCGACGGGCGACCACCACACGCGCGCCCGCAGCTTCGCCAGAAGCTCCCCCGCGAACCACTCGAGCGCGCGGATCGGATGACGCACGTCCTCCGGAAGACCCCGGCGCTTGCGCGCCGGCGGCAGCGGCTCGAGACCAGCGGCCGCCCCCAGCTCGGCCGCGTACTCCTCGGGCGTGCCGAACAGCTCCACGAGGTCGCCGCCGTGCCGCACGTGCTCCTCGTCGGCCAATGCCTCGGCGAGGTCTGCTTCGAGGCCGTCGGTCAGGTCCTCGATCTGCTCGGGCCCCAGGCCGACGAGCGCACGCCGCACCGCCGCGGCGTACCCCGGGACGTCGTGGACGCCGTTGGTCTGCACGCTCATGCCACCTTCTCCGTCCCGAGGAGGCGGCCCATCGCGTCGGCGAAGTCCCGCCAGTCCTTGCGCTGCGCCGCGAGCATCGAGCGGCCCTGCGCGTTGATGCCGTAGTACTTGCGGTGCGGGCCCTCGTCCGAGGGCACCACGTAGCTGTTCAGCGCGCCGGCGGCGTACAGGCGCCGCAGCGTGCCGTAGACGGAGGCGTCGCCGACCTCCTGAATTCCCGCGGCGCGCAGCCTGCGCACCACGTCGTAGCCGTAGCCGTCCTCGTCGGCCACGACCGCGAGCACCGCGACGTCGAGCACGCCCTTGAGCAGCTGTGTGGTGTCCATCCCGCCTCCCCGAACCCTGCAGGCGGCGTCACCGCTGCCTTCGCGGTGCACACTACTGCCTAATGCGCACTACCGCTGACAGCGACACACCGCGCCCCGCACGGTTGCCTGAACCGCTGGGGGTGATTCACCCCGCAGTCTTCAGCGGACCGGCCGGTTGCGGAACTCAGCGGGCGGCGAGGCGGTCGACGACGCTCCACGCGATGCCGTCGAGGATGTCGTGCTCGCTGGTCACCACGGTGTCCAGGCGCCGCCCGGCGCCGGCCACGGCATCACGCACCCGCGTCACCACGTCATGCCACACCAGGGCGCCGGCACCGATGACGTCGACACGGCCCGGGTGCATGAACCCGAGCGCAGCCCGTTCGTCGTGCGAGCGGTGCAGCAGGTCCTCGCACGCGGTCAGGACGGCGTCCACCGGTAGCTCCGCGCCGTCGATGCGCTCGCGCTGGTAGGCCGGCAGGCCGAGCGCGTGCGCCGTCACGGTGGTGATGGTCCCGGCGAGGCCGACGAGCGTCACGGCCTCCCCCAGCGGCACCACGCGCCCCGCGGCATCGAGCGCCGCGGCCACGTCCGCGTGCGCCGCGTCGATCTGCGCGGGCGTGGGCGGGTCCGCATGCAGGTGCCGCTCCGTCAGCCGCACCGAGCCGATGTCCATCGACAGCGCAGCCCGCGGTGCGGTGTCCCCCAGCACCAGCTCGGTGGAGCCGCCGCCGAGGTCGACGACGAGGAACGGGCCCGGACGCCGGGCGCCCAGCACTCCCACGGCGCCGCGGAAGGACAGCGCGGCCTCCTCGTCGCCGGAGACGACCTCGGGGTCGACGCCGATGGCCGCGCGAACACCGGCCGCGAACTCCTCGCGGTTGCGGGCGTCGCGCGTGGCCGATGTCGCGACGAAGCGCACCGCCTCGACGCCGAGCTCCTCGCACCGCTGCGCGTACCGGCGGGTCTGCTCCAGCGTGCGGGCCAGCGCGTCCGGCGCCAGCTCGCCCTTGCGGTCCACGCCCTGGCCCAGCCGCACGATGACGGCCTCTCGTGTGAGGTCGCGAAGCGCGACTTCGTCGGCCTCGGCCACCAGCAACCGGATGGTGTTCGTCCCGCAGTCGATGGCTGCCACGCGTGTCACCGCGACATCGTGCCATCGACGGCCGACCGCCCCGAAACGGCTCGATACGCAGGCGGCGGCAGCGGTCAGCGGCAGCAGCGCTCAGCAGCAGCGGTCAGCAGCGGCAGCGGTCCGGG
The DNA here is from genome assembly GCA_023438885.1 of Actinomycetes bacterium. GTDB lineage: Bacteria > Actinomycetota > Actinomycetes > Actinomycetales > Cellulomonadaceae > Cellulomonas. The sequence continues at coordinate 7,579 of JAEXPS010000080.1, forward strand.
CGCCACTGGTCGGCGATCAGCGCCAGCGTCTCGTCACCGATCGGGTTCACGCCCGGCCCCGCGGCCAGCGCATGCCCGACGAGCACGTGCAGGCACTTCACCCGGTCCGGCATGCCCCCGGCCGAGATCCCCTCGATCTCCGGCACGTGGCCCAGCGCCTCCCGGTCCGCGAGATACGCCTCATGCGCGCGGCGATGGGCCGCCCGCAGCTCGTCGTCCTCCTGGAGGCGGGCGGTCAGCCGCTTCATGATCCCTGTGGCCTCGAGCGTGCTGACCGCGGCGACCGCAGGCGGGCACGTGAGGTAGTAGAGCGTCGGGAACGGGGTGCCGTCGTCGAGCCGGGGGGCCGTGGTCACCACCGTGGGGCGGCCGCACACGCACCGGGCGGCCACGCCCACCACGCCACGCGGCGGGCGGCTCAGCTGCTCGGTCAGCACGTCGAGGTCGGCCTGGTCGATGGTCACGGAGCCATTGTCCCTGGCGCCGCGTTCCGCCTCCGTCGCGCGCGGTGCGGTCCCACACGTGCGGTGCGTCTGCAAACGCACCGCAGGCGTGCAAACGCACCGCAGACGGCTGCGTCAGGGGGCCGACGAGTCCGGGGTGGCGGCCGGCGTGGCCGCGCCGGGGGTCGGCGCCGGCTCGTCGGGCGCCTGGTCCGCCTCCTGGACCGAGGCCCAGACTGTCCGGTACCAGGGCAGGTCCGGGGCGGTCGGGGCGGTGGGGTCGACGGCGGGGTCCGGCTCCTCGCCTACCACCGTCTCCGGGTCGACCACGCGCCAGGCCGTCTCGCCGGGCATCACGAACGAGAGCCGCTCGCGCGCCTGGGCGGCCACGTAGGCGGGGTCGTCCCAGCGCGAAAGGTCGGCCTGGAGGTCCTCGTTGCGCTCCTGTGCGGCGGCTACCTGGGCGCGCAGCGCGTCGACGGCGGCCCGCTCCGTCAGGTACGAGTGCAGGGTCGGGTACACCAGCACGAACGCCAGCAGCCCGACGACCGCAAGCACCATCGCGCGGGCGCTGATCAGTCTCGGAGTCCGGGAG
>JAEXPS010000105.1 GCA_023438885.1 Actinomycetes bacterium
CCCCGTGGCGGGTCCCCACCGAGGTGCTGGGCGACCAGCGTGCCGAGTGCGCCGGAAGCCGGGCCCGCGAGTGCCCGGTCCGGGACCACCCGTGCCTGGCCGGGGTGGACCAGGGCGAGGTGGTCGACGCGGTGCGGCGCCTGGCGCGGGCGGGGGTGGCGGCGTGAACGTCCTGCTCTGGCACGTGCACGGCTCGTGGGCCACGTCCTTCGTCCACGGTGCCGACACGTACCTGCTCCCGGTCGACGCGGAGCGCTCCCCCGACGGCCGCGGGCGGGCGCAGACCTGGCAGTGGCCCGCCTCCGCGCGTGAGGTCGCCGTTCCCCGCCTGCGCCACGAGGACGTCGACGTCGTGGTGCTCCAGCGGCCGCGGGAGCTCGACCTGCTGACGGAGTGGACGGGGCTGCGGGCAGGCGCGGACGTCCCGGCGGTGTACGTGGAGCACGACACGCCCCGCGGCCCCGCCGCCGACACCCGTCACGTCCTGGCGGACCGCGAGGACATCACCCTCGTGCACGTCACGGCCTTCAACGCCGTGATGTGGAACAACGGCCGGGCCCCCGTCCGCGTGATCGAGCACGGCATCCCCGACCCCGGCCCGCTGTGGAGCGGCGAGCGGAGCCGGGTCGCCGCCGTCGTCAACGAACCGATGCGGCGCTGGCGCATCGCCGGCACCGACGTCCTGATCGAGCTGGCGCGACGGCTGCCGGCCGAGGTGTACGGCGCGGGCGTCGAGGAGCTCGCCCCGCACGTCCCGGGGGAGACCGTACTGGCCGGTGATCGACCGCAGGAGGCTCTGCACCGCGACCTCGCCGGTGCCCGGGCGTACCTGCACCCCTACCGGTGGACCAGCCTGGGCCTGGCGCTCGTGGAGGCGATGACCATCGGGATGCCGGTCCTCGCGCTCGCCGCGACGGCGGCGCCCGAGGCGGTCCCGCCCTCGGCCGGCGTCGTGTCGAGCGACCCCGACGTCCTCGCGGCGGCCGCACGCCGCTGGCTCGCCGATCCGGCCGAAGCGCGCCCGTTCGGCGACGCCGCCCGTCGCCGGGCCCTCGAACGGTTCGGCCTGGACCGGTTCCTGTCCGACTGGCACGACCTGCTCCAGGAGGTGACGCGATGAAGATCGCACTGGTGTCCGAGCACGCGAGCCCGCTGGCCACGCTGGGTGGGGCCGAGGCCGGTGGTCAGAACGTCCATGTGGCCGCACTCGCGTCCACGCTCGCGGAGGCGGGCCACACGGTCGTCGTCTACACACGGCGCGACACGCCTGACCTGCCGGAGCGGGTGGGGCTGGTGCCCGGCGTGCAGGTGGCGCACGTGCCGGCCGGGCCGTCCGCACCGGTGCCGCGTGACGGGCTGCTGCCGTACATGCGGGCCTTCGGCGACTGGCTCGCGGCCGACTGGACGGACGCGCCGCCCGACGTGGTGCACGCCCACTTCTGGATGTCGGGCCTCGCGGCGCTCCAGGGCGCGGGCCGGCGCATGCCCGTCGTGATGACGTACCACGCCCTCGGGTCGGTCAAGCGACGCCACCAGCGCGACAAGGACACCAGTCCGCCCGGGCGGATCGCGTCGGAGGCGACCATCGGCAGGCAGGCCGACGCGGTGGTCGCGACGTGCTCCGACGAGGTGCGCGAGCTGACCCGCCTGGGCATCCCGGCGGGCAAGGTCCACGTGGTGCCGTGCGGGGTGGACGCCGACCTGTTCCGCCCGGCCGCGGCGGCGTCCTGGGTTCCGCCACGGCGCCGGCGGCACCGCCTGGTCAGTGTCGGGCGCCTCGTCGAGCGCAAGGGCGTCGACACGGCGATCCGCGCGCTGGCACAGGTGCCGGACACCGAGCTGGTGGTCGCCGGCGGACCGCCGGCGCGCGACCTGGCGTCGGACGCGGAGGCCACCCGGCTGGCCCGGCTGGCGATCGAGGCCGGGGTCGCCGATCGGGTGCGCTTCCTCGGGCAGGTCGATCACGCCGACGTCCCCGCGCTGCTGTGCTCCGCCGACCTCGTCGTGGCCACCCCGTGGTACGAGCCCTTCGGGATCGTGCCCCTCGAAGCCGCCGCCTGCGGGGTGCCCGTGGTCGGCTCGGCGGTCGGCGGGCTGATCGACACCGTCTCCGACGGGCACACCGGCCGCCTGGTGCCGCCGCGCGACGTCGACGCGCTGGCGGCGGCCGTGCGCGACCTGCTCGAGCGGCCGCACGCGCTGGCCGCGTACGGAGCCGCGGCACGGCAGCGTGTGCTCGCCCGCTACACGTGGCTGCGAGTCGGGATCGCGACCGACGCGGTCTACCGAGCGCTCGTCAATGGCGAGCGACTGGCCAGGGAGGTGGCGGGATGAGCGCGCGCGCATGGCTCGACGAGCACGACCACGACCTGAGGCGCGCACTGCGCGACCTGCGGGCCCAGGCCTCGACGATCGACCACTGGGGCAGCTCGCTCGCCGAGCGGCTGGACGCCGGCCACCGGCTGCTGACCGCGGGCAACGGCGGCAGCGCGGCCCAGGCGCAGCACCTGACGGCCGAGATCGTCGGCCGCTTCCTCCTCGACCGCCGGCCCCTGTCCGCGATCTGCCTCTCGGCCGAGACCTCGAGCCTGACGGCGATCGTCAACGACTACGGCGCCGAGGAGATGTTCGCCCGCCAGGTCGAGGCGCACGGCCGGCCAGGCGACGTGCTGATCGCCCTGTCGACCTCCGGCCGCAGCCCGAACGTGCTGCGAGCGGCCGAGCGGGCTCGCGAGATCGGCGTGGTGGTGTGGGCGCTCGTCGGCCGCCTGCCCAACCCGCTCGCGGCGCGCAGCGACGACATGGTCGTGGTCGACGCACCCAGCGCGGCGGCGATCCAGGCCGTGCACCTGGTGGCGCTGCACGCGCTGTGCGCGGCGCTCGACGACGCACTGGCGATCGATCCCGACCCCGCGCCGGCAGCGCTGGAGGTGACGGCATGAGACGCGCGCGACTCGTCGTGGTCGGCGACGCACTGCTCGACCGGGAGATCTCCGGGACGGTCTCCCGAGTCGCCCCGGACGCACCCGCGCCCGTGCTGGACGTCACGACACGGCGACAGAACCCGGGTGGGGCAGGGCTGGCGGCGCTCCTCGCCGCGCACGACGGGTCCGCCGTCACGCTGGCCGCACCGCTGGCACGCGACGAGGACGGGCGCTGGCTGGAGCGCGCGCTGCGTCAGCACGTGGACCTCGTGGCCTTCGGGCATCAGGGGCCCACGCGTCGCAAGACGCGGCTGCGCAGCGGCACCCACACGCTCGCCCGGGTCGACGACGGCGGGCCGGGAACGCCGCTGCAGGTGCCGACGGCGACGCTGCGCGCCCGGCTCGCGGATGCCGACGCCGTGCTGGTGGCGGACTACGGGGGCGGCACGACTCTCGACCCCGCGGTGCGCGCGGTCCTCGAAGAGGTCACCACCCGCATCCCCGTGGTGTGGGACCCGCACCCTCGGGGCGGGCGTCCGGTGTCCGGTGCGCTGCTCGCGACGCCGAACGTCGCCGAGGCTCGGGGAGCGCTGGACGACGACGGACCGCCCGACCGGCTCGCCGCGCGCCTCCGCGAGGCGTGGCACGCCCGGGGGGTCGTGGTCACCGCGGGCTCCGCCGGCGCATTCTTCGCCGACGGCGGATCCCCCCGCTTCCTGCCGTCGCCCCAGCACTCCGACGGCGACACCTGCGGGGCCGGCGACCGGTTCGCCGTGACGGTGGCGCTCGCGCTGGCCGACGGCGCCCTGCCGTGGGAGGCGGCTGCCGACGCCGTGGCGGCGGCGAGCCGCTGGGTGGCCGCCGGAGGCGCGGACGCGTTCCTGCACCGGCTCGACCGGGGCAGCGCGTACGGCGGGCCGGCGGACGACACCCTGGCCCTGGAGTCCCTCGCTGCGCAGCTGCGCACCGGAGGGCGGGTGCTGGTGGCGACCGGCGGGTGCTTCGACGTGCTCCACACGGGCCATGTGGCCACGCTGGAAGCCGCGAGACGGCTCGGCGACGCGCTCGTCGTGCTGCTCAACTCCGACGCCTCCGTCCGCGCGCTCAAGGGCCCCGGGCGCCCCGTGGTGGCCGCGTCCGACCGGGCGCGGGTGCTGCGCGCGCTGGGCTGCGTCGACGCCGTGGTCGAGTTCGACGACCCCGACCCGCGGGCGACGATCGCCCGGCTCCGCCCCGACGTCTGGGTCAAGGGCGGCGACTACGCCGGAGCCACGATGCTCGAGGAGGAGGTGGTGGAGGCCGGGGGTGGACGCGTGGTGCTGCTGCCCTACGTCGACGGCCACTCCACCTCGTCGATCCTCGACCGGGCTCGCTCCGGCCCGGAACCCGTGAGGGAGGCGGTGTGATGAGCCAGCTCGCGCTCCCGGAGCCGCGGGACCTCGGCACGGTGTTCGTCACCGGTGGATCGGCCGGCCTGGGCGCCGCGGTGGTCCGCGCCGTCCTGGCCGCCGGGGGCAAGGCCGCGGTCCTCGACCGGGTGGCCCCCTCGGGCTCGGTGCCCTCGGTCACCGTGGACCTCGGCGACTCGGCCGCGGCGGCCCGCGCGGTCGAGGACCTGGTCCTCACCGCCGGGCCTCCCTCGGCGGTGGTCACGGCAGCCGGCATCGACGTGCCCGGTCCCCTGGACGCGGTGGATACGGACGACTGGGAGCGGGTGGTCCGCGTCAACCTGTTCGGCACCGTCGCGGTGGTGCGGGCCGCACTCCCCCATCTGCGCAAGGCCCGCGGAACCGTGGTGACCGTCGCCTCGACGCTCGCCCTGCGCGGTGCGGGGGACGCCACGGCGTACTGCGCCTCGAAGTGGGGCATCCGGGGCTTCACGCAGGCGCTGGCGGCCGAGCTCGCCGGCGAGGTCGGCGTGACCCTGCTGGTGCCGGGCGGCATGCGCACCGGGTTCTTCGACGGCCGCGAGGAGAAGTACCGGCCCGGCCCCGACGCCTCGCTCAACGATCCGGACGCGACGGCCGGTGCCGTGGTGACGGCCCTGACGCAGCCGATCGGCTCCGAGATCCGCGAGCTGCTCGTCATGTCCTCCAAGGAGGCGTCCTGGCCGTGACGGCCGACGTCCTCGCGCTGCGTGCCCTCGGCCTGGGCGACGTGCTGACCGCCGTGCCGGCGCTGCGCGGGGCCCGCCGGGCCTGGCCCGGGGCCAGGCTGCACCTGGCGGCCCCCGCCGCGCTCGGCACCTGGCTGGCCGACCTGGGCGTCGTCGACGCGGCACTGCCGACGCAGGCCCTCGGCCCGCTGGCCTGGCGCGGAACCGGGCACGTCGCCCTCAACCTGCACGGGCGCGGACCACGCAGCCACACGGCGCTCGCCGGGACGCGGCCCGCCCGTCTCGTCGCGTACCGCAGCAACGGCTGGCTCGGGCCGTCCTGGCGGGACGACGAGCACGAGGTGCGCCGCTGGTGCCGGCTCGTCGCCTCGGCGGGCGGCGACTGCGGGCCGGAGGACCTGCGCCTGCCCGTCGTCGGCCGACCGCGACCGGAGGAGGTGCTGCTCCATCCCGGCGCTGCCGCCCCGGCGCGGCGCTGGCCCCCCCAGCGGTGGGCGGCGTTGGCGGCGGCGCTGCGCCGGGCCGGCCGCCGCGTGTCGCTGACCGGGTCGGTGAGCGAACGGGCGCTGTGCGCCCGGGTCGCCGAGGAGGCGCATGCTCTCGGCGGCGAACCGGAGGACCTCTCGGGCGCGCTCGACGTGGCAGGGCTCGCCACGCGGGTGGCCGGGGCCCGCCTGCTCGTCAGCGGGGACACCGGGGTGGCGCACGTCGCCACCGCCGTGGGCACACCGTCCGTGCTGCTGTTCGGCCCGACCCCCCCGGCGCTGTGGGGCCCGCTGATCGACGTGGATCGGCACGTGGTGCTGTGGCACGGCGCCGGGGCGGCGCGCGGGGACCCGCACGGCACGGGTGTCGACCCGGCGCTGGCCCGCATCGGCGTCGACGAGGTGCTCGACGCCGCCCTGGTCACGCTGTCCGGCTGAGCGCCCCCGTGAACCACCGTACGGTCCGCGCCAGGCCCTCGTCCCACGCCACCTGCGGCTCCCACCCCAGCAACGACCGCGCCAGCGTGATGTCCGGCCGGCGCACCTGCGGGTCGTCCACCGGCCGCCCGACGTGCACCACCCGTGACGGCGAAGCCGTGGCGGCCACGACGTCCCGGGCGATCCGCTCGACCGTCATCTCGGTCGGGTTGCCGATGTTCACCGGGCCCGGCTCCCCGGACGCCGCCATCGCCAGGACACCGCGCACCAGGTCGTCCACGTAGCAGACGGACCGCGTCTGCAACCCGTCGCCGGCCACCGTCACCGGCTCGCCCGCGAGCGCCTGGCCGATGAACGTCGGGATCGCGCGCCCGTCCCCCGGCCGCATCCGCGGACCGTACGTGTTGAAGATGCGCACGATGCCGGTGTCGACCGCATGGACGCTCCGGTACGCGGTCACCAGCGCCTCCGCGTACCGCTTGGCCTCGTCGTACACCCCTCGCGGGCCCACCGGGTTGACGTTGCCCCAGTAGCCCTCCGGCTGCGGGTGGACCAAGGGGTCGCCGTAGACCTCGGAGGTCGAGGCCAGCACGAACCGCGCCCCCTTGTCCTTGGCGAGCCCGAGTGCGTGCCCGGTCCCGATGGAGCCGACCTTCAGCGTGTGGATCGGCAGCTGGAGGTAGTCGATCGGCGAGGCGGGCGAGGCGAAGTGCAGCACCAGGTCCACGGGACCGGGCACGTGGACGTAGTCCGTGACGTCGCACCGGACCAGGCGGAACCCCGAGCGGTCCATGAGGTGCGCGACGTTGCCGGGGCTGCCGGTGAGGAAGTTGTCGAGGCACACCACCTCGGCCCCCGCGTCCAGCAGCGCCTCGCAGAGATGACTGCCGAGGAACCCGGCGCCGCCGGTGACGACGGCTCGGGACGGAACGTGCGTCGGAGCGGTCATGGCGACCTCCGCGGCTCGAGATGCCGCACGCCGACCCGATGCGGGTTGTTCGCCTGCCTCAGTCCTACCCCTGGCCCGGCTCGCGCGCGCGGTGGGGCGGCGCGACGATGGACGTGTCGGGACGCGGCGCGGCGACGACCGGGAGGCGGACCCATGGACGAGGTCACCACCACCCACGCCGGCTACGGCGAGGGACGGCCACGGCTGGTGCTGGCGGCGGACGGCCGCGACTGGAGCGGCGAGCCGCAACCGGTCTTCGAGCTCGACCGCGAGGTGGTGCGCATCGGCTCGGCGCCGGACGCGGACGTGCGGCTGGCCGACATCGCTTCCCGCCACGCCGAGATCCACCATGACCCGAACGACGAGTACGTGCTGGTGCTGCTCGCCGAGGGCGAGGCGCCGGCGTCGCCGGGCGACGACCCCACGGCCCGGCCGGCACCCCAGGTGCTGCGCACCGGCGAGACGTTCCGCATCGGCCCGTGGGCGCTCACCTTCCAGCGTGCGGAGCACGCCGACCACGGCCGGCCGTACGGCGGCCGGCAGGGCGGCGAGGGCTCCGTGCAGCAGACCCAGCCGCCGCGCCCCGACTACCGGGCGGAGCACGAGCGCGAGCGGCGTGCCGAGGGCGAGGCCGGCGAGCCGTGACGTGAGCCGCCGCGTCAGCGGGCGGTGAGCCAGGCGATCTCGCGCCGCAGCAGGTCGAGCCGGCCCGCCGACTCGTACGAACGCCAGTCGTGGCCGAGCGCGTCGTAGATCACCCGGGCCGGTCCCGGCCCCTGCCACACCACCGGATGGGTGGCCCCGTCGTGGTCGACCACCACCAGCGGGCAGATCCCCGGCTCGGTGACCAGGTCGAGGTACGCCTCGTCGTACGCCTCGAAGGGCCGCAGGCCGGAGGTGACCGGGTGCTCGAGGTCCACCGGCCGGAAGGTCACGGTCCCGATGGGCGGGTGCCACGAGACGCCGTCCACCCAGACCCCACCGACGTGGCCGGTGTACCAGCGCGGGTTGCCGAAGGTGTTGGCCGCCTGGTGCAGCGCGAGGGTGGGCACCCGTGCGTCGACGTAGGACTCGAGCGTGTCGAGGAACCCGGCCCAGTCGTCGGCGGCATCGTCGGCCCGGCCGGTCCCGGCCTTGAGCACGACGAGGGCGAGGTCGCCGGCCGAGAACTCGTCGAGCGCCCCCGGGAGGGTCGACCGCACCACCGGCCGCAGGCCCGCCGCCGCCACCTGCTCGGCCACCAGCTGCCCCACGGCGGCGTCGTCGTGCCACGGGTCGGCGTACCGCCCGTGGCCCACCAGGATCAGCGCGGTCGACATCCGGCTCCCATGCTCGTCGGGCCCGCCCGCTCGTCGGACGATGCCTGGCGATGCTACGGCGCCGCTCCGCCGTGCGGACCAGCCCGCCAGCCCCCAGCATGGGGGCCGTGAACCCGACCGCCACGGCGACGACGCCGCGCGTGCCACGAGACCGAGCGTTCTTCGGCCACCCGCTGGGCCTGCTGACGCTCTTCGGCACCGAGCTGTGGGAGCGCTTCAGCTACTACGGCATGCGGGCGATCCTGCTCTACTACCTCACCGACGCGGTGGCCGACGGCGGGCTCGGGATCGACCAGACCACGGGACTGGCAGTCGTCTCGATCTACGGCACGTCGGTGTACCTGCTGTCGGTGGTGGGCGGCTGGATGGCCGACCGGGTGCTGGGCTCGCGGCGGGCCACCCTCTACGGCGGGCTGGTGATCGCCGCGGGGCACGTGGCGCTCGCGATGCCCAGCGCCGGCTCCTCGTACCTCGGCATCGTCCTGGTGGCGCTCGGCACCGGGCTGCTCAAGCCCAACGTGTCCTCGATGGTGGGCGACCTGTACGAGCGCGACGACCCGCGGCGCGACTCGGCGTTCTCGATCTTCTACATGGGCATCAACATCGGCTCCTTGCTGGCGCCGTTCCTGGTCGGGGCCGCCCGGGCCTGGGGCGGCTACCACGCCGGCTTCGCCGTCGCCGCGATCGGCATGGGTGCCGCGCTCGCGTTCTTCGTCGCCGGCCGGCGGCTGCTGGGCGGGGCCGGCGACCGGCCCACCAACCCGGTGCGCGACCACGAGCGGCCCCGCATCGCCCGCGACTTCGCCGTGGTGGCGGCCGTCGTCGTGGCCGTGGCCCTCGGTGCCCGCCTGATCTCCGGGGAGTGGGGCTCGGACACGCTGATCGACACGATGTCGGCGCTGGCGTTCGCGGCACCGGTGGCGTACTTCGTGGTGATGTACCGCTCGCCGCGGGTCTCGGCACCGGAGCGCAGCCGGGTGCTCGCGTACATCCCGCTGTTCGTCGCGGCGATGCTGTTCTGGATGATCTTCGAGCAGGCGGCGACGACTCTGGCCGCCTACGCGGAGCACAACGTCGAGCTCGAGGTGCTCGGACGCACGTTCTCGCCGGAGCTGTACCAGTCGGTGAACCCGGCCGGCATCATCCTGCTCGCGCCCGTCTTCGCCTGGCTGTGGGTCAAGCTCGACGACCGGCCGCCGGTGGCGGTCAAGTTCGCCATCGGCCTGGGGCTGGTGGGTGTGTCGTTCGTCCTCCTGGCAGCCGAGGCGGCCCGGGCCGGTGACGGGAAGTCGCCGTGGTGGGTGCTCGTCGTGGTCTACCTGGTGCAGACGGCCGGTGAGCTGTGCCTGTCGCCGGTGGGCCTCGCCGCCACCACCCTGCTGGCGCCCCGGGCGTTCAAGAGCCAAGCGATGGCCCTGTGGTTCCTCGCCCCCGCCGCCGGCCAGGCGATCACCGCGCAGCTGGTGCGCTCCACCGAGGGGCTGGCCCCCGAGACGTACTTCGGCGGGGTGGGCGCCGTGGCGGTCGTCGCGGCGCTGGCGCTGCTGGCCCTCGCACCCTGGGTGACCCGGCACATCGCCGCCGGCGACGAGTCGGTCGAGGAGCCGGTGCCGACGCATTGACGTCAGGGCCGCGGCTGGGCGCGCGGCGGACCGCCGGTGGTGCGAGCATGCGAGCGGGCAGCCGGGCTGCCGGCCGTATCCGCAGGGGGTCGCCATGCGCTCACGGGTCGTCGTCCTCACCCTGGCCGCCACTGCCGCGCTCGGGGCCCTCGTCGCCGCGCCGGCAGTCGCCGACGACGGCCCGGTGCTCGTCGCCGACGAGGACACGGTCACGCTGGTCCGGGCCGACGACGGCTCCGCGTCCGCCGCCGTCACGCTCCAGAACCAGGCGGACACGGACCTGTCCATCGGCGCCGAGCCCGCCGGCACCGCCGCGGAGGGCTGCAGCATCGACCCTGCCGACGGCGCGTCGCTCCGGGCGCACCGGCAGCAGGAGGTGACGCTCACCTTCAGCGCGGCCTGCCGGCCGGACCGCGCCGAGGGAACCGACTTCACCGTCACGGCGGGCGACGCGACGTTCGACCTGCACGCGAAGCCGGCATCGCCGGCGAGCCCGCCGTGGCGCATGCTCGCGTGGCTCTACGCGGTGGCCCTCGTGGTGTCGGCGGCCTGCACGTGGCTGGTCTGGGCGACCTGGAAGCTCGCCCACACGGCGACACCCCCGCCGCACGGCTGGCGTGAACGCCTCCCCGGGCTGACGTCGACGTGGAAGTTCACCGACAGCTGGGCGACGAACGTCACCGCCGTCACCGCCCTCTTCACGGGACTGTTCGGCGCGCAGGACGTCGTGACGAGCATCGTCGGCGACGGGACCAAGACGCTGCTCCCGCTGACCCTCGTGGCCGGCGCACTCTCGATCGGGCTCGCCGGGCTCAGCCCGATGCTGCTCCAGGCGTGGCGCGAGCGGTTGGACGACCCGAGCTCGGTCTACCTCTACACCGTGCGCGGGCTGCTCGCTGCTGGGGCACTGACGCTCACCGCAGCGCTGGGCCAGCTGTTCACCGTCCTCTACGCCGTCTACCACGCGGGCTACTGGGACTGGTGGGTGCCGTGGGTCGGGGGGATCGCCGTGGCCGTCGTCGTCCTGTGGTACGCGTGGCGCACCCTCATGCAGACGCTCGACGTCGGCTTCGCGACGCCGACTCCGGACCGGGACGCCCCGGAGTTCGCGCCACGGATCCAGCCCCGCACCGCCCTGCTGTAGGCGGTGGGTCAGGCCGGCTCGGGGGTGGCCGGCCCCGGAGCGCTCCTGGCTTCCGGCCGCGGATGGCGCTTCTCCGCGGCGGACTCGTGCGTGGGGTGGACGGACTGCTCGCCCAGCAGCACCTCGGCGGCGTGGTCCGCGAGCGCCGCGCCGGCCGACCCGTACAGGTGGAACACGGCGTCGGCGCCGTGCCGCTGCAGCTCGGAGACGTCGTCGTCGTACCGCGCGACCGCCGCGACCTTGCCCTGGAACCCTGCGGCGTGCAGCCGGGCCAGCGCGATGAGGTTGGCGTTGTGGAACGGCATCGCCAGCACGGCGACCCGCACCCGCCCGGCCCGCTGCACGCGGCTCCAGAACTCCAGGTCGGTCGCGTCGGCCCGCACCACCTCGTAGCCGTTGTCGGCCAGCTGGTCGGCCAGCAGCCGGTCGTGCTCCACACCGACCACGCGCAGCCCGTACTCGTCGCGCAGCCGCACGTAGGTCGCCGAACCCACCCGGCCGAGCCCCAGCACCAGCGCGTCGGCCTCCCCCACGTCCACCAGCCTGTCGTCGGGGTGCACCTTCTCGTCCGGACGGGCCGGCAGAACTCTGGCGAAGCGGTAGGAGAGCTTGGTGGCCAGCTCGACACCGCGGCGGTTGACGATCGCGGACGCCGCGAAGCTGAACGCCACGGCCAGCGACACGACCACCACCCACTGCTCGTGGAGCAGGCCGGTGCTGGCGCCGACGGCGGCGACGATGATGCCGAACTCCGAGTAGTTCGACAGCACCAGGCCGGTGAGGAACGAGGTGCGCCGGCGCAGGCGCATCAGCCACAGCATGACCGCGTAGGCGGCCACCTGGAACGGCAGCACCAGCAGCAGGAGAAGTGCCAGCCCCACCTCGAGCAGGTGCGGTGTGCCGTGCAGCCCGATGTTGACGAAGAACGCCACGAGCATGAGGTCCTTGAACGTCATCAGGGACCGCGACAGCTCGCCCGCCTGGGGATGGGAGGCCAGCAGGACGCCGACGACGAGCGCGCCGACGTCACCGTCGATGCCGACCGCCTCGAACGCCCCGTACCCGAGGACCACCGCGACCAGGACGCCGAACAGCGCCTGGAGCTCGCCGTGCCCGATCCGGTCCCAGACCCGGTAGAGCAGCCAACGGCCCGGGACCAGCAGCAGGAGGAGCGCGGCCCACGGGCTCGGCGGCTCGCCGCTGGACAGCGACAGGAAGAGCACCGCGGCCACGTCCTGCATCACCAGCACGCCGACGGCGATCCGGCCGTACAGCGCGGTGGTGTCGGAGCGGTCGTCGAGCACCTTCACCACGAAGACGGTCGACGAGAACGAGAGAGCGAACCCCACCAGCGCCAGCGCGCTCAGCGGCTCGTCGGCCACGAGACCGAACCCGAGCACCGCGAGCAGGCCCAGGAACCCCAGCCCGATCGCCACGCTGACCGCGAGGTGCCCGATGGTCGTCAGCCACACCTCGCGCTTGATCAGCGTGCGGACGTCCAGCTTCAGCCCGATGGCGAACAGCAGCAGGATCACGCCGAACTGCGCGACCGGCTCGAGGTACGGCAGCTCGGGCGCGCCGGCGGCGCCGAGCGCGAAGCCCGCCGCGAGGAAGCCGACGAGCGGCGGGAGCCGCAGCAGCACCGCGAGCAGGCCACCGGCCACGGCGGCGGCGAGGTAGATCGCGGCCGCGGCCATGAGGCTCCTCCAGCGTCGTCGCGGATGGGGTGACACCCCATTCTGCCGGTCGCGGCAGGCCGGCCTCGACGCCGCCGTGGTGGGCGGCCTGCCCGGCGGTGCCGCCGACCCGCCGGCCCACCGTGGGCGCCGGGGTGGGCGATGCCCGACGATGTCCCCGTGCCGACTCCGCTCACCCTCCCCGAGGGCTACACCCAGCGCCCGTTGACCCGTGCCGACGCCGCGGCCCTCGCCGAGACGATCGCGGCCTCCGAGCTCGTCGACGCCGGCGAGGCCGCCATCGAGGAGGCGGACCTGGTCGCCGACTGGGGTCGCCCCTCGCACGACCTCGCGGCCGACAGTGTCGCGGTGCTGCACGGTGACGCGATCGTCGCGTACGCCGAGCACATGGGGGGCGACCGCGCCGACGCCACGGTGCACCCCGACCACCGCGGCCGCGGCCTCGGCACCGCGCTGGCGGGATGGCTCGCGGACCGCGCGGCGGAGCTGGGACAGGACGTCGTCGGCATGCCGGTGGTCGCCGGCTCGTCGGGTGATCGCCTGCTCGCGGAGCTGGGCTGGGAGGTGCGCTGGGACTCCTGGGTGCTCGCCCTGCCGCAGGGCACGACGATCCCGGAGCGGCCCCTGCCCGCCGGCTACGCGATCCGCGCCGCCACCCCCGCGGAGCATCGCGCGGTGTGGATGCTCAACGAGGACACGTTCCTGGAGTGGGCGCAGCGCGACCGGGAGACCTTCGAGGACTGGCAGGCGGACGTCGTGCACCGCCCGGGGTTCGAGCCGTGGCAGGTGCGCGTGGTCACCGACCCCGCTGGCGAGCTCGTGGCGTTCGCCGTGCTCCAGGTGAGCCAGGACGCCGGCGGCGACGGGTACGTCGCGCGCCTGGGGACGCGGCCCGACGCCCGCAACCGCGGCCTGGCGCAGGCGCTGCTGGTCGACGCCTTCGCCCTGGCCCGCCGGCGCGGTGCGACGCGGTCGACGCTCGCCACCGACTCGCGCACCGGCGCCCTGGGCCTCTACCGCAAGGTCGGCATGGAGGTGATCTCCACCTGGCGCAACCGCGCGGTCCGGGTGCGCGGATAGCCGCCGCGGGACGTCAGCCGGCGAACGCCCTCGCCTTGAGCTGCTCGAACTCCGCGGGCGTGATCGCGCCCGCATCCAGGAGGCCCTTGGCGGTGGTGATCTGCTGGGAGACCGTCTCGCCCGCGCTGCGGAACCGGGCGTCCGCCAGGTCCCGCGCGGTGTCGATCGCCTCCTGCTCCCGGCGGGCCATCCCGCGGCCCCGGGCCACCAGGTACACGAGCGCCGCGAGCAGGGGCAGCACCAGCAGGAAGACGAGCCACGCGGCCTTCGCCCCGCCACCCAGGTGCGGGTCGCGGAACAGGTCCCGGACCACGTGGAACAGGATCACGAGGTACGCCACGAAGAAGAACACCTCGACGATGAGCCAGAACGCCTGCCAGAAAGTCGACATCGAGCCGCCTCCGTCCGCGCGCCCGCTTCCCGGCGCACCCTTGCCGGCCACGATAGCCAGCGGTGGCGGTGCGCACCCTCCCCAGAACTGAGGGTCAGGGTTGGCGGCGGCCCGGCCGGTGCACGACGATGTACCCGCCGGCGACCAGCCGCCGGTCCATCCCACCTGGGGGGCTGCGATGGCGGTGACGGCGGGCGCCGTGTGCGAGGACGCCGCGCCCGGCGGGCGACCGCAACCGGTGAGGGTCGGGATCGTCGACGACCACGAGGTGACGGTCCTCGGCGTCGTCGCGTTGCTCGCCGAGACCCAGGATCTGCGCGTCTGCGGCCAGGCGGCGACCGTCCCCGAGTTGCTGGCGGGCGGGGAGACCTACGACGTCGTGGTGCTCGACCTGCGGCTGGCCGACGGCTCGAGCCCGCGGGACAACGTCGCGGCCCTCGCCGCGACCGGCGCGCGGGTGCTCGCCTACACCTCGGGTGAGGACCCGGCGCTGCTGCGGGCCGCCGCGAGGGCGGGCGTCAGCGGCATGGTGCGCAAGGGCGAGCCGCCCGACGTGCTCATCGACGCGGTGCGCCAGGCGGTGCGCGACGAGGTGGTCGCGTCCACCGAGTGGGCGGCCGCGATCGACGCCGACCGCGACACGGCGCCGCACCTGACGGCGCGCGAGGCGGAGGTGCTCGCGCTGTACGCCTCCGGAGAGAAGGCCGACCGCGTCGCCCGCCTGCTGGGGATCTCGCGCGACACCGTGCTCGACCACGTGCGGCGCATCCGCGTCAAGTACGCCGAGCTCGACCGGCCCGCCCACACCAAGATCGATCTGTACCGCCGGGCGGTCGAGGACGGGTACCTCGCAGAGTCGCCGTGGCCGGCGCACTGACCCTGCCGATCGGGCGGCACGCACTCGCGCCGCCCGCCGAGGCCCCCGCGGCCGACGACTCGGTGGAGCGCCGGATCGGCTGGATGGTCGCGGTCGGGTCGGTGCTGCTCTTCGCGGCGACCCTCCCTGCCGTCTCGGCACAGCGGCACGCCTTCGCGGCGTGGTGGGCGCTGCCCGCGGCGGCGGCGATGGCCGTCGTCGTGGTCGCCGCGGCGCTGGACCCGGTGCTGCCGTCCTCGATGCTGCGCGGGCTGTGGCGCGTGCTGCCCCCGGTGGCACTGGCGCTCGGAGCCACGTGGACGCTCGCCCGCACCGAGCCGGGCGCGGCGGCGGGCACGGGGCCGTGGGCGTGGGGGCTGGAGCCCACCGCGGTCGCCTTCGCGGCGCTCGTGTGGCCGGCGCCCGCGGCGGTCGCGTACTCGCAGGTCTCGGCGGTCACGGTCGTCGCCGCGGCGGCGGCGGCCGATGGGACCGTCTCGCGAGCACTCGCGGTGACAGGCCTCGCCCACCTGGGTGGCGTGGTCTTCGTCGCCCTCGTGGTGGGCATCCGCCGCCAGCTCGTCGCCGTCCAGCTCTCGGAGCGGCTGGCGGCGGACTCGGTCGCGCAGCTGGCCCGGGCCCGCGCCGAGGAGGCCGAGCATGCGCGGCTGGCGACGATCGTCCACGACGAGGTGCTGGCCACGCTGACGCCGGCCGTGTGGGCGCCCAGCAGTCCCTCGCTCGTCGCGCAGGCGCGCCGGGCGCGGCTGGCGTTGCGCGGCGGCTCGCGCGACGAGGCCTCCGAGGACGGCGTGGCGCGCGCCGCGTTCGCTGCGGCGGTGCGGGAGCGGGTCGCCCCGCTGGGACCGGCGGTCGCGGTGTGCGTCTGGGCGGGCGGGGACCCGCTCCCCGGGCCCGTGGCCGAGGCGTTGCTCGCCGCGACCGACGAGGCCGTGCGCAACAGCCTGGCCCACGCCGCCGGACGGCCGCCTCGGTTCGGCGTCACGCGCCTCGTCGAGGTGAGTGCCGACGATCGCGGCGTGCAGGTGGCGGTCCGCGACGACGGCGTCGGCTTCGATCCGGCCCGGGTGGACCCGCGCCGGCTGGGCCTGCGGCAGTCGATCCTCGAACGTGTGCACGCCCTCCCCGGCGGTCACGCACGGGTGGACTCGTCCCCGGGCGCGGGCACCACGGTGACGGTCGGCTGGCGGGCGACGTGACCGCACTCGACACCGCCCAGGTGTCCGGCCTGGCCACGCCCGGCGCGCGCTGGGCACTCCTCTACGTCACGGCGACCGGAGCGGCCCAGACCGGGCTGCTGTGGCGCGACCTCCCGCGCCCGTGGCTCGTGGTCCTGGCGGTCGCCGCCACGGCCGGTGCCGCCGTGCTCGTCACGGTGCCCACCGACGACCCCATGCCACGCGCCCCCGCCGCCGCCGTCGCGTTCCTGCCCGTGCTCGCCGCGGCCTGCCTGCTGCCGCAGCTCGAGCCCGGCTGGCCCGAACGTGCCTGGGTCCTGGCGATCGGATGCTTCCTCGGCGGGCTGCTCGTGGTGCGAGGCCGTCCGCTGCCGGCCGCCGGCGGCGCCGCCGTCACGTTCGCACTGGTGGCCGCGTGGGCGGGCGAGCGGCAGGCCGCACTCGGAGACGTCGCGGCAGTCGCGCTGGTGCCGGCCGCGGCGTACGTCGTCGGGGCGATCTGGCGACGCATGCTCGCCGCCCACGTCGCGGCGCTGCGCGGCCACCGCGGCGGGGCCGCCCAGGCGGCGCTCGAGGAGGCGGCGACCCGGGCGGCCGTCGCGGCGAGCGAGGCCGAGCTCCGGGCCATCGGTGCGGAAGCGGCTCCCCTCCTCGACCGGATCGCCGCGGGCGAGGAGCTCTCGGCGTCGGACAGGGTCGCCGCCCGCCTGCTGGAGGCGCGGCTCCGCGCCCGGATCCGGGCTCGCGCGCTGGTGCGCGAGCCGCTCGTCGGTGCCTGCGACGAGGCCCGGCGCCACGGCACCGACGTCCTCCTGCTCGACGACGGCTCCGGCGCGCACGCGCTCACCGACGAGGTGCTGGTGCACATCGCCGCGCTGGTGCGGCCGGTGGTGGGCGGCCGGGTGACCGTGCGGGTGCTGCCGCCGGAGCGCGACGCACTCGTGACCGTGCTGGTGGAGCAGGCCGGCCAGGTCCGCGCCGAGGCGCTCGGGCGCGACGGGCGCACCGTCGGCCGCGCCGACTCCCCGGCGGGCGTCAGGCGGTGAACGCCACCGCCAGCTCGGCCAGCAGCCGCGCCCCGAACCCGGTGGGTCCGCGATTCACCCAGGCAGCCGCCGCCGGCGCCTGCGCCGTCCCGGCGATGTCCAGGTGCGCCCACGGCCGCCCGTCGACGAAGTGCTGGAGGAACAGGCCCGCCGTGATGGAACCGGCATGGACGCCGCCGAGGTTCTTCAGGTCGGCGACGTCCGAGTCCAGCCACGAGCGGTAGGAGTCGATCAACGGCAGCTCCCAGACGGGCTCGTCGGCCCGCTCCCCCGCTGCCGCGACGGCCCTGACCACCGCCGGGTCGTTGCCCATCACCCCGGCGACCTCGGTGCCGAACGTCCGCAGGCACGCACCGGTGAGGGTCGCGATGTCGACCACGGCATCGACCCCGGCCTCGACGGCCAGCACCAGGGCGTCCGACATCACCAGCCTGCCCTCGGCGTCGGTGTTCACCACCTCGACCGTGGTGCCCCCGCGGGTGGTCAGCACGTCGCCGAGCTGCATCGCGCTGCCCGAGGGCATGTTGTCGGTGCACATCAGCCAGCCGGTGACCTTCGCCGGGCAGCCGAGCGCCGGCAGCGCCAGCATCGCGGCCAGGATCGCACCGGCACCCGTCATGTCGTTCTTCATCTGCGCATGGGACTCGTCGGACGGCTTGAGGCTGATGCCGCCGGAGTCGTAGGTGATGCCCTTGCCGACCAGGCCGAGGTGTCCGGTGGGCTCCCCGGGTGGCACGTACGTCAGGCGCACCATCCGCGGCTCGCGGGCGCTGCCCCGGTTCACCCCGAGCAGGCCGCCGCAGCCGAGCGCGACGAGCCCGTCTCGGTCGGTCACCTCGACCTCGAGCCCGACGGCACCGCCCAGCTCGACCGCCACGGCGGCGATCGCCTCGGCCGTCAGCAGCACCGCCGGGCACGTCGCCAGGTCGCGGCTCATCATGCCCGCGCGGGCGGTGAGCAGTCCGCGGGCGGCGCCGGCGGCCACCGCGTCCCGCGCGCCGTCGGGCGCGACGAGCTCGAGCGAGGTCACCGCGACGGCGTCGGCGGGCTTGGGCGCCGAGCGCAGGTCGAACCGGTGCCGGGCGAGCAGCACACCTTCGACGATCGCCGCCGCGGCCTCGTCGGGCGCCACCGGCCCGAGCCCCGGCACGTGGAACGCCAGTGCGCCGTCCCGGGGCACGGCCCGGGCGAACGCCGCAGCCGCGTCGCGCAGCGCCGCGGCGGTCACCCGGGCTGCGTCGCCGATGCCGACGGCCACCAGCGCCGGGCCCTGACGGCGCGGCTCGCTCAAGGTCGAGCCGACTGTCGGGGCGAAGCCCGCGCGCTCCAGATCGGCGAGGTCGGCCTCAAGGGCGGGAGGGACCGGCCCCTCGACGGCCACGGGGAACCCGATCGCCTCGGCGGCCGCGCCGTCGCCCGCGGCGACGTCGATCTCGGCGAACCACGACGGCACCAGCCGGGTGACCGGCGTGGCGGTCGGCAGCGGGGTGGTGACCATGATGTGCCTCCTGCGTCAGGACCCGATGTGAACAGGCGCGCCCGGGCCCCACGGGATGCCGAGGAGGAACCAGGCGACGAAGAGGACCAGCCAGACCAGCAGCACCACCACCGTGTAGGGCAGCATCAGCGAGATCACGGTGCCCAGACCCGCCTTCTTCACGTACCGCTGCGCGACGGTGACGATGAAGGGCAGGTAGACCATGAGCGGGGTGACGACGTTGATCGGCGAGTCGCCGACGCGGTAGGCGGCCAGCAGGGTCTGGGGCGCGACGCCGAGCGTCGCGAAGATCGGCACGAACACCGGCGCGAAGATCGCCCACTTGGGGATCAGGCCCGGAAGGATGATGTCGAGCACGACGATCACGAGGACGAACGCCACCAGCAGCACCACCGCCGGCACGTTGGCCTGCTCGAGCAGGTGGGCCGCCTCGACGGCGGCGACCGTCGGCAGGTTGGACCAGTTGAACAGGGCGATGAACTGGGCGATCATCAGGAACATCACCAGCAGGCCGCCCAGCGAGCCGAACGTCTTGGCGATGGCCCCCACGATCGCGTCCCCGCCGCGCAGGGTCCCTGCCCCGCGGCCGTAGGCGACTCCGCAGAGCAGGAACGCCAGCGAGATGACGAAGATCAGGCTCGCCATGAAAGGCGTGTTGCCGATGATGTCGCCGGTCTCGGGGTCGCGCAGCGGCGCGCCCGGCGGCAGGGTCAGCGCCAGGAGGGCCACGAGCACGCCGAGCGCCGTCCACCCCGCGAACCGCAGGCCACGCGCCTCGGCAGCCGGGTCGACCTCCTCGGCCGGGCCGACGTCCGCGCCGGCCTCCGCCGGGTCGTAGGTGCCGAGCCGCGGCTCGATGAACCGTGTCGTCAGCACGGTGACCACCGCCGCCAGCACCAGGGAGGAGACGATCGAGAAGTAGAAGTTCTGGGTGACGTTGATGTTCTCCATGCCGAGCTGGTTCAGCACGTCGTTGGTGATCTCGGTGATCATCGAGTCGCTCGGCGTGATGAGCAGGTTGACGGCGAACACGGCGCCGACGGCGGCGAACGCGCTGGCCATCCCGGCCAAGGGGTGCCGGCCGACCGAGTGGAACGCGGCGGCGGCCAGCGGGATGAGGATGAGGTAGCCGGCGTCGGTCGCCACGGAGGACAGCACGCCGACGAAGACGAGGATGAAGGTCAGCCACCGCGCCGACGCCACCTTGACGATGCGGCGGATCAGCGCGCCCATCATCCCGGCGACCTCCGCGACCCCCACGCCCGCCATCGAGACCAGCACCACGGCGACGACGCCGAACCCGGCGAAGTTGTCGACGAACGACGCGAAGAAGAAGCGCACCCCCTCGACCGACAGCAGGCTCCGCACCGGGAACTCCTGCTCGGTGACGACGAAGTCGGGCACGTCGGCCGGCTCGCCCGTGGTCGAGTCGTAGATCGACCAGATGCCCCCCAGGTGCTCGTTGATCTGAGCCCAGTCCTGCGTGGGGACGGGGACGACGACCTCGTCGGTCACCGAGACGCTCGCCCACGACAGCACGGCCGAGAGCACGGCGATGAACATGATGAGGTAGACGAAGAGCACGGTCGGGTTGGGCACCCGGTTGCCCACCCGCTCGATCCCGTCCAGCAGACGGGCCATCGCCCCCCTCTTGGTGGACTCGACGGTAGCGCTCACGGGAACCTCCGGTGTCGATCGGCCGATGCGTCGCATCACGTGCCCCAGATGAGGGGGATCAGCCCGACCGCGACGACGAACCAAGCGGCCGTGACGGCCAGGCCGAGCTTCCAGTAGTCGCCGAACCGGTAGCCCGCCGGCCCCATGACGATCATGTTGGCCGGGGTGGCGATGGGCGTGAGGAACGACGAGGCGCCCGCGACGGCGACGAGCATCAGCACGGGCGCGGGCGACACCCCGGCGGCCGCGGCCGCCGCGAGCGCGATCGGCGTGATGATCAGCACGGTCGCCGTGTTGCTCACCACCTGGCCGAGCACCAGGGTCAGCAGGAAGAGCACGGCGAGCAGCACGCGCAGCCCGGAGCCCTCGACCAGGTCGACGATCCGGCCCGCGATGAGGTCGGCGGCCCCGGACTCCTGGATCGCGGTCGACAGCGGGATCAGCCCACCGACGAGCACGACGGTCTGCCACGACACGGACCGGTAGGCCTGGTAGGGCGAGACGACCCGCGTCATCACCATCAGCCCGGCGCCCACCAGGCCGGCGATCGCCGGCGAGGTGACGCCCGTCGCGAGCAGGGCCACCGTGACGGCCAGGATCAGCAACGCCCGCCAGGCTCGCCGTCCCAGTGGCGCGTTCTGGCGGCGCACCAGCTCGGGGTCGTCGACGACGAGCACGTCGTCGTCCCGGGCCAGCGACGTCACGGCCTCCCACGAGCCGTGCAGCAGCACCAGGTCGCCCTCGGCCAGGTCGGTGGGCCCCGGGCCGCGGCTCTTGCCGAGCCGCCGCACGGTCAGCACGGTCAGCCCGTCACGGACCTGACCGGGGAACACCCGCTGGCCGATCAGCGGCGAGCGCGGCGGCACGATCACCTCGGCGACCCCGCGCTCACGGGAGAGCAGCGCCTCGCGGGTCGCCCAGGTCAGCGGCGCGGCGGCGACGCGCAGCCCGTGCGCCTCGACGAGGGCGGCGATGCCCTCGGTCGAGCCCGACACCACGACCACGTCCTGCGGCGCGACCAGCTCTCCCGGCTGGCCCGGGTCGCCGGCCGCGTGCTGCACGCCGACGAGCACGACGCCCTCGGGGACGGCCACCGCCTCGGAGTCGACGCCGATCAGGTCCGAGTCCTCCGGGACGACGAGCCGGAAGAAGCCCTGCTCGAGCGTGTAGTGCTCGAGCAGGGTCTGTGCGTGGCCCGTGACGTCGGGCGCGGACTCGTCCGGCTGCCGGTGCGGCAGCAGGCGGGCGCCGAAGACGACGCAGACGAGGATCGTCAGCAGGACGAGCGGGCCGCCGGTCAGCGCGAACTCGAAGAAGCCGAAGCCGACCCCTTCGGCCTCCATCCGCGCGTCCGACACGATGACGTTGACGGTGCTGCCCGAGAGGGTGAGCATCGCGCCGGCACTCGCCGCGTACGCCAGCGGCATGAGCAGGTCGGCCGGAAGGAGGCCCGCCCCGCGTGCGGCGACGACCGCCACCGGCAGCATCGAGGCCGCGGCGCCGTTGGGCGTGACGAACGCGGCCATCACCGCCGCCAGGAGCATCAGCCCGGCGAGCAGCCGGGCCCGTCCGGTCCCCACCCGGCGCACCAGCGCCTGGCCCGCCCACGCGGTGACTCCGCCGGCGTCCAGGCCTTCCGCGACGATGAAGAGGGACGCGATGAAGACGACGATCGGCGCGCCGAAGCCCGAGACCGCCGTGTTCGCGTCGACGAGTCCGGTGACGTAGAGCGCCAGCGCGGAGATGATCGCGACGAGCCCCACCGACAGCCTGTTCCACACGAACAGCGCGACCGTGCCCGCCAGCACCAGCAGGCTGAGCGTCGAGTCGGACACGACTGGTGGGGGTGGCTCAGCCGGCGGCCAGAGCGCGCGCCTTGAGCTGGGCGAACTCCTCGGGCGTGATCGCGCCGCTGGCCAGGAGCTCCTGCGCCGTCGCGATCTCCTGCACCGGCGAGGAGCCCGCCACCGCACGGATGTACTCGTCCGTGGTCGACTTCGCCCGGGCGGCCTCGGCGATGGAGCGCTCGGTCATGCCGCGGCCCCGCGCCAACAGGTAGACCAGGGCGCCGAGGACGGGGAACAGGATGAGCAGCACCACCCACAACGCCTTGACCCCACCGCCGGTCGACCGGTCGCGGAACAGGTCGCCGACGATCTGGAACAGGATCATCAGGTACGCGAAGAAGATGAAGATCTCGACGACCAACCAGAACCACTGCCAGAACGACATGCGGGCCCTCCCCGAGCCGGTGTGCCTTCGCGGTCGCGTCGGACGTTACCGGCGTGCCCGAGAGCGCAGCAGTCCCCAGAACTGGGGGGATGCCGGGCCGTCACTCACGCGCCGACGTAGGCCGCGAGGTGCTCTCCCGTCAGCGTGGACCGGGCGGCGACGAGATCGGCGGGAGTTCCCTCGAACACCACCCGGCCGCCGTCGCGGCCCGCGCCGGGGCCGAGGTCGACGATCCAGTCGGCGTGCGCCATCACCGCGAGGTGGTGCTCCACCACGATGACGGACTTGCCCGCCTCCACCAGCCGGTCGAGCAGCGCCAGCAGGTTGGCGACGTCGGCGAGGTGCAGACCGGCGGTCGGCTCGTCGAGCACGTAGATACCGCCCTTCTCCGCCAGGTGCGTCGCCAGCTTCAGACGCTGCCGCTCACCGCCCGAGAGCGTGGTGAGCGGCTGCCCGAGCGACACGTACCCGAGCCCCACGGCGACGAGCCGCTCGAGGATCGCGTGCGCGGCCGGCGTGCGCGCCGCGCCGGAGCCGAAGAACTGCGACGCCTCCTCCACCGGCATCTCCAGCACGTCCGCGATGCTCCGCCCCGCGAGGGTGTACTCGAGCACCCCCGCCTGGAACCGCCGCCCACCGCAGTCCTCGCACGGGGTGACGACCGTGTCCATGAAGCCCAGCTCGGTGTAGATGACGCCCGCGCCGTTGCAGCTGGGGCAGGCGCCCTCGGAGTTGGGGCTGAAGAGGGCCGGCTTGACGCCGTTCGCCTTGGCGAAGGCCGTGCGGACCGGGTCCAGCAGGCCGGTGTACGTGGCCGGGTTGGAGCGCCGGGAGCCGCGGATCGCGCTCTGGTCCACGGCGACGACGCCCGACGACGCCGGCACCGAGCCGTGCACCAGCGAGCTCTTGCCGGAGCCCGCCACCCCGGTCACCACGACGAGGACCCCCAGCGGGAGGTCGACGTCGACGTCCCGGAGGTTGTTGGCGTTCGCCCCGCGGATCGGCAGCGTGCCGGTGGGCGTTCGCACGGTCTCCTTGACCGCGGCCCGGTACGCGAGGTGGCGCCCCGTCAGGGTGTCGCTGGCACGCAGAGCGTCGACGGTCCCCTCGAACACCACCTGGCCGCCCGCGCTCCCGGCGCCGGGCCCCAGGTCGATCACGTGGTCGCCGATCTCGATCGCCTCGGGCTTGTGCTCGACGACGAGCACGGTGTTCCCCTTGTCGCGCAGCCGCAGCAGCAGGGCGTTCATGCGGCGCACGTCGTGGGGGTGCAGGCCGATCGTCGGCTCGTCGAACACGTAGGTGACGTCGGTGAGCGACGAGCCCAGGTGCCGGATCATCTTGGTGCGCTGCGCCTCGCCTCCCGAGAGCGTCCCCGCCGGCCGGTCCAGGGCGAGGTAGCCCAGGCCGATCTCGACGAACGCGTCGAACAGGTGGAGCAGGCTGGCGATCAGCGGCCCGGCGTTCGGCAGGTCGAGTCCCCGCAGCCACTGGGCGAGGTCGGTGATCTGCATCGCGCAGACCTCGGCGATGTTCAGCCCGGCGATGCGCGCGGAGCGGGCGGGCTCGTTGAGCCGCGTCCCGTCGCAGTCGGGGCACGTCGCGAACGTCACGGCCCGGTCGACGAAGGCCCGGATGTGCGGCTGGAGCGAGTCGACGTCCTTCGTCAGCATCGACTTGCGGACCTTGGGGACCAGGCCTTCGTAGGTGAGGTTGACCGACTCGACCTTCACCTTGCGGGGCTCGGAGTAGAGGAAGGTCTCGAGCTCCTTCGCCGTGTAGTCGCGGATCGGCTTGTCCGGGTCGAGCAGGCCGGAGTGCGTGTACAGCCGCACCATCCAGCCGTCGGCGGTGTAGCCCGGCACGGTGATCGCGCCGCCGGCGAGCGACCTGGTCTCGTCGTACAGCTGGGCGAGGTCGATGTCGGAGACGGAGCCGCGGCCCTCGCACCGGGCACACATCCCGCCGAAGTAGACCGCGTCGCGCACCACGGTCTTCTCGCCGTGCCCCTTGTCCGTGGACATCACGCCGCTGGCCTTGCGCATCGGGATGTTGAACGAGAACGCGGTGGGCGGCCCGATCTGCGGCGTGGCGAAGCGGCTGAACAGCAGGCGCAGCAGCGCGTTGGCGTCGGTGGCGGTGCCGACGGTGGAGCGGGCGTTCGCGCCCATGCGCTCCTGGTCGACGAGGATCGCCGTCGTCAGCCCCTCCAGCACGTCGACGTCCGGCCGGGCGAGACTCGGCATGAAGCCCTGGAGGAAGGCGCTGTAGGTCTCGTTGATCATCCGCTGCGACTCGGCGGCGATCGTGTCGAACACCAGTGAGCTCTTGCCCGAGCCGGAGACGCCGGTGAACACGGTCAGCCGGCGCTTCGGGATCTCGACGTCGATGCCCTTGAGGTTGTTCTCCCGGGCGCCCCGCACCCGGATGACGTCGTGGCTGTCGGCAGCGTGGGTCACGGCATCCATGGTGCGCAGGGCGTCAACGGACTTGCTGGATGCGCACGAGGTTGCCCGCGGGGTCCCGCACCGCGCAGTCGCGCACACCCCACTGCTGCTCGGTGGGCTCCTCGACCACCTCGACGTCGCCGGCCTGGATCTTCTCGAAGGTGCCGTCGAGGTCGGGGGTGGCCAGCAGCACCATGCCGAAGGTGCCCTTGGCCATCATCTCGGCGATGGTGCGCTTCTCGTCGTCCGTGACTCCCGGGGTGGCCGCCGGCGGGTACAGCACGATCTGGGTGCCCGGCTGGGAGGGCGGACCGACGGTGATCCATCGGATCGCGCCCTGGCCCACGTCGGCGCGCACCTCGAAGCCGAGCGTGTCGCGCCAGAACGCCAGGGAGGCGTCCGGGTCGTTCTGCGGAAGGAAGCTGGAGTGGATCGCGATGTCGTTCATGCCTCGACGCTAAGCGTGTGCCGGCGACGCTGCTTCTCGATTCCTGACCGGTCGGGTCACCTGCTTCGCCACGCACGGAGGCAGCCCCTGCGCGGCGTCCGCGAACTGCCGGCGGTAGACCGTGGGCGGCACGCCCACCAGCTCGGTGAACCGGGTGGAGAACGTGCCGAGCGACGAGCAGCCCACCGCGAAGCACGCGTCCGTCACCGAGACGTCGCCCCGGCGCAGCAGCGCCATGGCCCGCTCGATCCGCCGCGTCATCAGGTAGCTGTACGGCGACTCTCCGAACGCCAGCCGGAACTGGCGGGACAGATGACCGGCGGACATGTGCGCGCCGCGCGCCAGCTCCTCGACGTTCAGGGGCTGGGCGTACTCGCGGTCGATCCGGTCACGCACCCGCCGCAGCACGGCGAGGTCGCGCAGCCGGGAGGCGGGGGCTCGGGCGGTCACCCGCCCGAGCCTGCCACCTCAGCCGCCGAACGTCTCCGTGAGGGTCTGCCGCTCGGCCTCGGTGAGGTTGGTCGCCAGCAGGTTGCGGAAGGTGCCGTGGAACCGCTCGCCCAACCGGTCGAGGTCGGCGTCCTCCGTGACGAGCATCAGTGCCGACGACCCCGGGGTCACCTGCTCGCGGAGCATGTCGAGCTGGTCCTTCGTCAGTCCTGCCGCCTTGAGCGCGTTCCCCGCGGCACCGATCGCGGCGCCCGCCGCGGCTCCGACGAACGGGATGAAGAACAGCGCACCCACCACCAGACCCCACAGGGCCCCCCAGCCCGCGCCGCGCTTCGTGCTCTTCTGGTCGTGGTGCAGCGACGGGTGGGACTCCCCCTCCGGCCAGGTGATCACGGCGGCGTCGACGACCGTGACGATGCCGTCCGCCTCCGCCGCGTCCAGCACGTCGTAGGCGCGCTGCGCTCCGTCGACAGTCTCGAACTTCCACGCCGAGAACGTGGTCATCGGCCCCTCCATCCGCTAGCTCCGGCTCGGTGCCTGCCACCGGCCGCGCTCGATGCGCGCCCGTATGTCACAAGAGTCCGGTGCGCGAAGCGGGCCGCACCTCACCCGGACCGAATGACCCGATCGGGTGGCCGAGGTCCAGCGGTGCGCTTACCGTCGTGACGGGCCGCGTCGGGCGGGGCGTGATCAGGGGGAAGAGCCGTGTCGAGGGAACTTCCAGAAGGCGGGGTGCTTGCGCCGACGGCGCGAGCCAGCACCGTCCCGCGTCCGCGCTGCCGCACGGTGCTCGACCGTGCCGTCGCACAGCGGCGGCTCGCCGTCCTGATCGCGCCCGCCGGCTACGGCAAGACCACGTTGCTGCACCAGTGGAGCCAGTCGGCCGAGCACCCGGTCGCCTGGGTGGAACGGCCCGCCGCCGCCACTCCGGACGGCCTGCGCCTCGAGATCGCTCACGCCTTGACGCGGGTGCAGCGTCCGCGCCGCGCCGCCGCTGCGTCCGACGCGGCGCAGGGCGACGCGGGCCAGCAGCTCGAGGCGGCACTGCAGTCGGCGTCGACCGGGACCGTCGTCGTGGTCGACGACGTCCACGAGTACCCGCGTGACGCGGTGGCAGAGGTCCTCGGGCCGTTGGTCCGCGACGACCGGGTGCGCATGGTGCTCGCGTCGCGGAGCGCCCCGCCGCTCGGCGTGCCGAGGCTGCGCATCGACGGCATGGTCACCGAGCTGCGGGCGCGCGACCTGGCGTTCTCCGCCGAGGAGACCGCCGTCCTCGCGCAGATGCTGCGGGGCGAGCGCCTCCAGCCGGAGGCGGCCGCCGATCTCGTCGAGGTCACCGACGGCTGGCCCACGGCCGTGCGGCTCGCGCTGCTGCCACCGGGACCCGCCGGGGACACCACCCGGACGCTCGGCGCCATCCGCGCCAGCGACCTGGACCTGTCGGCCTACCTGGTCGAGGAGGTCCTCGACAGCCTGCCGGCCGAGCTCGCGGCGTTCGTGCTGCGGGCCACCGTGGACGACCTCGTCGACCCCGGGCTGGCCGAGGAGCTCGTCGCCGGGGGCGCGGCGCTCCTTCAGGAGTGCCTCGACCGGGAGCTGTTCTGCAGCCCGATCGGCGGCGCGGACAACGTGTGCCGGTGGAACCCGCTGTTCGCCGCGCAGTGCCGCAGCATCGCTGCCGCGAGGTTCCCCGCGGTCACCCGGCTGCTGCACCGCAAGGCGGCGCTGCACCTCGCGGAGCATGACCTCGGCGGAGCCTTCCGGCATGCCCTCGCCGCCCACGACCCGGCGCTGGCCACGACCCTGCTCGTCGAGCGCTGGCCGGACCTGGCCATCAAAGGCGAGGGATGGGCCGTGGTGGCGATGGCCGACCAGCTGGCCCCTCCCTATCGCACCGACCTCGACGTGGTGCTGGCCCGCCAGCTGGCCTGGGCCTCGATCGAACCCAGCGCGGCTCGGCGCGAGCCGCTGCCGCCGGTCGACCCGGACGATCCGCACTCGGTGGTGGCCCATGCGGTGCTGACCATCCTGCAGAGCCGGCCCGGCGACGACATCGGGGACGCGGTGCGGCACGCGGTGGAGGCGGCCGAAGAGCCGGGGCTGCGGCCCGCCACGCACGCGCTGGCGCTGTTCGCCGCGGCATCCGGCGAGGCGCTGCGGGCGGGCGACAGCCTGCAGGTGCTCGAGGTGGCGTCCCGAGCCTCGGCGCTCGCCGAGTCGCACGGCCTGACCGCCCTGCGCCTGGCATCCGACGCCGACCGCGCGTTCGCGGCGCTGTTCGTCGGTGGGCGCGCGGCGGAGGCGGACGACCTCGCGAGGCGCTCGCTCGACGAGGCGATCCACCGCGGGTGGTCGCAGGCTCCCGCGCTCTACCCCGCGTGGCTCACCCGGGCGGCGATCGCCCTGTGGCAGGGCCGGTGGGCGGATGTCGGGCAGCTGTGCGACCCGGTGAGCGCGGAACAGCGGGACGACCGCCACGCCGCGCTGCGCGGAGCGGCGGAGATGCTGCACGGCCTCGCCCGGGTGATGGCCGGCGACCTCATCGGGGCGCGCCAGGTGCGCCAGCGGCTCGGCCGCGCACTCGGCGCACGCGCCACCGCGCCTGTGTGGGAGGACGTCTCGACGATCATCCAGGCCGCCACGGCGGATGCGGCCGGCGACCGCCCGGCCGTGCTGGCGGCGCTGCGGGCACCGGTGCCGCAGCGCAACTCGCTCCTGCGGCTGATCGCCGCGGCACTGCTGCGCTCGGCCGGGGATCGCACCGCGGCGCAGCGCGAGCTCGACCTCGCCGCGGACGCGTCGCGCAGCCCCTTGGGACGGGCTTTCGCGCTCGCGGTGCGCGCGGGACTGGCAGCGGACCACGGCGAACCGGCGCGGGCGCACGCCCTGCTCGAGGAGCTGCTCGCGACCAACGCGGACGACCGGTTCGTGCTGCCGTTCCGGCTGGCCGGGCTGAGGGACCTGCTCGTCGCCCACCGAGGCTGGCGCACGGCGTACGAGCCCGCGGTGCGCCGGTTGCTCGAGCTGGTGCCGCAGCCCGCCGCTACCACGGCCACGGGCGGCGAAGGGGCGCTGACCGACCGCGAGCTGGAGGTGCTGGCGTGCCTGCGCGCCGGGATGTCCAGCCAGGAGGTCGCGGACGCGCTCGTCGTCTCGATCAACACGATCAAGACTCACCAGCGCGCCGTGTACCGCAAGCTCGGGGTGGAGGACCGCCGGGCCGCCGTGCGGCTGGCCGTCGAGCTCGGGCTGCTCTGAGGACGCCGTCAGGCGCCCGACACGCCGTCCGCCGGTGCCTGTGCCCCGTCTGCCTCCGGCACCGCGATGAGGGCGACTACCTGCAGCCCGGCGTCGTCGATGCGCTCCAGCACGGTGGTCAAGGCCGCGGGGTCGTCGGCCTGCACCACGAGCTCGAAGCCGCCGCGGCGCCGGGCGAGCACGGCACCGCGGCCGAAGTCGACCTCGGTCCGCAGCTTGCCGCGCAGCTGGATCTGATAACGCACCGGCACCCCCTCGTCACCCAGCGTCCCCGGTGGTGCGCTTCCCCGGCTCATCCCGGCCGGATGATCGAGACAGGGCGCGTCTGGCGGCCGCACGCGCCTCACTCCGCCGGCGGCTCCTCTATCGCCGCCATGTCGACCACCTGCAGACCCAGATCGTGCAGGTAGGCGACGAAGGCCGAGACGTCGTCGGCACTCGTCAGCGGGCAGGACAGGACGGAGACCCCCTGCCCGCCCTCCACGACGAGAACGCCGGGGTAGGCGAACGCCTCGCCGGCCGGCACTCCGCCGCGCACACGCACGTGGTACAGCACCGCCCCAGGGTGCGTGGTGGGTGCCGTCGCTGCCGTCATCCCCGACGGGTGAGGGTGCGCGAGGGAGCGGAGACCACAGTGGTGGCGTGGGTGAGGGCATCCCCGCCCAGGGACCTACCCCGAGGAGAACCCGATGTACGACAGCATCACCAACGGACCTGCCGAGTTCGTGGTCGTCGCCTTCCCCGAGGACCGCCTGCCGGAGCCCGTGCGCGAGGCGATCTTCGCCCTCGCCGGTTCCCAGGCCGTCCGGCTGCTCGACGTCGCCGTGGTGCGCCGCGAGCTCAACGGCGAGATCACGCTGATCGAGATGCAGGACCTCGGAGACGAGATCGAGATCGAGTCGCTGTCGCTGCCCTCGGCGGGCCTGTTCTCCGACGAGGACGCCACCGAGGTCTCGAACGACCTCGAGCCGGGGACCACCGGCTTGATCATGCTCATCGAGCACGTCTGGGCGCGCGATCTCACCCGCGCAGCCCGCGCCGCCGGAGCCAGGGTGCTCGCCGCTGAGCTGATCCCCGCACCCGCGGTCGACGAGGTCCTCGCCGCACTGACCACGGCCTGATCCCGCCCCGGCGGGAACGACAACGAGGAGGAACCATGCCATTCGGACGAGTGGGCCGCCCTGGCCTGATCGGAACAGCGGCCCGCACCGCCGTCATCGCGGGGACCGCCACGGCGACAGCCGGTGCGGTGCAGCGCCGCCAGGCCAACCGTCAGCAGCAGCGGTACGAGGCGGAGGCCTACGAGCAGCAGCAGGCACAGCAGGCCTACGCGGAGCAGGCCCAGGCCTACGCGCCGCCACCGCCTCCGCCGCCGGCCCCGGCACCCGCGCCCGCCGCTGCGCCGAGCCTCACCGACCAGCTGGGCCAGCTCGCGCAGATGCACGCGGCGGGCATCCTGTCCGACGAGGAGTTCACCGCCGCGAAGGCGCGCCTCGTCGGCTGACCGCAGTGCGCTCTACTCGCTGGGCGGGTGCCGCCGCGCCGGGCGCCGGTAGGCGGCGACGAGGGCGGCCACCAGCGTCGCCAGGAACACCTGGCCCGTGAGCGCCTCCAGCGCGGCGAGCCCCCGCCCGGCGTGGCTGCCCGGCACCAGGTCGCCGTAGCCGGTGGTGGTCAGCGTGATGAACGAGAAGTACTGGAAGCTGCGCACGTCGCCCGCCTCGCCGGAGGCGAAGAACGGCTCGGTGCCGAACCGCGCGAGCATCCCGTAGAGCGCCCCGTACATCATGCCGAGCAGCAGGTAGGCGCTCAGCGCACCCGCGATCGACTGCCCCGTCACCTCCGGCTGACGGGTCACGCTGGTCAGCACGGCCACGAGGGTGATCAGCAGCACCAGGGCGATCGACGCGCTGGCGACCGCCTGGGCGACCCGCGGCGACGCCGCCAGCCAGGCCACCCCGACCACCACGACGGCGAACACCCCCGTGACCCAGAGCGCCCGCCGCTGGCGGGGGGTCGGCTCCGCGCTGCGGAAGGCGAACGCCGCCGCCGCCAGGTAGAGCAGGGCGACGACCGCCTGCACCAGGCCGCTCGGCGTCGCGGCGTACAGCACGTAGCTGAGCGAGAGCAGCACCAGGACGACGACGAAGTCACCCCGCCGCCGCGCGGCCGGGCCGGAGGTCTCCACCGGCCCAGCGTCCGGGGGCACGGGGAGCCGCGGCATCACCCTCGGCGTGCGACCCTGGAACCGTGAGCCGCATCTACGCCGTCGCGGTGGCCGACGTGTACCCCCTCTACCGGACGAAGGTGGAGAAGAAGGGGCGCACCAAGGCCGAGCTCGACCAGGTGATCACCTGGCTGACCGGCCTGGACCAGCCGGGGCTCGAGCGCCACCTGGCCGCCGGCACCACGTTCGAGGACCTCTTCGCCCAGGTCGACGTCAACCCGAACGCCTCGTCGATCCGCGGCGTGGTGTGCGGGGTGCGCGTCGAGGATCTCGACGACCCGCTGATGCAGAAGATCCGCTACCTCGACAAGCTCGTGGACGAGCTGGCCAAGGGCCGGCCGATGGAGAAGATCCTGCGGAGCTGAGCCGCGTCGCCCGCGGGCGCCGGCTCGTCGGCCGATCCACTACGGTGTGCCTGGCCGTGCGACGAGTCCGGCCGGATCGCGACCGGAGGGGGTGTTGCCGACATGGACGCCGGCAGTAGTCATCCCCGGCGGGCTTCCTCGTCCGCAGATGTCGCCGACCCACGCGGTCGGCACCGACCCGCGCGGGCCGATCACCTCACGTAGGCGCGCCCGCGATCGACTCGTCGTCCAGGAGTGCCCATGTCCGAGCCCTGGCGTGTGCGCATGCGCCCGAAGATGCTCCGCCGGCCCGACGCCCACCGCGAGACCCAGCCCCCCGAGCTCTCGATGGACCCGCGCGCGGACGCCGCGCCGACCGTCCGGCTGGAGGAGAGCGTCGTCGACGCCGGCCTCTACCGGGACGGGTGCCGCGTGGAGCATCCGGCGACCCTGACCGATGCCTACGAGGGCTTGGCCCGGCAACCGGACTCGCTCGCGTGGATCGGCCTGTACCGGCCCGCCGAGGAGCACCTGCTGACGGCGGCCGAGCAGTTCGGCCTGCACAAGCTCGCCGTGGAGGACGCGATCGTCGCCCATCAGCGGCCCAAGCTCGAGCGGTACGGCGACACGTTGTTCGTCGTGCTGCGCGCCGCGCGCTACCTCGACGAGGCGGAGGAGGTGCGCTTCGCAGAGCTGCACGTCTTCGTCGGGCCAAACTTCGTCCTCACCGTGCGCCACGGCGAGGCGCCGGACCTCGCGGCGGTGCGCCGCCGGATGGAGGCCGACCCCGAGCTGCTGGCCCGCGGGCCCGAGGCGGTGCTCTACGGGATCCTCGACGCGATCGTCGACGGCTACGCACCCGTGGTCGCCGGCCTCCAGAACGACATCGACGAGATCGAGACCGAGGTGTTCGGCGGCGAGCCCAGCGTCACCCGGCGCATCTACGAGCTGTCGCGCGAGGTGATCGAGTTCCAGCGGGCGACGCGACCGCTGCTGGGCATCCTCCAGGGCCTGGAGGCGGGGTTCGACAAGTACGGGACCGACGAGGAGCTGCGCCGCTACCTGGGCGACGTCACGGACCACGCCACCACCGCGGCCGAGCGCGTCGACGGCTTCCGCCAGACGCTCTCGGACATCCTCACGCTCAACGCCACGCTGGTCTCGCAGGCCCAGAACGAGGAGATCCGCCAGCTGACCGTCGCCAGCTACACCCAGAACGAGGAGGTGAAGAAGGTCTCGGCCTGGGCCGCGATCCTCTTCGCCCCGACGCTGGTCGGCACGGTGTACGGCATGAACTTCGACCACATGCCGGAGCTGCACTGGGCGGCGGGGTACCCGCTGTCGTTGCTCCTGATGGCCTCGGTCAGCGCCAGCCTCTACCTGATCTTCAAGCGACGCGGCTGGCTGTAGGTCAGCTGCGCTCGTCCAGGGCCAGGTTGAGCTGCAGGACGTTGACCGCGGGCTCACCCAGGTAGCCGAGGGCACGTCCGTCGGTGTGCTCGTCGACCAGAGCCCGGACGGCGTCCTGGCTCAGGCCGCGCGCGGCGGCGACGCGCGCCACCTGGAGCAGTGCGTACTCGATGCTGATGTGCGGGTCGAGGCCGGAGGCCGACGCGGTGACGGCGTCGGCCGGGACCTCGTCGGGCGACACGCCGTCGCGGTCCGCGACCTGCGCCCGGCGCTCCTCGATCGCCGTGACCAGGTCCGGGTTCTCCGGGCCCCAGTTGGAGCCCGACGAGGCACCGGCGTCCCACCCGTCGCCCGCGGCGGAGGGCCGGGGCTGGAAGTACTGCGGCAGCGGGTTGCCGTCGGCGTCCGTGAAGCCCTGGCCGAGGAGGGCCGAGCCGACGACGACGCCCTCGCCGTTGCGGACCAGCGAGCCGTCCGCCTGCGCGGGCAGCACCAGCTGGCCGATTCCCGTGATCAGCAGGGTGTAGCCGACGCCGAGCACCACGGTGAACAGCAGCATCGCGCGCACGGCGGCCCACCAGGTACGTCCGGCGGAGCGGGTGGCAGCGTTCATGGTCGGCTCCTCAGAATCCGGGGATCAGGCGTACGACGAGGTCGACGAGCCAGATGCCCGCGAACGGGGCTGCGATGCCGCCCAGGCCGTACACCAGCAGGTTGCGCCCGAGCAGCGCCGAGGCACTCAGCGGGCGGTAGCGCACGCCACGCAGGGCGAGCGGGATCAGGGCGACGATGACGACCGCGTTGAAGACGACCGCCGAGAGCACCGCCGAGGCCGGCGAGTGCAGGTGCATCACGTTGAGGGCCGACAAGCCCGGGAACACCCCCATGAACATCGCGGGGATGATCGCGAAGTACTTGGCGACGTCGTTGGCGATGGAGAAGGTCGTCAGCGCCCCGCGCGTGATGAGCAGCTGCTTGCCGATCCGCACGATGTCGATCAGCTTGGTGGGGTCCGAGTCGAGGTCGACCATGTTGCCGGCCTCCTTGGCCGCCGACGTGCCGGTGTTCATCGCCACACCGACGTCCGCCTGGGCGAGGGCCGGGGCGTCGTTGGTGCCGTCCCCCGTCATCGCGACCAGGTTGCCGCCCTCCTGCTCGCGGCGGATCAGCGCCAGCTTCTCCACCGGCGTCGCCTCGGCGAGGAAGTCGTCCACCCCGGCCTCGGCTGCGATCGCCTTGGCGGTGAGGGGGTTGTCGCCGGTGATCATCACCGTGCGTATGCCCATGGCCCGCAGCTGCGCGAACCGCTGCGCGATGCCCTCCTTGACGACGTCCTTGAGGTGCACCACGCCGAGCACCCGGCCCGGCCGGCCGGGCTCCTTGAGCGCGACCACCAGCGGGGTGCCGCCGGCGGCGGCGATCGGTTGCACCAGCGCGTTCACCACGGCCCGGTTCGCCAGGGCCCCGTCCTCCTCCAGCCACGCGATCACCGCGGAGCCGGCGCCCTTGCGGATCCGCGTGCCGTCCGGCAGGTCCAGGCCGGACATGCGCGTCTGGGCGGTGAACGGCACGAACACCCCGCGGGTGGCGTCGCCGGCCGGCGCACCCTGCGCCCGGGCGAGCTCGACGATCGACGTGCCCTCCGGCGTGGGGTCGGCCAGCGACGACAGGGCGGCGGCCCGGGCGAGCTCGGCCTCCTCGACCCCGGGCAGCGCGACGAAGGCCGCGGCCTGCCGGTTGCCGTAGGTGATGGTGCCGGTCTTGTCGAGCAGCAGCGTCGTGACGTCGCCCGCGGCCTCGACGGCCCGCCCGGACATCGCCAGCACGTTGTGCTGCACCAGCCGGTCCATGCCGGCGATGCCGATCGCGGACAGCAGCGCGCCGATCGTCGTCGGGATCAGGCACACCAGCAGCGCGACCAGCACCGTGAGGCTGACCGGCTCGCCGACGAACGAGGCAGGCGGGTTCAGGGTGAGCGCGACGACGACGAAGATGATCGTCATCGCCGCCAGCAGGATGCTCAGCGCGATCTCGTTGGGCGTCCGCTGCCGCTTCGCGCCCTCGACCAGGGCGATCATCCGGTCGACGAAGGTCTCCCCCGGCTTGGACGTGATGCGCACGACGATCCGGTCGGAGAGCACCCGCGTACCGCCGGTCACCGCGCTGCGGTCACCGCCGGACTCGCGGATCACCGGGGCGGACTCCCCTGTGATCGCCGACTCGTCCACGGAGGCGATGCCCCACACGATGTCGCCGTCGCCGGGGATGGTCTCGCCTGCGGCCACGACGACGACGTCGCCGAGATGGAGGTCCGGTGAGCGGACGTCCTCGGCCTGCACCGCCTCCGCAGCGGGGTCGCACGCCTCGTCGTACCCCAGGACGCGGCGAGCCGTGGTGCTGGTGCGGGCCTTGCGCAGGCTGTCCGCCTGGGCCTTGCCACGGCCCTCGGCGACGGACTCGGCCAGGTTGGCGAACAGCACGGTGAGCCACAGCCACACGGCGATGCCGAGGGTGAACGTGCCGGGGATCTGCGCGCCGCCGGAGACGCGAGGCTCGCCGAGGAACGGCTCGGCGAGGGTGAGCACGGTGGTGAGCACCGCGCCGACCCAGACGACGAACATCACGGGATTGCGCCACTGCTCACGGGGATCCAGCTTGCTGAAGGCGCCCGGGACGGCTGCACGGACCTGTGCCCAGGACAGCGCGCTGCGCTGCGGGCGGTGCGCGGACGACCTGTGAGTCGGTGGTGCGGTCAGAGTCGACATCTCTAGAGCAGCCCTTCTGCCAACGGACCCAGCGTGAGGACGGGGAAGAACACCAGGGCCGTGACGAGCACGGTGACGCCGCCCAGGAGCCCGACGAAGATCGGCCGGTGCGTCGGGAGCGTGCCGACGGTGACAGGGACCTTGTCCTGGGCTGCCAGCGAACCGGCGAGCGCGAGGACCAGGACGATCGGCACGAACCGCCCGAGCAGCATCGCCAGCCCGAGGGTGACGTTCAGCCACGGCGTGTTGGCCGTGAGGCCGGCGAACGCCGAGCCGTTGTTGTTGGCCGCCGACGTGTAGGCGTAGACCACCTCGGAGAGCCCGTGGTTCCCCGGGTTCCAGATCGAGGTGCTCTCCATGCCCTCACGCGCCGCGGGGATCGCGAAGCTCAGCGCGGTGCCGGCGAGCACCAGCGTCGGCATCACGAGGATGTACAGGCTCGCGAGCTTCATCTCGCGAGGGCCGATCTTCTTGCCGAGGTACTCGGGCGTGCGCCCGATCATCAGGCCGGCGACGAACACGGCGATCACCGCGAGGACCAGCAGGCCGTACAGGCCCGACCCGACGCCCCCGGGCGAGACCTCGCCGAGCATCATGTTGAGCATCGGCATCATGCCGCCCAGGGCGGTGTACGAGTCGTGCATCGAGTTGACCGCACCGGTGGACGTGCCGGTGCTCGTCGTGGCGAACAGCGTGGAGCCGACGATGCCGAACCGCACCTCCTTGCCCTCCATGGCGCCGCCCGCCAGCAGCGGCGCGGTGCCGCGACCGGCCGACTCCAGGGCGGTGAGGGCGACGAACGACGCCGTGTAGAGCGCCCCCATCACCGCGACGATCGCCAGCCCCTGCCTGTGGTCACCGACCAGCCGGCCGAACGTGCGCGGCAGCGCGAACGGAATGAGGAGCATCAGCAGGATCTCGACGAGGTTGGTCCAGGCCGTCGGGTTCTCGAAGGGGTGGGCGGAGTTGGCGTTGAAGAACCCGCCGCCGTTGGTGCCGAGGAGCTTGATCGCCTCCTGCGAGGCGACCGGGCCGCCCGGGATCGTCTGGGCGTTGCCCGCGAGCGTGGTCACCTGCGTGAATCCGTCGACGTTCTGCACCACGCCGCCGACGAGGAGCACCAGGGCGGCGACCGTGGCGATCGGCAGCAAGATGCGCAGCGTGCCGCGCACCAGGTCCACCCAGAAGTTGCCGATGGTGCCCGAGCGCCGGTACGCGAACCCTCGCACCAGGGCGATGGCGACGGCCATGCCGACCGCGGCGGAGACGAAGTTCTGCACCGTCAGGCCGGCGAGCTGCACGGCGTAGCCGAACGTCAGCTCGGGCGAGTACGACTGCCAGTTGGTGTTGGTGACGAACGACACCGCGGTGTTGAAGGAGAGGTGCTCGGAGGGGGCGCCGAGTCCCAGCGAGTAGGGCAGCCACTGCTGCACACGCTGGAGCAGGTACAGCAGCAGCACCGAGACGGCCGAGAACGCGAGGACGGCGCGGGCGTAGGCCTGCCAGGACTGCTCGGACCTGGGGTTGACCCCGATGACCCGGTAGAACCCGCGTTCCACCCTCAGGTCCTTCGGGGAGGTGTAGACGCGGGCCATGTAGTCGCCCATCGGCCGGTAGGCCGCCGCGAGCAGCAGCGCGACCGTCAGCAGCGACAGGGTCGCCTGGAGCCAGGCCGCCATCAGAAGCGCTCCGGCGTGACGAGCGCGTACACCAGGTAGACCAGCGCCGCGACGCCGAGCACGGCCGCGACGATCTCGAAGACGATCACAGCTTCTCCACCGCCTGGGCAAGGAGACCGACGAGCAGGAACAGTCCGATGACGCCCAGCACGAAGACGACGTCGAGCACGAGGAACTCCGTCTGAAGGAGGGATCGGGTCAGGCGACCCGGATGCCGGTGATGCCGGCCCGTCCCTGATCAGACACCCCTCCTCGGGCCGCTCTGCCCGTCTTGACGGTTCCCTGACGGGTGCATCCGGCAACGCTGACGGTCCCCTGACGGCGGGACGGTCGCCGTCAGGGGACCCCGGTCAGCGGGGAACGCCGGCAGGCTCGGGGTGCGGCGTCGGCGCCTCGGCACCCAGGCGGTACGGCACCGAGGTCACCATGACCCCCGGCTGGAACAGGAGCCTGGTCTTCAGGCGCAGCGCGCTCTGGTTGTGCAGCAGCTGCTCCCACCAGTGCTCCACCACGTACTCCGGCACGTAGACGGCGACGACGTCACGCGGGCTGCGCCGCCGGATCTCGGTGATGTAGTCGACCGCGGGCCGGGTCATGTCGCGGTACGGCGAGTCCAGGACGGTGAGCCGCACGGGCACCTCGCGGGCCTGCCACTCGGCCAGCAGGCGCTCGGTGTCGGCGGGGTTGGTGCGGATCGTCAGCGCCTCGAGCGTCGAGGGGCGGGTGGCGCGGGCGAAGGCCAGGGCCCGCAGGGCCGGGGTGGTCAGGCGCGAGACCAGCACGATCGCATGGACGCGGCTCGGCAGCGGCACGCCCTCGACGCCGGGCCGCAGCGCGTCGTCGACCGAGGCGTAGTGCCGGTGCACCGCCTGCATCACCACGTAGAGCAGCGGCATCGCGATGACGACGAGGTAGGCGCCGTGGGCGAACTTGGTCACCATTACCACGGCGAGCACGACGAGGGTGAGCGCCGCTCCGAACGCGTTGATCGCCCGCGCCCGGCGGATGTGGGCGTGCCGCTGCCGGGGCGCCAGGCGCAGCTCCCCCGACCAGTGCCGGACCATCCCGGTCTGGCTCAGCGTGAAGGCGACGAACACGCCGAGGATGTAGAGCTGGATCAGCCGGGTGGGGCTGGCGTCGAAGGCCAGCAGCAGGCCGATCGCCGCGGCGGCGAGCACGAGGATCCCGTTGCTGAACACCAGCCGGTCGCCGCGGCGGGACAGCTGCCGCGGCATGTACCCGTCCTGGCCCAGGATCGAGGCGAGGATGGGGAACCCGTTGAACGCGGTGTTGGCCGCCAGCACCAGGATCAGCGTCGTGAAGGCCTGCACCACGAAGAACCCGATGCTGTCGGCACCGAACACCGCTCCGGCCACCTGGGCGATCACGGTCTTCTGCTGGTAGCCCGCCGGTGCGCCGACCAGGCGCTC
This sequence comes from Actinomycetes bacterium, assembly GCA_023438885.1. Taxonomy (GTDB): domain Bacteria; phylum Actinomycetota; class Actinomycetes; order Actinomycetales; family Cellulomonadaceae; genus Cellulomonas. The sequence continues at coordinate 39,132 of JAEXPS010000105.1, forward strand.
GGGGTCGTCGGCCACATGGACCTGGGAGACGACGGCGAGGGTGGTCAGGCCGGCGAACATCGTCACCGTCAGGCCGGCCATGATCGCCAGGGTCGAGGCCGCGTTGCGGCTCTTGGGGGGCCGGAAGTTCGGCACGCCGTTGCTGACCGCCTCCACCCCGGTCAGTGCGGTGCATCCGGAGGCGAAGGCCCTCAGCAGGATGGCGATCAACGCCAGGCCGGTCAGGTCGTCGGCCGAAGCCCGGATGCCGATCGAGGCGGACTCCGCGACGGGCGTCGAACCCGTCGCCGCCCGCACCAGGCCGACGGCGATCATCGCGAAGACCGCGACGACGAACCCGTAGGTCGGCACGGCGAACGCGGTGCCCGACTCCTTCAGTCCCCGCAGGTTCGCCACCGCGAGCAGCCCGACGAGGGACACGGAGATCAGCACCGCGTGCGGCGCGAGCGAGGGCACCGCCGACACGAAGTTCGCCACGCCGGCCGCGACGGAGACCGCCACCGTCAGCACGTAGTCGATGAGGAGGGCGGAGGCCGCGACCAGCGCCGCACCCTGGCCCAGGTTCGCCCGGCTGACCGCGTACGCCCCGCCGCCGCCCGGGTAGGCGTGGCAGGTCTGGCGGTAGGAGACGACGACCGTGAGGAGCAGCAGCACGACGACCGCGCCCACCCACGGCGAGAAGTGCAGCAGCGCCAGGCCGCCCACCGAGAGCACCAAGAGGATCTCTTCCGTGGCGTAGGCGTTGGACGAGAGCGGGTCCGAGCAGAAGACCGGCAGGGCGAGGCGCTTGGGCAGCAGCGTGTCCCCGAGCTGCGCCGAGGCGAGCGGGCGCCCGACGAGAAGGCGCTTGGGGAGCGAGACGTAGTCCGACACGCTCCGAGCCCACACCCGCGCGCGCGGGTGGGGGCGCCTCCCTGACGCGCCCTTGACGCCGAGCGCCCGAAGCCTGACGCCGACATGACGGGGCTCGGCGGGAGGGTCCCTCGTGGGGTCGTCGGTACGGCCTGCCACCTCGACGACGACCCTTCCGGCGATTCCTTTCACGGGCCGTCATTCACGTTGCCCATGGGCACGTTGGGCTTTCCATCCGACCGTCCGTCCCCGACAATTCCGGCCGCTGTCGCGACGTGCAGGAGAAGCGACCGGCCCTCGTCGAGGCCCGTCCGCAGGCGAGAGGTCCCCGAGGCCGAGAGAATGCTGAACCGCGGAATGCGGCTCCGGCGGCGGGCGAGGAGTGCACACCCCCGCATCGCTTGCCCGTCGTCATTTCTCGGCGTGGTGACACAGCGGTGAATGTCCGCGACATACGCCGCGACGGCGCAGGGCCGCGGGGAAGCCGCCCGGGCGTCGGGACCGACCGACAGGACCGGGCGGTCGTCGGACCCCCACCGGACCGGACCCGGCCCAACCTCGAGCGGAGGGCGACGACACCGAGCTCTCGCCGCCCGCCCGCAGGGGCGACCCGTCGGCCGAGCAGGGCCCTCCGGAGAGGCAGTCGCCGGTTTCGGTCGCCGCGCCGACATCTGTGCGCACGATTGCCGCATCGGTGTACCGGGGTGACCACCTCTGGGTACGCCCTGACCCCGACCCATGGGCATTCTTCGCGCGAGCTTTCTCGTTCCGCGGGCATGGGCGCAAGAACCGTGTGAATGGACGGACGTCTCGCGCGGCGCGCGGGAGCGATTCCAGTTGAAACGATCACAAATGATCATTTCCCGATATGTTGACGCACACCCGCTCAGAGGTGAAACATTCGGCGCATTGCGGCGTCGGGCTCGCTGGTTGGAGTGCGGGCCCGCGGCTCCGGATCCCCGTGCGAGCAGGACCGACCGGGCGAGCCGGCAGCCGTCCGTCCCGGCGCGCCGTGCCGACCTTCGACGTGGAAGGAAACCCGATGTCGCGTGCGCGAGTCACGGCGGCGGCTGCTGCCACCGTTGTGCTGGCCGGTCTGATGGCGCCTGTTGCTGGAACGAGCGCCGCCGCGGCGGACCTGAGCTCGACGGTCTACGCGGCCGCCTACCTCGGGGCGGACGAGCTGGCCGAGACCTCGCTGCCGGAGACGGTCTCGGACGGGTCGACGGCCTACCCGGTGACGTGGTCCTTCGACGCCGAGACGTTCGCGGTCCCCTACGCCACGGTTCCGGTGCGGGGAACGGCCGACGGCCAGACCGTCACCGCACAGGTCGAGGTGATCCCGCCGTCGGCCAACCCGCTCGTGTACTTCGTCGACGCCGGGCACAACGGCGACTCGCAGAGCCTGCCCTACTCGAACCTTCTGACGAACTCCCGTGCCTTCGGAGCGGTCAGCAGCCTCGCCGGCAGCAGCCTGCGCAACACGCTCCCCGACCAGCGTTACGTCGAGGGCACCACCGACTGGGGCTACACGTACGGGGGCACCAACAACCTCAAGATCTCCACGGTCGGCGGCGACCCGAATCCCAGTGACGCTGCCACGCTGGGGTCGTTCGACAAGTACGAGCTCGGGTTGCGAACCAACGGCTCTCAGATCGCGTACCGACTGTCGCTCGACCCGGGGACGTACACCCTCTCCAGCGGGTTCCTCGAGTACTACACCGGGAACCGGACGCGCGGGATCCGGCCGACGATCACGTACATGCTCGACGGCGCGCCGCAGAGCCAACCGCTCGACATCGCGACGCTGACCTCGTCGAACGCCGGAACTCGGTCGATGTCCACCACCGTCTTCACGATCCCCGAGGGGTCGAGCGACGTCAGCCTCGTGTACGCCCAGGTGTCGGGCGAGGGACCGTGCCTCAGCTGGTTCGCCGTCGCCACCGGAGACGTCGAGCGCACCATCGAGAATGCCGTCGCGGCCGCCGCCGCGACCGTGGGCGTCACGGTGGACGCGAACGCCATCGCGGCGGACAACGTCAACGGTCTGACGTTCAAGGGGTTCGGCGTCCTCAGCGGGAACAGCACCAGTGCCCTGCTCCTGGACTACAAGGCCGAACACCCGGAGGCGTACGCCGAGCTGCTCCAGGTCCTCTTCGGCGGCGAGCACCCCATCATGAACCACGTCAAGATCGAGATGGGGAACGACCGCAACAACTCGACCGGGCCCGATCCCGCGACGATGCGGACGGAGACCGAGGAGGCGAACGTCACCCGGCACCCCGGATTCCAGCTCGCCGCGGACGCCCTGAAGGTCAACCCTGACGTCAAGGTGAGCATCCTGCGGTGGAACGCCCCGGCGTGGGCCAACACGAACGACAAGGTCTACACCTGGTACAAGAACACGATCCTCGCCGCCTACCGCGAGTACGGGTTCATGGTCGACTACGTCAACCCCGGCGTGAACGAGTCGACCCCGAACTTCACGTGGACCAAGGACTACGCGAACCGGGTGCGCACCGACTCGACGGGTTACGTCAGCACCGACCCGGCGCTGGCGGGCTTCCGTCCGGGCGAGGCGGACCTCTACCACCAGATCCAGGTGGTGATCTCCGACGAAGCCGGCCTCGGCTCCTTCGGTGACGACATGGTGGCCGACGCCACGCTCCGCGAGGCGGTCGCCGTGGCCGGCTACCACTACACGACCGACGACACCGGCGCCAAGGACTTCACGCGGCTCGCCGAGGTGTTCGACAAGGAGGTCTGGAACTCGGAGGCGCAGGCCACTTTCAGCAACTCCTCGTTCCGCCCGAACAACAACACTGCGGACCCCTCGGTGGCCGGCACCGGGATCGGCGGCACCAACGGCCCGCTCGAGATGGCGAACACGATCGTCAAGGGGTTCGTCAACTCACGCCGGACGCACTTCATCTACCAGCCGGCGATCGGCTCGTTCTACGAAGGCGGTCAGTACTCGTACAAGGAGCTCGTCAGCGCGCGGGACCCCTGGTCGGGGTGGATCCACTACGACGCCGGTCTCGCCGTGCTCCAGCACTTCAGCAGCTTCGCGAACGCCGGCTGGGAGAACGACACCAACACGGCCGGCATCTGGCGAGTGGTGCCGCAGGCCAGCTCCACCGGGGCGACAGGGACGAACCCGGTCAACGGCCGCAACGGTCTGCCCAACTACATGACCCTGGCCGCCCCGGACAAGAGCGCCTTCTCGACCGTCGTCGTCAACGACTCGGAGTACCCGCGGACGTACAAGATCACGCCGCAGAACTTCACCTTCGGCGCCGGCACCAGGCTCGCCGTCTGGGAGACGCGGGCGGCGGACGACGGCTCGGCCTTCAACGCCAACTACAAGCGGCACGTCGCCGACGTGGCTCCGAGCGTCGCCGGCGCCTACACCGTCCAGGTCCAGCCGTACTCGATCGTCACCGTGACCTCGCTCGACGTCAGCGACGACGACACCTGGACCGCACCGTTGCCCGTGGAGGGCGAGCGCACCGTGCTGGACGTCGACCCGGACGGCGGCACGCTGTGGTCCGACGACTTCGACTACAGCGACCGGACCGTGCCCGTGATCGCAGCCGGCGGCGTCCTGACCGGGCAGACCGAGCCGTTCATCCAGTCGCGCGGCGGGGCCGACGGCGCGATCCCGCTGTACACCTGGGACCGCAACGGCGCCTTCGAGGCGTCGGCGACGCCGGACGGCTACGTGCTGCGCCAGCAGGTGGACCAGACGGCCACGGGAGTCGGCGGTGCGTGGAACGGCGCGGATCCGATCACGGGCATCGGTGACCTGCGCTGGGTCAACTACACGGCGAGCGTCGACGTTCTCTTCGAACGCGAACCGTCGCCGGGGAACTACGCGGCGATCGGCGCACGCTCGACAGGCGGCGGCAGCTCGCACTCGCTCTCCGGCACCCCGTACGCGCTGCGGCTCAACTCCGAGGGCACCTGGCAGCTGCTGCGCACGGGCACGACCGTCTCCGGCGGGTCCCTCGTTGGGTTCGATGCCGCCGCCTGGCACACCCTGGCGATCCAGGTGGCCGGCACGCGGGTGACCGGCTTCGTCGACGGCGTCCAGGTCGCCGCGCTGACCGACACCTCGCCCTTCCGCTCGGGCCGCGTCGACCTGGCCAGCGGCTTCCGGTACACGCAGTTCGACAACCTGACGATCGAGCGGGTGCCGGGCTACGCGCCGTACTACACCGAGCTGCTCGACAACCTCGAGCTCAACGACCTCGCCGACCCGCCGGTCGCCCGTCTCGTCTACGACGGCTCATGGCGGCACGCCAACGGCGGCGGCATGTACGAGTACCAGCGCTCGTCGTCGACGAGCCAGGCCGCAGGGGCCAGCGTCTCCTACACGTTCACCGGCACGGGGCTCGACGTCCTGGGCGTCGACAACGGCAGCGCCAGGCTCGACGTCCTGCTGGACGGTGAGCTCGTCGCCATGAACCAGTCGACACGCACCTCGACCAACTACCAGCAGACCTACGCACTGCGCGGGCTGCCGTACGGCGAGCACACGGTCACCCTGGCGGTGACCACCGGCACCCTGGCGGTCGACGCGGTCGGCGTCGTCCAGACGCCGCCCGACGAACCGCCGTCCACCGCTGCCCTCGCCCAAGCCGTGGCGGAGGCCGAGGCTGTCGAGCGCGACGAGGACTTCACCGACGCCGACTGGGACCTGCTCCAGGCGGACATCGCCCTGGCGCGGCAGGCGGTGGCCGACCCGGTGACCTACGGGCTGGACGTCGAAGGGGCGCAGCAGCTCGTCGACTGGCTTCGCCTGGCCCGCCTTCCGCTGGCGAACAGCGTGCAGTCCCTGCCCCAGGTGTGGAAAGCAACCTTCGTCGACGGCTCGCCCGGCGGCCTGCCGGCCAACCTCACGGCGACCCTGACGGATGGGACCACGCAGAGTGTCCCGATCGCCTGGGAGCTCGACGGGGTGGACTTCGGCCAGCCATGGACCACCGTCGCGGTGACGGGCACCTACGGGAGTGCGAGCACGACGGCGTGGGTCGAGGTGGTGCCACGAGGGCTGTCGCTCTTCGCGGACCTGAACGCGACGGCGGCCACCAGCCTCGGCTATGACTCGCCCGCCTACCTGGCGGTCGCGGGGCTGCTCGGGGGCACGCTGATCAACGACCGGCCGGACCAGGTGTTCCAGGGCTCCGCTACCTGGGGCCACTACGGCCAGAACTCGTCGGGCACGCGCGACCTGCAGTACAAGGGAATCGTCGCCGGCGACTACAGCAAGCTGACGACCACCGGCTTCTACAC
>JAEXPS010000109.1 GCA_023438885.1 Actinomycetes bacterium
AGCTCGAGGGCCACCCGGCTCCCGCGGACGGCGGCCACCGTCTGGGCGGGCCGGCCCAGGGCGTCTTGCGCGGGGACGGTGAGGGCGGCGTCACCGGCCGCGAGGAGCACGTCGACCGTGCCGTCGCCGCCGTCCGCGACCGGCAGCGTGATCACGTCCGCGCCCGGGGCGCCCGCCCGCAGCCCCCGCGCCAGGGAGCCCGCCACGGTGGCAGCCGTGGCGGACCCCTTGAACTTGTCGGGCGCGACGAGCACCCGCACGTCAGCCGACCTGGTCGAGGAACTCCTTGGAGCTCATGACCTTGCCGATGCGCGGGAAGATGATCTCCTCCGCGTAGCTCTGCTCACGCTCGGTGTCGGTCGCCGTGCAGTCCGCGAGCACCGTCACGCGGTAGCCCTTGTCGTAGGCGGAGCGGGCGCTGGACTCCACGCACCAGTTGGTGTGGAAGCCCGTGAACGCGACGTGCGTGATGTCGTTCGCGCGGAGCAGGTAGTCCAGGGCCGTCGAGTGGAACGCGTCGAGCGTCTTCTTGCCCTCGACGACGATGTCCCCCGGCTGGGGCGTCAGCGGCTCGACGATCTCCGGGCCGGGAGTGCCGCGCAGCCAGGCGCCGGTGCCCCAGTCGGCGACCATGTCGATCTCCACGCCGCGCAGGCCCTCGCGGCCCGGGCCGCCCTCCTTGAGCTCGGGAAAGCCCTCCTCGAAGGGGTGGAAGGGCACGTAGAACACCTTCACGCCCTTCTCCCGCGCGCCGGCCAGGAGGCGGGCGAGGTTGGCGATGACGTCACGCTCGGCGAGCTGGGAGGCGATGTACTGGTACATCGTCCCCCCGGGGCTCAGGAAGTCGTTCTGGGGCTCGATGAGCACGACGGCCGTGCGGTCAGCGGGGTACGACATGGGTCGCTCCTTCCGGTCGGGTGGTGCGGGGTCCTGCGGTGGTCCTGTTGGGGTCCTGTGGTGGTCCGGCGGCCCGGCCGGGTCCTGCGGCGCGCCGACGGGCGGTGTCAGCTCGCGACGGGGATGAAGACGCGCATGGTCGAGGGGCCGCGGTTGGACCAGGCGTAGTACGGGATGAGGTCGACCTCGGCCTCCCCGACGACGGTGCCGGGCACCGTGCCGGCCGACGCGGGCGCGTCAGCAGGCGGGTAGGGCCAGTCCTTGGCGTCCTCCGGCGCGACGACGACGCCGCGGACCCGCACCGCGACCGGGACGTCGCTCGGCCCCTCGGCCGGCACGTCCACGGGCGGGGTGCCCGGGTCGAGGCGGAACGTGTCGAGGTCGACGCCGGCGGGGTCGCCCTGCACCGACTCCGCGCAGTAGACCAGCGGGCCGCGCTGGACCGCCGCCGTCCCCCGGAGCGCGTCGATCCGGTCGTCGGGTCGCAGCACCACGGGCACCATCGGCAGGGAGAGGACGACGGTGTCACCCGCCGCCCACGTGCGGCGCACGCCCACGTACCCGGGTTCGACCGCGCGGTCCTGCGTGCCGCCGTCGGCGCCAGGGGCCCGCAGCGTGGCACCCCGGGCCCAGCCCGGCACGCGCAGGCGGAGCTCGAACTCCCCCGGGGTGTGCACCTGCACGGTGACGGTGCCGTCCCACGGGTACTCCGTGTCGACGCCGAGGACGACCTCGCGGCCGTCGCCGAGCGTCGTGCGGACCTCGCCGCCGAAGTACTGCTGGAGCGTCACGGAGTCGTCGGAGGCCGTGGCCAGGTAGGCCGGGAGGGAGGCGAGCATGCGGACGACGTTGGTGGGGCAGCACGACACCCAGAACCAGTTGGCGCGCAGCGTGTCCTTGCGGAACGGCGCCTCGCCGTCGGCGACGGCGATGCCGGGTCGGCGCTGCAGCAGCGGGTTGACGTAGAAGAACCTGTCGCCCTCGGCATTGGGGGACGTCGCCACCATGTTGTAGAGCAGGCGCTCGATCGCGTCGGCGTACTCCGCGCGGCCGGTGGCCAGCAGCAGGCGCCAGGCGACCATGATCGCCCCCACCGAGGCGCAGGTCTCGGTGTAGGCCCGGTCGGGCGGCAGCTCGAAGTCGTTGCCGAAGGACTCCCCCAGGTGCCGCGACCCCATCCCCCCGGTGAGGTACGTCCGGCGCGCCCAGGTCGTGCGCCACTGGGTCTCGAGCCGCTCGAGGAGCTCGGTGTCGCCGGTCTCGACGGCGACGTCGATCGCTCCCGCGGTCAGGTAGGTGGCCCGGACGGCGTGGCCGCGCAGGACGTCGGCCTCGCGCACCGGGACGTCGTCGAGGTAGTACTCGTGGCCGATCGCGTGGTGCTCGAACGTCCGGTGCCCGCGCTGCTCGAGGAAGCGCCGCGCCTGGTCGAGGTAACGGCGCTCGCCGGTGGCCCGGGCCAGCTCGGCCAGCGCCACCTCGATCTCGGGGTGCCCGTCCGAGCCGTCGATCCCACCCTCGCCGAAGTCGTCGCAGATGCGGTCCGCGAACCGGACCGCCGCCCGGGTCAGGTCGTCCTCCTCGCCGGCCCGCAGGCGGGCGACGGCCGCCTGGAACAGGTGCCCGGCGCAGTAGAGCTCGTGGCCGTGCGCGACGTCGGAGTACCTGGCTTCACGCCCCCGGGGGCCGAAGAACGTGTTGAGGTAGCCGTCGTCCTCCTGCGCGGCGGCGACGAGGGCGGCGAGCTCCTTGTAGCGCTCCTCGCGGGCGGGGTCGGGGCGCTGGGCGAGCTCCCACGCGAACGCCTCGAGCAGCTTGTACACGTCGGCGTCGGTGAAGAGCTTGCCCCGGAACGGCCGGTCCGGGGTCTCGCCGGCGGCCGCGCGGAAGGTGTCGTACCACCCCATGTCGTCGATCCACCGGTCGCAGTGGTCGAGCAGGCGGGTGGTGTTCAGGTCCTGCCGGGTGCGCCAGAAGCCGCCGGTGATGCGGACGGCGTCGGCCGGCACGGCCCGCTGGGCCCCCGCGGACGGGGCGACCGGTGTCAGGGCAGGGGTCGGGGAAGTCATGTGCGTCTCCAGGGTGGAAATGGTCGGCCGGTCAGCCCTTGACGGCACCGTTCGTGAATCCGCTCACGAATGCGCGCTGCAGGAAGAAGAAGAGGACGATGCAGGGCAGCGCGGAAACGGTGACCCCGGCCTGCAGCGCGCCGTAGTCGATCGCACCCCAGTCGCCCTGGATGAGGTTCACGAGCGCGAGCGGGAGCGGGAACTTCGTCGAGTCGCTGATGAGGATGAGCGCGGTGACGAACTCGTTCCACGCGGCCAGGAATGCGAACAGGCCGACGGTCACCAGGCCGGGCACGACGGCGGGCAGGACCACCCGGAACAGCGCGCCGACGCGCGAGCACCCGTCCACCAGCGCCGCCTCGTCCAGCTCGGTCGGCACGCTCTCGAAGGAGTTGCGCATCATGAAGATCGAGAACGGCATCTGGTACATGATCATCACGAGCCCGACGCCCACCAGGCTGTTGCCCAGCGAGAGCCGGTCCAGCCAGATGTAGAGCGGGATCAGCAGGCTCGTGTGGGGCACCATGAGGATCGCGAGGATGCCCACGAAGAGCGCCTTGCTGCCCCGGAACCTCATCCTGGCGAAGGCGTACCCGGCGAGGATCGAGACCACGAGCGAGCCGACGATCGTGATGAGGACGACGACCAGCGTGTTGCCGATGTAGCGCCACATGCCCGCGCCGTAGTCGATGAGGCGCTGGTAGTTGTCGAACGAGACCGTCTGCCCCGTCGACACCGAGCCCCAGATCACCCACAGCAGCGGGCCGACGAAGAACACGGCGAGCACCGCGGCGCCGACGAGGGCGGCCCCCCGCACGGCGCGGGCGCCGGTGTCGGCGGACCGGGTCCGGGTCCGCGTCGGCACCTCGATCGCGGTCGTGGCGGTCATCGCGCCTCTCCTTCCGGGCTGCTCCGCACGACGCGGAGCTGGATCACGTTGAGGATCACGAGGCCGAGGAGGATCGCGACGGCCAGCGCGGCGGCGTAGCCGAGGTTGAACTGCCCGAACGCCTCGCTGAAGACGCGCATGACCACGGTGATCGTGGAGCCGTCGGGACCACCGCCGGTCAGCACGTAGAACTGCTCGAAGGCGGTCAGGCCGCCGGTGACGATCAGCAGCATGCACAGGGCGAGGTTGGACCTCATGAGGGGCAGGGTCACCGACACGAAGGTGCGCCAGCGCCCGGCCCCGTCGATCGAGGCCGCCTCGTACAGCTCGCGCGGGATCGCCTGCAGGCCGGCCAGCATGATGACCATGTAGAAGCCCGCGAACCGCCAGGTCATCATGAGCACCGTCGACAGCAGGGCCGTCCCGGGCGTGCCGAGCCAGTCGACGTCGACCCCCACCGCACGGAACAGCAGGTTGATCCCGCCGATGCTGGGCGAGTAGAGGCCGAGGAACAGCAGGGCCGCCGTGGTGAGCCCGGTGACGACGGGGAGGAAGAACGCGGTGCGCAGCACACCCGTGCTCCGCCCCTTCGCCTCCTGGACCAGGAGCGCCAGGCCGAGGCTCAGCGTGAGCAGCACGACGGTGATGATCGCCGTGTAGCGCAGCGTGAAGCCGACGGCCTCGAGGAAGGCCCCGTCCTGGGTGATGCGCACGTAGTTGTCGGGGAAGTTCGGCGTGTGCGCGCCGCCGCCGAGCAGGGGCCAGTCGGTGAACGACATCCACACCGCCAGGCCCAACGGGACCAGGAAGAGGCCGATGAGCACCAGCGCAGCGGGAGCCACGTAGACCCAGGCCAGCCACCGCTTCTCCAGGCCGCGCCGCCGAGGAGGAGGTGGCGTGGCGGGTCGGGCGCGGGTCGGGCCGGCAGCAGCCGGTGCGTGCGTGGTGCTCATCGGTCCTCCGTCCGGTCAGTCCGCTTGGAGGGACTGGGTGATGCGGGCGTTGCCGTCGTCCAGGCCGTCGGGTCCGGAGCCGAAGATGGCGTCGCGGGCGACCTCGAGCCAGGGCCCGCCGGTCGGGTCGTTGAAGGTCTGGAAGAACCGCGGGGAGTAGGGCGTCTGGCCGTGCTGGATCAGGCTGTTGAGCAGCAGCAGGCGCTCGTCCTCTGCGGCGAACTCGTTCTCGGCCAGGTCCGTGCGGATCGGCATGAACTTGTTCGCGGCGTAGATGTCCAGCTGCTGGGCCTCCTGCAGCGTCCACTCCAGGAACGTCCACGCCTCCTCGGGGTGGTCGGAGTCGGGGGTGATCCCCACGATGTCCCCGCCCACGAACGTCGAGGGGTCACCGGTCAGCGACGGGATCGGCGCGACCCCGATCTGCAGGTTCTCGTTCGGGGTGAGCTGGCCCAGGGCCTTGGACCCCAGCAGCGCGAAGCCCACGTTCCCCGACTCGAACACCGAGTTCTGCGTGGCCCCGGTCTCGTTGCGCGACTCGTCGACCATCGCCCCCGAGGCGAACATCTCGTGGTAGATCCCGAAGACCTCACGGGCCTCCTCGGAGTCCAGCGTCCCCTCCGTGCCGTCCTCGTCCATCACCGTGCCACCCGACCCCCAGATCGAGGGGAACAGGGTGAACACCAGGCACCCGGCACAGTTGCCCGGCAGGTAGAGCCCGCCGTACTCGGGCCCCAGGTCCGCGATCGTCTGCGCCGCCTCGGCGAACTCCTCCATCGTCGCCGGCGGGGACGCCGGGTCCAGACCCGCCCGCTCGAACAGGACCGTGTTGTAGTACATCGCCGACACGTCCATCACGTGCGGCACCGCGAAGTACTTGTCGTCCAACGTCGCCGCCCGCAGGTGCGCCGGCGCCAACATGTCCGCGAAGTCCAACCCCTCCACCCGGTCGGTGATGTCCATCCACAGACCCGACGACGAGTAGTTCGGACCATCGATCACGTTCGCCGCCAACAGGTCCGGCAGGTTGCCCACGCTCGCCGCCGCACCCGTCTGCTGCAGGTACTGGTCACGCGGCACCACCGTCAGCGCCACGTTGATCTCGTTCACGTGCGCCGCATTGAACGCGTTCACCAGCATCTGCGTCTGATCCGCAGTCACCGAACGCGTCCACATCGTCAACGTCACCGGACCATCAGAACCCTGCCCACCACCACCCCCACCCTGACCCTCACCCTCACCATCACCCTCACCACCACCACTGCACCCCGCCACCAACGCGAGCGCCGAGAGCCCGGCCGTTGCTGCGAAGATTCTCCGTCGAATCATGGTGTTCTCCCGTCCTGGGCGGCCGAAGCTCGTTCGACCCGCGTATCCGAGACCTGCCGAATGCGCTGGGGGACAGCGCGGGCAGCCCGCGAAAGAGCGCGGGCCGCACTCGCGCGCGGGTATTCGCGCACGATGTCGTCATGGAACGTCACTGGGGGCTTGCCTGTGCAGTTGTGACCGGTCACAATCGCTGTATGAGAAGCAAGGTATGTGCGGCCTAGTGGGTTGTCAAGACCTCGGATCGGAGGGCACGGCATGGGATCGCGACCATCGACCGGTTCGGCGCTGGGCGTCGTCGGCGGGGGCCTCGTAGGATCGCCCGCGTGCACCAGGGACCGACGGGTCACCCTCCCGGCTCCCCCGCGCCGGTGAACGGCACCGGGGAGGTCCGCCCGCCGTCGGGCCGATCGCGCTCGGTGACGATCCGCGACGTCGCGCGCAGCGCCGGCGTCTCGCACCAGACCGTCTCCCGGGTCCTCAACGCCCACCCGAACATCAGCGCGCGCACCCGGTCGCGCGTCCTGGCGGCCATGGAGCGACTCGACTACCGGCCGAGCCGGGTCGCACGCGCCCTGGCCAACGGCCGCTCGGGCACGATCGGCGTCATCCTCACGGACAACGGCCGGTACGGCCCGCCGAAGACCCTCCAGGCCATCGAGCGCGCCGCCCGGGACGCCGGGTACTTCGTGAGCACGGTGAACCTCGCGTCCGTGGGCCGGGAGCAGATGCAGACCGCGCTCGGCCACCTCGAGGACCAGGGCATCGACGGCCTGGTCGTCATCGCACCCCAGGCGGCCATGCTCGAGGCGTTCCGCGAGCTGCACCGCGGCGTGCCCTACGTGACCGTCGACTCGGCCGGGGACGGCGGCGGCCACAGCGTCGCCATCGACCAGGCCCTCGGGGCACGGCTGGCGACCCAGCACCTGGTCGACCTCGGCCACCGGACGGTCGTCCACGTCGCCGGCCCCGCCGACTGGCTGGACTCGCAGGCCCGGACCCAGGCCTGGCGCGCGACGCTCGCCGCGGCCGGGCTCGACGCCCCGCCCCCGGTGGTCGGTGACTGGTCCGCGGGCTTCGGCCACCGGACGGCCCTCGACCTCGCCCGGCGGCGCGACCTCACCGCCGTGTTCGCGTCGAACGACCAGATGGCGCTCGGCCTGCTGCACGGTTTCCACGAGGCGGGCATCCGCGTCCCGGAGGACGTGAGCGTCGTCGGCTTCGACGACATCCCCGAGGCCGCGTACTTCGTGCCCGCGCTGACGAGCGTCCGGCCCGACTTCTCCGAGCTGGGTGTGCGCTGCATGACCAGGCTCCACGACCAGCTCTCCGGCGGCGCACTGCCGCCCGAGTCGCCGATCCCGCCCGACCTCGTGATCCGCCGCTCGACGTCGGCGCCCGCCTGAGACGGCGGCGTCACCCGGCGGGCCCGGCCTCGCGCCTCGCCACGAGCCCCGCCCCGTCCGGTCAGTCCGCTTGGAGGGACTGGGTGATGCGGGCGTTGCCGTCGTCCAGGCCGTCGGGTCCGGAGCCGAAGATGGCGTCGCGGGCGACCTCGAGCCAGGGCCCGCCGGTC
>JAEXPS010000111.1 GCA_023438885.1 Actinomycetes bacterium
CCGCGCCGCACGCCGGCCCCGAGCCGCTCGCGGCGCTGCAGCAGGCGACCGATGCGGCGAGCGCCGCGGCCGTCGACCCGACGCTGAGCCTCGTGGCCCTGCGCACCGCCACGGCGGGCGTCGCGGCGCCGGCGAAGGCCGCTCAGGAGGCCGAGACGGCCTGGCAGGTGGCCGAGCAGGCTCGGATCGCCGCCGAGCAGGAGGCCGCACGGGCGGCCGCCGAAGCGGCCGCGCGCGCGGCGAGTGCCAGCCGCCCTGCGGGCCGGACCGCCTCGCGCAGCTCCGCCCCGGCCTCGTCGTCCGGCATCCCCTCCGGCGGGCTGGTGTGCCCGGGGGCGCCCGTCGGGGCGGGTGGCAGCGAGTCGAGCGTCGGTGCGATCGGCTCGGCGATCAACGCCTTCCGGCAGTCGCGCGGCCTGTCCACGCTCGGCGTGGAGCGCTCCGGGTACCTCGTCGGCCACGCGCAGGACATGGCGAACCGCGGCGGGATCTGGCACTCCGGCTCCGACAACATCGTGGGCTGCACCAGCGGCAGCGTGCAGTCGCTCGTCAACGCGTGGGCGAACTCCCCCTCGCACCTCAAGCAGATGGTGCGCACCGACGTGTCGGTGATGCGGGTGGGCGGCGCCAGCGTGGGCGGCTGGCTGTACGGAGCGGTCGACTTCGCCTGACTCAGGCCTCGCGGATCTCCAGCGAGCAGCACTTCGCGCCGCCGCCGCCCTTGAGCAGCTCGCTCGTGTCGACGGCGATGGTCTCGTAGCCGCGCTCGCGCAACTTGGCGGCCAGGCCGGCCGCGCCCGGCGCGTGCACCACGTGCTTGCCGTCGGAGACCATGTTGAGCCCGAGAGCCGTCGCGTCGTCGTCGGAGGCGATCACCGCGTCCGGGAACAGATTGCGCAGCACCGACTGCGAGCCCGCGGAGAACGCGGGCGGGTAGTAGGCGATCTGCGGGTCGTCCAGGTCGCTGGAGAGCACGGCCAACGCGGTGTCCAGGTGGTAGTACCGCGGGTCGACGAGCTCGAGCGAGATCACCGGGTGGCCGAAGAGCTCCTGCGCCTCGGCGTGGGCCGAGCGCTCGCTGCGGAACCCGGTCCCGGCCAGCACCAGCCGGCCGGGGATCAGCATGTCGCCCTCGCCCTCGTTGATCTGGGTGGCGGTGTGGGTGACGTAGCCGCGGTCGGCGAACCACTTCTCGTACGCCGGGCCCTCGGGCTGGCGCTGCGGGTAGCGGAAGTTGGCGGAGTAGACGATGCCGTCGACCACCGTGGCGCCGTTGGCGGCGTAGACCATGTCCGGCAGGCCCGGGATGGGGTCGATCAGGCTGACCTTGTGGCCCAGGTCCAGGTAGGTGTCGCGCAGCCGGCGCCACTGCTGCACCGCCAGCGACGTGTCCGTCGCCTGGTCCTGGTGCATCCAGGGGTTGATCTCGTAGGCGACCGTGAAGTACGTCGGCTCGCACATGAGGTAGTGCCGGGGGGTCGCCCCGGGTGCTGCTGCGCTCATCGTTCTCCTCGCAGTTGGGCGCCGACTCGACACTTCGTCACCTACTCGACAGTTCCTTCTGCCGAGCCCGTGCGCAACTGTCGAGCTGGTGGGCCTTGGTGGCCGGTGGGCCGTCGGCCAGCCTACGACCTTCACGACGGGGCACTGAGCGCGGGGCCGGCGTGCCCGGCGGTAGGTTCGCCGCATGGAGACGCGGGTTCTCGGCCGTACCGGCCGTTCCGTCGGTGTGGTGGGGCTCGGCTGCTGGCAGCTGGGTGCGGACTGGGGCGAGGTGGCCGACGAGACGGCGCACGCGGTGCTGAGCGCCGCGCTGGACGCCGGCGTGACCTTCCTCGACACGGCGGACGTCTACGGCGACGGCCGCAGCGAGAAGTTCGTCGGGCAGGTGCTGGCCGAGCGCGGCCGCGAGGGCATCACGGTGGCCACCAAGATGGGCCGGCGCGCCGACCCCCTGGTGCCGGAGGCCTTCACGCTCGACGCCTACCGCGCGTGGACGGACCGCTCGCGCGCCAACCTGGGCGTCGACACCCTCGACCTGGTGCAGCTGCACTGCCCGCCCACGGAGGTCTACCGCCGCCAGCGCACGTACGACGACCTCGACACCCTCGTCGCCGAGGGCCGCATCGCCGCGTACGGGGTGTCCGTCGAGACGGTCGAGGAGGCGCTGCTGGCCATCGCGCAGCCCAACGTCGCCACCGTGCAGATCATCCTCAACGTGTTCCGGCGCAAGCCGCTGGAGCAGGTGCTGCCCGCGGCCCGCGCGGCCGGGGTGGGCATCATCGCGCGCGTCCCGTTGGCCTCGGGGCTGCTTTCCGGGCGGTACGACGAGCACACCACCTTCGGTCCGGACGACCACCGCTCGTACAACCGTCACGGCGAGGCGTTCGACGTGGGCGAGACGTTCGCCGGCGTGCCCTACGAGGTGGGGGTCGTCGCGGCGCGGGAGGTCTCGGCCCTCACCCAGCCGGGGGAGAGTACATCCGAGCTCGCGCTGCGGTGGATCATCGACCAGCCGGGGGTCTCGGTGGTGATCCCCGGGGCGCGCACACCTTCACAGGCGGTGGCCAACGTCGAGGCTGCAGAGCTGCCCCCGCTCGACCCGGACACCCTGCGTGCTCTCGAGCACATCTACGACGAGTCGATCCGCTTCCACGTGCACCACCGCTGGTAACCCACCCCTGACCCACCCGCACTGGGCGACCCGCAGCCGCTCGATCCGGCCGCAGCCCCGCCCCCGCCCAGGCCCCCGCCCGCCCCCGCCCCTGCCCCGCCCCTGCCC
>JAEXPS010000159.1 GCA_023438885.1 Actinomycetes bacterium
CAGCTCGGCCGCGCTGCGGCGGTCGGACGCCGCGCGCACCGCGCGCTCGGCGACTCGCCGGGAGCGACGCACGGGTCCGGCGATCCACAGCGCCAGCGCGACGACCACGGCGAGGACCCCGACCACCACGAGCGCCGCGGTGCCCGGCGACATGCCCAGGGCCGGCAGCCCGTCGAACTGCTCGAGCAGCCACCGCATCAGCCTCATCAGCAGGCTCTCCTGCCGGTGGTACGCCGGGTCGGCGAGCTCCTCGACGGCCCACCGGCGGGCGGTCGGCGCGTCAGGAGTGACGGGCGGCTCGAGGAGCACGGGCGGCGCGCCTACCGCGGGAGCGCGGCGTCCGCCGCGGCGGCCCGGCCGAGCTCGATGTCCAGGCCCTCACGGCGCATGCGCACGTCGATGTAGAGCAGCGCGACCACAGCCGCCGTGTAGGTGGTGGTGGCCGTCAAGGCGATGATCTGGCCCACCGAGACGATCGCCAGATAGCTGAACGAGAGGATCTCGCCGCCGGCCCCGACGAAGGTGGCGATCAGCGTGAACGGCGTGACCACCACCTGGGTCAGGAAGTACATGAGGACCTGGACCAGCAGGTAGATCCCGAGGAGCCGCCAGAAGCTGCCGCGGGTCAGCCGCCAGGCGCGGGTGATCGTGCGCCAGAAGCCCTTGCCTTCGAGCATCAGGGCGGGGGTGACCAGCAGCGTGCGCACGGCCACCCAGACGCCGACGAGCAGCAGCGCGAGGCCGCCCAGCAACCCCAGCGCCACGGCGCCGCCGACGGAGTCGCTGGCCGCCAGCCAGATCACCAGGGCGACCAGGCCACCGCCGACGATCGCGATCGCCAGGCTGAGCAGCAGCGTGAAGCCCACCACCCACCAGACGCGCGACGAGTGCAGCACCTCGCGCACGGAGATCTTGCGCCCCAGCACCGACCGGCTGACGGAGACGACGAGCAGACCCGTGAGGATCGTCGTCGCGATCGACGTCACCGGCTGGCTGATCAACGCCGCCACGCCCATCGACACGGCGCTGTCGACCTCGCCGGCCGCGGCCTGGCCCAGCTCCGCGTCGAGGTCCGCGAGGTCGGTGAAGGAGCCGGCCAGCACGCCCCACAGGTAGTACGACAGCAGCATCGAGATCAGGGTGGCGACGGTGACCACGGCCGCTGCCAGCCCGAACATCACCGCGGGGTTCGCACGGATGGCGCGCACACCGCCGTCCAGGATCTCGCCGAGCGACAGCGGCCGCAGCGGCACGATCCCCGGCTGGAGCGCCGGCGGGCGCCACGGCTGGGCGCCGTAGCTCGGCATCCCGTAGCCCGGCGGTGTGCCCCCGGGAGGCGGCGCTCCGGGCGGCGGGGTACCGGGCTGGCCCCACTGCGGCGGGGGAGCCGGCGGTTGGCCCCACTGGCCCGGTGCGACGGGCTGGCCCCAGGCCCCGGGGGGAGGCGTGGTGGGCTGGCCCCACTGCCCCTGGTCCGGTCCCTGACCGGCCGGCGGGGGCGGCGTGCCGGGCTCCGGAGCGCTCGGCCCACCGGGCGCGGTCCACGCCGGTGGCTCGTGGGGGCTCGTCATGCCGCTGGTGCTCCCTCGGTCGTCGGGGCGCCGCACGGCGCCCGCCGGTTCATCGTGCCACGTGGCGAGGTCGCGCCGGGGCCGCTCACCCGATCGGCACGCGCCGTACGCACAGGGTCCGGTGCGAGAATGCCCGCCATGAAGGGACGTGTGCTGGTGGTCGACGACGACACCGCGCTGGCCGAGATGATCGGGATCGTGCTGCGCTCGGAGGGTTTCGAGCCCGTCTTCTGCGAGGACGGCGACCTCGCGCTCGGGGTGTTCCGCAACACGCAGCCCGACCTGGTGCTCCTCGACCTCATGCTGCCCGGCAAGGACGGGTACGAGGTGTGCCGGCAGATCCGGGGGGAGTCCGGCGTCCCGATCGTCATGCTGACGGCCAAGAGCGACACGGTGGACGTCGTGCTGGGCCTCGAGGCCGGGGCCGACGACTACATCAGCAAGCCCTTCAAGCCCAAGGAGCTCGTCGCTCGCGTCCGCGCCCGGCTGCGCCGCTCCGACGAGCCCGCTCCCGAGCACCTGACGATCGGCGACCTGGCCATCGACGTGCCCGGACACCGCGTCAGCCGCGACGGGGAGCAGATCTCGCTGACCCCGCTGGAGTTCGACCTGCTGGTCGCCCTGGCCCGCAAGCCCTGGCAGGTGTTCACCCGCGAGGTGCTGCTGGAGAAGGTGTGGGGCTACCGGCACGCGGCCGACACCCGCCTGGTCAACGTCCACGTGCAGCGGCTGCGCTCGAAGATCGAGCACGACCCCGAGCGCCCGGAGATCGTCGTCACCGTCCGCGGCGTCGGCTACAAGGCGGGCGCGACGACGACGTGACGGCGTCGAGCACCTCGGACCGCCACGGCCGGCCGCGACTGACCAGCGTGTGGCGCCTCGTGCGGGCGCGCTGGCTGCGTCGGGTGCGCGGCTGGGTCCACTGGTGGCGGTCCTCGCTCCAGGTGCGCGTGCTGACCACGACGCTGCTCATCGGGCTGGCCGCGCTCGGCGCGGTGTTCTACTACGTCGGCGAGCGCACCGCGGCGGACATGTTCCAGGAGCGGCTCTCGCAGATCCTCGCGGAGAGCGCCCGGTCCACGCAGGAGGCGCAGGGGGTGTTCTCGGCCTCGCCCGCCACCACCGGCGCCGAGGCCCAGCAGCTGATGAGGGCCGTCGCGCAGAGCCAGAGCACCGGGGGGTCCGGGCGACGTGACGTGTTCCTCATGCGCGCCCCGGGGCAGCAGCCGACCGTCGCGGTCGGCACCCCCGCGTCGAACGCCGACCTGCTCGACCGCATCAGCCAGGAGATGCGGGAGTCCCTCGCCGGCGGCGGTCAGCACTGGCAGTCGGTCGCCCTGCGGCCCGTGGACGGTCATCGCCCGACTCCGGCGATCGTCGTCGGTCAGGAGGTGACCGTGCCCGTGGTGGGCACCTACCAGCTGTTCTTCCTCTACCCCCTGGACGCGGAGCAGCGCCGGCTGGACTTCCTGCTGCGCACGATGGTGATCGCGGCCGGTGCCCTGGTGCTGCTGCTGACCGCGACGACCTTCCTGGTCACCCGCCAGACCGTGCGCCCGGTGCGCCGGGCCGCCGAGGTCGCCGGTCGCCTGGCGGACGGCCACCTGACCGAGCGGATGCCCGAGCGGGGCGAGGACGAGATGGCCTCGCTGGCGCGCTCGTTCAACGAGATGGCGGCGAGCCTGCAGGACCAGATCCATCGCCTCGAGGAGCTGTCCGCGCTCCAGCGCCGGTTCGTCTCGGACGTGTCGCACGAGCTGCGCACGCCGCTGACCACGGTGCGGATGGCCGGCGAGATGATCTATGCCGCCCGCGACTCCTTCGATCCCGCGGTGAAGCGCTCCGCGGAGCTCCTGTCCACCCAGCTCGACCGTTTCGAGGACCTGCTGGCCGACCTGCTGGAGATCAGCCGGTTCGACGCCGGCGCCGCGGTGCTCGACGCCGAGGGCCGTGACGTGCGCGAGGTGGTGCTGCGCGTGGTCGACAACTGCCTGACCCTCGCGCAGAGCAAGGGCACCTGGCTCCAGGTGGAGCTGCCACCGGGGCGCACGGTCGCCGACATCGACCCGCGCCGCGTCGAGCGGATCGTCCGCAACCTCCTGGTCAACGCGATCGAGCACGCCGAGGGGAGCGCGGTCGAGATCCGGGTCGCGGCCGCCGAGCGGGCGGTGGCCCTCGTCGTGCGCGCCCACGGCGTCGGCATGACGAAGGACCAGGTGCAGCACGTCTTCGACCGGTTCTGGCGCGGCGACCCCGCGCGGGCCCGGACCACCGGCGGCACCGGCCTCGGCCTGGCGATCTCGCTCGAGGACGCACGCCTGCACGGCGGCTGGCTGGAGGCGTGGGGCCGCCCAGGCCGGGGGGCGAGCTTCCGCCTGACCTTGCCACGGCGCGCGGGGATGACCCTGGCCGGCTCGCCCCTCGAGCTGGTGCCGGACGAGTCGGAGCCGCCGCCCGCCGCGGTGCGCGACGTCTCGGGCACCGACCCGGCGGCGCTGCCCGACTTCGACGCCGCCCACTCCTTCGAGGACGACCGCCAGGAGGTGCCGTGACCAGGATCGCGAACAAGAACCGGGTGCGGCGCCTCGCGGCCGCGCTGGTCGTCGTCGCGCTCGCCGGTTGCGCGAGGATCCCGACGGCCGGGGTGGTCCAGGAGGGCGATGCCGAGGTACCCGAGCAGGGTGGTGTCGCCATCGTGGCGGAGGGGCCGGCGCCGGACGCGACACCGGACCGCATCGTCGACGGCTTCCTGCTCGCAGCGGCGGCCGGTCTGTCCGTCCGGTCCGGCAACCTGGACTTCACCGTGGCGCGGCAGTACCTGTGGGCCGACGCCCGTGAGGCCTGGGACCCGAGCGCCGGGGTGCTCGTCTACGACTCGACACGGACCGAACGGCCGACCGACACCCAGGTGACCATCGAGGCGGCCGTGCGCGGCAAGGTCGACGCCGAGGGCCGGTATGCCGAGGCCGCACCTGACGCCCGGGAGACCGTGACGTTCGACCTGGTCCAGGACTCGCGCGGCCAGTGGCGCATCTCGGCGCTGCCCGACGGGCTCATCCTCCCGCTGCGCACGTTCGACGACTTCTACCGCTCCGCGCGGCTGTACTTCCTCGACCCGGCCGCGTCGATGCTGGTGCCCGAGATCCGGTACTACCCGGCGGCCAACCTGGCCACCTCGCTGATGAACGGGCTCCTCGCCGGGCCGTCGCCGTGGTGGCGCGACGCGTTGCGCACGGCGATCCCCGCCGGAGTGCGCCTCGACCCACCGTCGGTACCGGTGGACAGCGCCACCGGTACCGCCGAGGTCACCCTCGCCCCGTCCGCCACCGTCCAGGCGGCCGAGCGCCCTGCTCTGATGCTGGCGCAGATCGACGCGACACTGCGGCAGGCCGGTGTCGGTGTGCGCACCGTCGAGGTCCGTGCGCAGCAGGTGGACGGCGAAGGCCTGGTGCTCGAGGGGGTGGCCGATCTGGCCACCGCCGGGGAGGCCGACCTCGCCGGCGGGCCCGAGATGATCGCCGACGGTGCGCTGGTGACCCTCGTGGGCCAGAGCCTGGAGCCCGTGCCCGGGGTCGGCTCGCTCGCCGACCTCGACGCCCGCAGCCCGGCGCGCTCGGAGGACGGCTCCGTGCGGGTGCTGCTGGACGGGCCGCACCGGCTGGTGCTGGCCCCGACCGCCGAGCAGCCGGCCACGACGCTGGTCGAGGGGCAGAACCTCGCCGCGCCGTCGGTCGACCGCTTCGGCTGGGTCTGGACCGCATCCGGCGGCCGCCTGGTCGCCGTGAACCAGCTGGGCGGGCAGGCCGAGATCGCCGAACCACCCGGGCTGACCGGTCGTGACGTGATCGCCCTGCGTGCCTCGCGGGACGGCACTCGCATCGCACTGGTGACGGAGGGGCCGGACGGAGTGGCCGTCGACGTCGCCGGCGTGGTCCGCGGCCAGGACGGGTCGCCGCAGCAGATCCTCGACCCTGGGCCGCGCGTCGGCGCGGCGGTGACGGGTGCGGACTCCGTGGTGTGGATCGACGACACCCAGCTGGCCGTGATGTCGCGCGGCACGGCCTCGTCGAGCATCTGGCTGGTGAGCGTGGGCGGGCCGAGCAGGGCACTGCCGGCCGTCATCGACGCGGTGTCGCTCGCGGGAGGGCGGCTGGACCGCAGCATCATCGTGGCCACCGAGGCCGGCGGGCTGCTGCGGTACAGCGGCACGGCGTGGGTCGCAGTGCCCGACGTGGCCGGGGTCGCCGACCCGTCGTACCCGGGCTGACTGTCAGCCGCCCACAGCCCCTGCGCCGGGGGCCCGCTCGCCGCACGGGTGGAGGCGATCGCGGCGCCGGACCCGACGACGGCATCGTGGGCCGTCGTGGCGGAGCAGTGGTGGCGGGTGGCCGGTCGCGACCTGCTGGGGCTGGTGCTGCCGGTGGCGTGCGCCGGTTGTGGGGCCGACGACGTCGCGTGGTGCGCGGCGTGCGCCGCGATGCTGGCCGGCCCGGCGCGGCGGGTGGAGCACCGGGCCGGCCGGCTCGACCGGCTCGACGGCACGGAACCCGTGCCGGTGTGGGCCGTCGCCGACTTCGCCGGACCGGTGCGGCGCGCCGTCAGCCAGTGGAAGGACCATGGCCGGACGGACGTGACCCCCGCGCTCGGCGTGGCGGTGTGCCGCGCCGCCCGGGCGGCGGCCGAGCAGGTGCGCGGCAGCCGTGTGCTCGTCGTACCCGCGCCGTCCACGCCCGTCGCACGTCGCCGCCGCGGTTGGGACCCGGCGCGCGCCCTCGCCGCCGCCGTGGCCGGCGAGCTGACGCGCCGCGGTGTGCCGGCACGCGTGGCTCCGCTGCTGCGGCGCAACGTCGGCGAGGACCAGGCGGGACTGTCCGCCCGCGCGCGGTCGCGCAACCTCGCCGGTCACGTCGGGGTTCGGCGACGCGGTCCGCTCGGTCCGGGCGTCGCCGTGCTCGTCGACGACGTCCTCACCACGGGTGCGACGTTCGCCGCGTGCGTGCGGGCCCTGGACGGCGCCGGCATCACCGTGCTGGCCGGCGTCGTCGTCGCGTCCACGCCCTCACCAGGCGAGTAGTACCGCTGCCTGCGGCGCGTTAGCGTGGGGTACTGGACCGACGCTCCGGCGCCGCAAGGCGGCGGGCCGGTTGCGAGGAGGTGGTGCCGCCCGCGCAGGGGCGTGAACGTCTCGCCACCGGGTGCGCCAGATGTGGTCGGGCGTACCCCTTCCTCCCAGGAGGTCCTTGATGGAGATCGTGGTTGCCGGCCGGCACACCGAGGTGAGCGCGCGATTCCGGGCGCACCTCGCCACCAAGCTCGCGAAGGTGGAGCAGCTGGCCCCGCGCGCCCAGCGCGTCGACGTGCTCGTCTCGCACGAGGCGAACCCGCGGCAGGCGGACTCCAGTGAGCGGGTCGAGCTCACGGTGGTCGATCGCGGACCCGTGATCCGGGCCGAGGCGTCGGCGGACGATGCGTACGCCGCCCTCGACATGGCCCTGGCGCGGCTCCTCGAGCGGCTGCGCCGCAGCCGTGACCGGCGGCGCGAGCACCGCAAGGACACCACGATCCCGCCCGGCGACGTGGTCGTCGCCGACGAGGGGCTCGACGAGGAGACTTCCCGGCTGGACCGGCGTGTGCTCGACGACGGGACCGTGGAGATCGGCCTGGGCGACTCCCCGGTGGTGATCCGGGAGAAGGTGCACCGGGCGACGCCGATGACGGTCGACGACGCGTTGTACGAGATGGAGCTCGTGGGCCACGACTTCTTCCTGTTCGTCGACAAGGACTCGGGCCGCCCGGCTGTCGCGTACCGCCGCCACGGGTGGACCTACGGGGTCATCCAGCTGGACACCGTGCGCGCGTCCAACGGGCAGTCGACGCACCACGGGGTAGCCGTCGGCTGACACCCTCCCGCCGAGGCCGGGCGGTGTCGGTGGCCTGGGCGAGGATCGGGGGGTGGTACCTCACCTCACGCTCGCCCAGGCCCGCCGGGTCGCGCTGCGCGCCGCAGGTCTCGACGCCGCCCGTCCGGCCGGCCCGGTGGGCTTGCGGCAGGTGACCGGGGTCGTCGGCCGGCTGGGGCTGCTCCAGATCGATTCGGTGAACGTGTTCGCGCGCGCTCACCTGATGCCGCTGTACGCGCGGCTGGGACCCTTCGATCCACGGCTCGTCGACCGCGCGTCGGGGCATGCGCCGCGCAGGCTCGTGGAGGCGTGGGCGCACATGGCCTCCTACGTGCCGCCGGAGACCTATCCGCTGCTCGGCTGGCGGCGCCGCACGTCCCTCAAGGACGCCTGGGGGATGATCCGCGACGTGCCGCTGCAGCACGCGCCCGTGGTGGCGGACGTGCTGTCACTGCTCACCGAGGAAGGCTCGCTGACCGCGCAGCAGGTGCAGGCCAGGCTCGAGCACGAGCATCCGGGGCGCGAGGAGGCCTGGGGCTGGAACTGGACCGTGGCCAAGACGGTGCTGGAGTTCCTGTTCTTCACCGGGCAGGTGGCCAGCGCCGGGCGCAACGGCTCGTTCGAGCGCCGGTACGACCTGCCGGAGAGGGTGCTGCCGCCGGCGGTCCGTGCGGTGCCGGAGCCGGACGAGCACGACGCGGTGCGCGGCCTCGTGGCGATCGCCGTGCGTGCGCTCGGCGTCGGCTCCCTCAAGTGCGTCGCCGACTACTTCCGCCTGCGCCAGGCGCCGACGTCGGTCGCGCTGCGGGAGCTCGCCGAGGAGGGCGTCGTCGAACCGGTCGTCGTCGACGGCTGGGGCCCCGCATGGCGCCACACCGGGGCGACGGTGCCACGGGCGACGAGCGCACGGGCGCTGCTCTCGCCGTTCGACCCGCTGGTCTGGGAACGCACCCGGCTGGAGACGCTGTTCGGCCTGCGCTACCGCATCGAGATCTACACACCCGGCCCGAAGCGGGTGTGGGGGTACTACGTGCTGCCGTTCCTGCTGGGGGACGCCCTGCCCGCGCTGGTGGACCTCAAGGCCGATCGGCAGGCCGGGCTGCTACGGGTGCTCGCCGCGCACCGCACCGACGGGCCGGTGGACGCCGACGTGCCGGCCGAGCTGGCCACGGAGCTGCGCACCGCGGCGCGGTGGCTCGCGCTGGAGCACGTGGTGGTCGGCGATCGCCACGGCGAGGCCCGCGGCGACCTGGCCGGGGCACTGGCGGCCGCCCTCGCGCGTTCGGACTCCTAGGGCGGTCCGCGAACGGGCCGCTCGCCTAGGATGGCTAGGCCCGGCCGCGCGGCCGGCGCACATCAACGCCCTGCGTGTGGGCGCGAGAAGGAGTGACTCGTGGCGTCTGTCGTCGAGAAGGTGCTGCGGCTCGGCGAAGGCCGGATCGTGCGGAAGCTGGCCGGGCTCGCCGCCCAGGTCAACGCGCTCGAGGACGGCTTCGACGCGCTGAGCGACGCCGAGCTGCGCGAGGAGACGGACCGCTTCAAGGCCAGGCTCGCGGACGGCGAGAAGGTGGACGACCTGCTGCCGGAGGCGTTCGCGGCCGTCCGGGAGGCGTCGCGGCGCACGCTCGGCCAGCGGCACTTCGACGTCCAGCTGATGGGTGGCGCCGCCCTGCACCTCGGCAACATCGCCGAGATGAAGACCGGTGAGGGCAAGACCCTCGTCGCCACCCTGCCGGCCTACCTGAACGCGCTCGAGGGCAAGGGCGTCCACGTCGTCACGGTGAACGACTACCTCGCCGGCTACCAGAGCGAGCTGATGGGCCGCGTGTTCCGGTTCCTCGGCCTGACCACCGGCTGCATCCTCGGCCAGATGACGCCGGCCGACCGGCGCATCCAGTACGCCGCGGACATCACCTACGGCACCAACAACGAGTTCGGCTTCGACTACCTGCGCGACAACATGGCGTGGAGCGTCGAGGAGCTGGTGCAGCGCGGGCACCACTACGCCATCGTCGACGAGGTCGACTCGATCCTCATCGACGAGGCCCGCACGCCGCTGATCATCTCCGGACCCGCCTCGGGCGACGCGAACCGCTGGTACTCCGAGTTCGCGAAGGTGGCGCGGCGCCTGCAGGCCGGCCGCGACTACGAGGTCGACGAGAAGAAGCGCACCGTGGGCGTCCTGGAGCCGGGCATCGAGCGGGTCGAGGACTACCTGGGCATCGACAACCTCTACGAGTCGCTCAACACCCCGCTGATCGGCTTCCTCAACAACGCCATCAAGGCCAAGGAGCTGTTCCGCCGGGACAAGGACTACGTGGTGCTGCAGGGCGAGGTGCTCATCGTCGACGAGCACACCGGCCGCATCCTGCCCGGCCGCCGGTACAACGAGGGCATGCACCAGGCCATCGAGGCCAAGGAGGGCGTGGCGATCAAGGCCGAGAACCAGACGCTCGCCACGATCACGCTGCAGAACTACTTCCGGCTGTACACCAAGCTCGCAGGCATGACCGGCACGGCCGAGACCGAAGCCGCCGAGTTCCTCAACACCTACAAGCTCGGCGTGGTCCCGATCCCGACGAACCGGCCGATGATCCGCATCGACCAGAAGGACTTCGTCTACAAGAGCGAGGAGGGCAAGTTCGACGCCGTCGTCAAGGACATCGTCGAGCGGCACGCCAAGGGCCAGCCCGTCCTCGTCGGCACGGTCTCGGTCGAGAAGAGCGAGTACCTCTCGAGCAAGCTGAAGAAGCAGGGTGTGCCGCACGAGGTGCTCAACGCCAAGCAGCACGAGCGAGAGGCGTCCGTGGTGGCGCAGGCGGGCCGCAAGGGCGCGGTGACGGTCGCCACGAACATGGCGGGTCGCGGCACCGACATCATGCTCGGCGGCAACGCCGAGTTCATGGCCGTCGCGGAGATGGAGGCGCGCGGGTACGACCCTGCCGAGCGGCCCGAGGAGTACGAGGCCGCATGGCCCGGCGTGCTCGCGGCGATGAAGGACGCCGTCGCGGCCGAGCACGACGAGGTCGTCGAGCTCGGTGGGCTCTACGTGCTCGGCACCGAGCGGCACGAGTCGCGCCGCATCGACAACCAGCTGCGTGGCCGCTCGGGTCGCCAGGGCGACCCCGGTGAGTCCCGGTTCTACCTGTCGATGCAGGACGACCTGATGCGGCTGTTCAACTCGGGCCTGGCCGAGTCGATGATGCAGCGCGCCGGGTTCCCGGAGGACCTGCCGCTGGAGAGCAAGATCGTCACCCGCGGCATCGCCTCGGCGCAGTCGCAGGTGGAGGCTCGCAACTTCGAGATCCGCAAGAACGTCCTCAAGTACGACGACGTGATGAACCGCCAGCGCGAGGTGATCTACGCCCAGCGCCGGCGCGTGCTGGAGGGTGAGGACCTGCACGAGCAGATCACGCACTTCCGGCGGGACGTCATCACGGGGTACATCCACGACGCCACGGCCGAGGGCCGGCCCGAGGACTGGGACCTCGAGACCCTGTGGACGGCGCTGCGGGGCGTGTACCCGATCTCGATCACGGTCGAGGACGTCGTGGAGCAGGCAGGGGCGCCCGAGCGGCTCTCCCGCGACCTGATCGAGACCGAGGTGATGTCGGACGCGGACATCGCCTACGCGGACCGTGAGGAGCTGATCGGCACCGAGCAGATGCGCCAGCTCGAGCGACGGGTGACGCTCGCCGTCCTCGACCGCAAGTGGCGTGAGCACCTCTACGAGATGGACTACCTCAAGGAGGGCATCGGCCTGCGGGCGATGGCCCAGCGCGACCCGCTCATCGAGTACCAGCGCGAGGGCTACCAGCTGTTCCAGGCGATGACGGACGCGATCAAGGAGGAGACGATCGCGTACCTGTACAACCTCGAGGTGCAGACGGCTCCCGCGCCCGGTGAGGCGCCCGCGGACGGGGCCGCCGCGCCCGCCGAGGGGTCTGCCGCGCCCGCGCCGCAGGCTCCGGCTCCGGCCGCGCCGCGGGTGGTGGCCAAGGGTCTGGACGGCCCTGCCC
>JAEXPS010000180.1 GCA_023438885.1 Actinomycetes bacterium
CGCCCCGCCACGCCTGGGCGGCCGCCTGCACCGGGCGGCCGGCGGCCGACCAGCCGCGGACCCCGGCGTGCGCCACGACGTCGCCCGGCCGCGCCCCGGACCGTGTCACCGGTGCCCGCCCCTGCAGGTCGCCCAGCGCGGTGACGGAGACCGTGACGTGCGAGCCGCCGGACAGGTCGCCGCCGACGACACCGACGCCGAGCGGCCCGCACTCGTCGGCCAGGCCCCGGGCGAGGTCCTCCGCCCATGCGACGGGAAGGTCGCCGGGCATGGCGAGCGCGACGACGAGCGCCGTCGGCACCGCGCCCATCGCCGCGATGTCGGCGAGGTTCTGCACCGCGGCCCGCCGCCCCACGTCGCGACCGCTCGACCACTCCCGGCGGAAGTGCCTTCCCTCCACCAGCACGTCGGTGGTGATCACCACGCGAGCATCCGGGGCCGCGACCACGGCGGCGTCGTCGCCGGCCGGCAGGAGCGTCGAGGCGCCGGCGGGCAGCAGCGGCACGATGCGCGCCAGCAGCGCCTCCTCGGAGACCTCACGCACCAGCGGCTCGCTCACGGCGGCCCACGCTACCGCCACCCGCCCACGCCAACGTCCGAGGTAAGGAGGCCTAGAGGCCTGCTCACCTCGGACGTTGGGGAAGGATGGGGGGGTGTCGAGGCGTCGCGCTGGTGGTGCGTGGGTGGGGGTCGTCGGAATGGGGCTGCTGGCGGGCTGTGTCAGCGCCGTCCCCACCGACCCGGCCACCCACGCCACCGACCCGGACTGCGCCTCCCTCATCCTCGCGACGCCCGACGAGCTCGGCGACGGCCTCCACCGGCGCCAGACCACCGCCCAGGCGACCACCGCCTGGGGCGACCCTGCGATCGTGCTGCGCTGCGGTATCGACCCGCCGGGCCCGACGACGGAGCGCTGCGAGACCGTCTCGACGCCCGGCGGGCCGAGCATCGACTGGCTCGTCGTCCCCGACGCACCGGAGGCCCAGACGGACCCGGCCATCGCCACTGATTGGACCTTCACCACGTACGGCCGCGTCCCGGCAGTGGAGGTGCTGGTGCCCGCGGCGCAGGTGACGCAGCAGCGCTCGTCGGCGTTCCTCGACGCGCTCGGACCGGCGATCGCCGCCCACTCGGAGCAGCGCCGCACCTGTCTGTAGCGGCAGCGACGCTGGCGTGTTGCGGTACGGCCCGATCGCCCTTCCCGTACCGGCCGGCGGTGAACCGTCCCGCGGCGACGCGACCCGATGTCGATCACCTCGGTGCGTGGTGGGCGACCCAGCGGGCTGCCGCTTGACATGAGTTTCTGCTTCGAGCACGGCATCCGGCTGTTCCGTCGGCCGCACCACGCGGTTGGGGAGGCATCGAAACCTCAGGACGGCACGCGGTTCCCTCCATCGTCTCGTCCGCTCAGAGAAGCAGTGGGCAGCGGAGGCCACCGGCGCCAAGCGATGCTGGCCAGAGTGGTGGGGATGACGGCGAGCACGGCACTGGTCGCCGTGTAGGCCTGCCACCCGATCCCGTCGCTGGCCGTGAACCGCAGCACTGCAGCGCTGGCGACGATCGAGAGGCCGAACACGGCGGCAACCGCCAACGCCAGCTTCCTCGGGCGGGCCGGTGCACCGCGAGGGGGCAGCCGCCGCGCGACGGCCAACACCGCCAGACCCAGGAGCAGCCCCACGAGTACACCGGGCGGAACGACGAGCATGGTGAAGAGCAGGAGCACGCCGATCGTCGTGACGAACCCGTCGGTGCCGGCCGCGACGGCCACCACCAGTCCAGGCAGCACGACGAGAGCAGCCGGTACAACGGCACCGGCGAACAGCCAGTCACGAAGGCGAACCATACGAGGAGCCCCCCACGGATCAGTCGCGGCGGACGCTAGCGAGAACCGTCACCACGCGCGAGCGGGGACGTTGTCCTGGCGGGCCCCAGGTCTGTGGCCCGGCTGCGAGCCCCGGGGCCGTTGGGAGCACCGCGGGCATGGTGGCGCACACATGCGGCACCGCCGAAGGGCTAGCTAGCGCAGGCCGGTCGGCCGCGCGAGAGCCAGCTGGATCAGCTCGTCGACCAGCGCCGGGTAGTCCACGCCGGTGGCGGCCCACATGCGCGGGTACATCGAGAACGGCGTGAACCCGGGCATGGTGTTGATCTCGTTGACGATCACGCCGCCGTCCGGCGTCACGAACACGTCCACGCGCGCCAGTCCCTCGCAGCCGACGGCGTCGAACGCCTGGACCGCCACCTCGCGCACCCGCGCGGTGACGTCCGCCGGCAGGTCCGCCGGGCAGGTCAGCTCCACGGAGGCCTCGTCCAGGTACTTCGCCTCGAAGTCGTAGAAGTCGCGCCCGCCACCGACGACGATCTCGCCGGGCAACGACGCCCGCGGCGGCGCGCCGTCACGGCCGCCGAGCACGCCGCACTCGATCTCGCGTCCGACGATCGCGGCCTCGACCAGCACCTTCGGGTCGTGCTCCGCCGCGGCCCGGATCGCGTCCCCGAGCTGCTCCCACGCCGTCACCTTCGAGATCCCCAGCGACGACCCGGCACGCGCCGGCTTGACGAACACCGGCAGTCCCAGCGCCTCGACGCGCGCGCGCACCCCCGCGGGGTCGCGGTCCAGCTCGCCAGGCCGCACCACGACGAACGGCCCCACCGGCAGCCCCTGCCCGGCGAAGACCAGCTTCATCATCTGCTTGTCCATGCCGACGGCGGAGGCGAGCACGCCCGCCCCGACGTAGTGCACGTCCGCCAGCTCGAGCATTCCCTGCACGGTGCCGTCCTCGCCGAAAGGCCCGTGCAGCAGGGGGAACACGACCTCCACCGTGCCGAGCGCCTCCGCGACCGTGCCGCGGATCACCGTCACCTGCCGCTCGTCGACCGCCTCCGGCAGCAGCACGCGCACGGAGCCGTCCGTCACCTCGGGCAGTTTGCCGTCGGTGATGGCCCAGTGGTCCGGGTCGTCGTCCGCGAGCACCCAGTGCCCGTCGCGGGTGATGCCGACGGCGAGCACGTCGTAGCGCTCCCGGTCGATGGCGCGCAGCACGCCGCCGGCCGTGACGGCGCTGATCGGGTGCTCTCCGGACCGTCCGCCGAACAGGACGAGGACGCGGGGGCGAGATGGTGTCGACATCGCGCTCGACCCTATCGCCAGTGGATACCCTCGCCCGGTGACCGACGCCCCCCTCTCCCCCGGCACTCTCGCCGTGACCGCCGGCCGCCCGCCACGCGTCCAGGGCGGCCCGGTCAACCCGCCGCTCGTGCTCTCGTCGACCTACGTCTCGCAGGGCACACCGGCGCCGGACGAGCTGGCCTACACCCGGCAGGGCACGGAGACGTGGCGCGCGCTGGAGGCGGCGCTGGCGGCGCTCGAGGGCGCCGCGCGGCCGGCCCTGGCCTTCGCCTCCGGGATGGCGGCCGTCGTCGCCGCCTTCTCGCTGGTGCCGCGCGGCGGGCGCGTGGTGATCCCGCGGCACGCGTACGGCGTGGCCCTGCACCTCGCCCAGGAGCTCGCCGCCGCCGGCGACGTCGCGCTGACGCTCGTGAACATCTCCGACACCCCTGCCGTCGCGGCGGCCGTCACGGGCTCGGACGACGAGGGACCCGCCGCCCTGCTGTGGATCGAGAGCCCGACGAACCCGATGCTCGAGGTCGCCGACACCCCGACTCTCGTCGAGGCCGCCCACGCCGCCGGCGCCCTCGTCGTCGCCGACAACACCTTCGCCACCCCGCTCGTGTACCGGCCACTCGCCGCCGGCGTCGACGTGGTCGTCCACTCGGTGACCAAGTACCTCGCCGGGCACAGCGACGTGGTGCTCGGCGCCGCCCTGACGTCCGACGACACGCTCCACGCTCGCCTCTACTCCCACCGGACCGTCCGGGGCGCCATCCCCGGGCCGTTCGAGTCCTGGCTCGCACTGCGCGGCCTGCGCACACTGGCGCTGCGCGTCGAGCGCTCCCAGGCGAACGCGGCCGAGCTCGCGCGGCGGCTGGCCGACCACCCGGGCGTTGTCGAGGTGCGCCACCCGTCCCTGCCCACCGACCCGGGGCACGAGGTTGCTGCCCGCCTGATGTCCGGCTTCGGCTCGATCATCGCCATCCGCCCCGCGGGCGGCGCGGCCGGGGCCGACGCGGTCGTCTCCCGCGTGGAGCTCTGGGTACCGGCGACGAGCCTCGGCGGGGTCGAGTCGACGCTGGAGCGCCGCCGGCGCTTCGCCACGGAGTCCCCCACCGTGCCCGACGACCTGGTCCGCCTCTCGGTCGGCATCGAGGACGTCGAGGACCTCTGGCGCGACCTGGACCAGGCCCTGCGCGGCTGACGCTCACGGCTCAGACGGGCTCGATCACGACTCCGGTCGTCGCCGCTGCGAGACCCGCGAGGTCATCGACGTCCGACGTCATGATGACGCCGCCACCCGCGGCGACGGCGGTGGCAACGACCACCGCGTCCACGTGATCCTCCGACCCCCTGCCGGCGCGTGCCAGGAGATGACCCACGTCGCGCGCCAGTGCGCGGGTGGTGTCGACGACGTCGATCCCCGAGTTCCGCCCGAGGCACGCGTCGACCATCTGGTCATGCCCTCCGCCCCGGTACTGCTCGGCGAGGACGGCGGCGGGAACCAGGACGTCGCTGCCTGCAAGGTCGGCCGCTCGGAGCGCGGCATGGACTCTCGCCGAGTCCACGCCCGCGCGGGATCGGGCCAGCTGCGACACCGCTTCGGAGTCCAGCACGAGGGTCGTCACCGCCGGAGCAGCCCTTCGTAGTGGGCGACGAGCTCCTGGTCCGGCGGGCCGAAGCGCAGGTCGAGGTCGTCGACGAACGCCTTGAGTGCCGCCCTCTTCTCGCGGCGCTCCATCTCGACGCGCAGCACTGCGTTCACGGTCGCCGACAGCGACTCCGGATCCTCGCCGAACGCCGCGACCACGTCGGGGTCGAGCGTCAAGGTTCTCCGAACCTTGCTCGTCATACTCTGATCATATGCCAGTGTCACGCGCCGCCCCCTGATCGCCAGATCACCGAATCGTCGCCGAGACCACCGACAGTCGGCCTTGGCCGACGACCCGGGCAGGCCAGGCCCAGCGCGGCTGGTCAGTCCAGCGGGAGGTCCGCCGCCTCGGCCTTCAGCGGCCGCGCGAGCAGCAGCGACGCCATCTCGTCGATCGGCAGACCCCCGTAGAGCACCTTGACCACGGCCTGCGTGATGGGCATCTCGACGCCCAGGGCGGTGGCGAGCTCCGCCACCGCGTGGCTGGTCTTGACGCCCTCGGCGGTGCCCTCCGTCGCGGCGACGGCCTCCTCGAGCGAGACCCCCTGGCCCAGCAGCATGCCCACCGAGTGGTTGCGTGAGGCCGGCGAGGCGCACGTCGCCATGAGGTCACCGACGCCGGCCAGCCCGCCGAACGTCTCGGCGTCCGCGCCGAGCGCCAGGCCGAGCCGGCGGATCTCCGCCAAGCCCCGGGTGATCACGGTCGCCATCGTGTTGTAGCCGAAGCCCCGGCCCTGCGAGATGCCGACGGCGAGCGCGATGACGTTCTTCACCGCGCCGCACAGCTCGACGCCGATGACGTCCGACGATACGTACGGACGGAAGTACGCCGACTGTACGGTGCGACTGACGGCCAGTGCCGTGTCCTCGGAGACGGACGCCACCACCGTCGCCGTGGGCTGCCGGGCGGCGATCTCCTTGGCGAGGTTCGGCCCGGACAGGACGGCGACGCGCTCGTCGGGCAGCGCGAGCGCCTGGGCCATCACCTGGGAGGCGCGCACGTCGCTGGCGAGCTCGACGCCCTTCATCAGGGACACCACCCGCGCGCCCGCCGGCACCAGCCCCGCCATGGGCTCGAGCACCGCACGGGCCACCTGCACGGGGATCGCCACCGCGACGAGCTCGGCCCCCGCCAGCACCGCGGCGGCGTCCGACGAGGCCGTCACGGCCTCCGGGAGCCGCACCCCCGGCAGGTGGGCGTCGTTGACGTGCTCGGCGTTGATGCGGCGGCAGAGCGCGTCGTCGTGCCCCCAGAGCGTCACCTCGTTGCCGGCGTCC
This sequence comes from Actinomycetes bacterium, assembly GCA_023438885.1. Taxonomy (GTDB): domain Bacteria; phylum Actinomycetota; class Actinomycetes; order Actinomycetales; family Cellulomonadaceae; genus Cellulomonas. The sequence continues at coordinate 6,042 of JAEXPS010000180.1, forward strand.
GCGAGCACCTGCCCGAACGCGCTGCCCCATGCGCCGTTCCCGATGACGGCGGTGCGCGTCATCGGCCCGGCACCGGCGGGTAGGTGGTCTGGCGGACCTCGTACTCCGGGTGGTCGCGCAGGTCGAACCTGGTGGCCGGCGCGCGCTCGCCGCGCACCTGCTCGAGCAGCTCCGTGATGGCGTCGAGCACCCGCTCCGTCGCCTCACGCAGCACCTGGGCGTCACGGGGACGCTCGTACAGGTCGTCGAGCCGCACGGGCTGCCCGACGAGCACGCGGATCTGCTTGCGCGGGAACGGGCGCAGCCTCCTGGAGTACCGGGGCAACAGCTCCGTGGCCCCCCACTGCGCCATCGGGATCACTGGCGCCCGGCTGGCGAGGGCGAGCCGGGCCACGCCCGTCTTGCCCGCCATCGGCCACAAGTCGGGGTCACGGGTCAGCGTCCCCTCAGGGAAGACGAGCACGCACTCGCCCTCCGCCAGCGCCGCCACCGCACCGTCCAGTGCCTCGGCCGCGCGCGTTGAGCCGCGGTCCACGGCGACCTGGCCCGTCGAGCGCATCACCGCGCCGAGGACGGGCACCTTGAACAGCCCGGCCTTGGCGAGGATTCTCGGCGCGAAGCCGTTGTCGTAGAGCACGTGCGCGGCGGTCAGCGGATCGACCTCGGAGGCGTGGTTGGCCGCCGCGATGAAGCCACCCTCACGGGGCAGGTTCGCGGTGCCGCGCCAGTCGCGACGGGTCGTCGCGCGAAGCAAGGTCCGGATGATCGCGGCGACGGTGCGATAGGTGCCGTTGGCACGCGCCGGGTGGGCCATGGGAGCCGACTCTATCGGCCCCGCCTGGCCCCGACCCCCGGTGCTCAGCGCGCGGGGGCCTCACGGCTGAACGACGCGCCGAGCGCCTCCAGCTTCGCGGTGAACCGCTCGTAGCCGCGGTCGATCAGGCTGATGCCGCGCACGGAGGAGGTGCCCTTGGCCGTCAGTGCCGCGATGAGGTGGCTGAAGCCGCCCCGCAGGTCCGGCACCTCGATCGCCGCGGCGGTCAGGGTGGTGGGGCCGGAGATCACGGCGGAGTGGAAGAAGTTCCGCTGCCCGAACCGGCAGGGCCGCGAGCCGAGGCACTCCTTGTAGACCTGGATCGTGGCGCCCATCCCGACGAGCGCGTCGACGAACCCGAACCGGTTCTCGTAGACGGTCTCGTGGACGATCGACAGGCCGCGCGCCTGCGTCAGGGCGACGACGAGCGGCTGCTGCCAGTCGGTCATGAACCCGGGGTGCACGTCCGTCTCGAGCTGGATCGAGCGCAGGTCCCCACCCGGGTGGAAGAAGCGGATGCCGTCGTCCTCGACGACGAACTCGCCGCCCACCTTGCGGAAGGTGTTGAGGAAGGTCGTCATCTCCGGCTGGGTCGCGCCGCGGACGAACACGTCGCCACCCGTCGCGAGGGCCGCCGACGCCCAGGACGCCGCCTCGATCCGGTCGGCGAGCGCGGTGTGCGTGAAGCCGACGAGCCGCGGCACCCCCTCGATCCTGATCACCCGGTCGGTGTCGACGGAGATGATGGCGCCCATCTTCTGCAGCACGTTGATCAGGTCCATGATCTCGGGCTCGATCGCCGCTCCCGAGAGCTCGGTCTTGCCCTCCGCGCGCACGGCCGTCAGCAGCAGCTGCTCGGTGGCGCCGACGCTCGGGTACGGCAGCGCGACCTTGGTGCCGGTCAGGCCGCCGGGCGCGAGGATGTGGATCCCGTTCTCGCGCTTGTCCACCACGGCGCCGAACTGCCGCAGGATGTCGAGGTGGTAGTTGATGGGCCGGTCGCCGATGCGGCAACCGCCCAGGTCGGGGATGAAGGCCTCGCCCAGCCGGTGCAGCAGGGGGCCGCACAGCAGGATCGGGATGCGGCTGCTGCCGGCCAGCGTGTCGATGTCCGCGACGAACGCCGACTCCACCTGCGACGGGTCGATGTGCACCACGCCCGCGTCGGGGTCGTAGTCCGTGCGCACCCCGTGCAGCCCGAGCAGCTCCGCGACCACCTGGACGTCGCGGATCTCCGGCACGTTGCGCAGCACGCTGGGGCTCTCGCCGAGCAGCGCCGCCACCATCGCCTTCGACACGAAGTTCTTCGCGCCGCGCACGGTGATCGCCCCCGTGAGGGGATTGCCGCCGTCGACGTAGAGCAGGTCGTCCATGGCCACATCGTCTCCTATGCCTCGCCGTACCCGCGAGCGTGCGCGCGGGCAGCGGGCGATCCCCGCCAAACCCTCACATCCGCGCGGGCTACGTCTTCTTCGAGGACTTCCTGCCCTTCGCGCCCTTGTGCTTGCGGTCCTTGACCGCCTTCTTCGCCTTCGCCGTCGACCCGTCCGCGGTGCCCTTCGCGCCCTTGGTGGCCTTGGACTTCGTGGCCTTGGACTTGGTGGCCTTGGACTTGGCGGCCTTGGGCTTGGCGGCCTTGGACTTCGATGCCTTGGACGTCGTGGCCTTGGACGTCGTGGCCTTGGACGTCGCGGCGGGCTCGGCCGGCAGAGCGGAGTCGGGGGGTACGACGAGCCCGGCCGGCTTGTCGGCAAGCGAACCGACGGTGCCGGGCGTCCATCCGCCACCGTCGACCGCCGAGCGCAGCGAGGCGCCCGCCCGGAACCGCAGGACCGTCGCGGCCGGCACCTCGACCGGCTCGCCGGTGCGCGGGTTGCGGCCCGTCCGGGCCGGCCGCGCGACGGGCTCGAACGTGCCGAAGCCCACGAGGGTCACCCTCTCCCCCGCAGAAAGAGCACTGGTGATCTCACCGAGCACCGCGTCGACGGCATGCGCCGCCTGCGCCGGCGACGCACCACGTTCGGCGATGCGTCGAGCGAGCTGCGACTTGCTGACCATGCCCCCTCCTTCGTCGTCCCGCTCACGGTAACTGCGACGGATCTCGCGACGTGTCCGAAACGCCCGATCAGGTGGTCACCAGGCTCACCACACGCGGAGCCCGGGCGACGACCCGGGTGACCGGCCGGCCCGCCAGGGCGGCGATCACCGCGGGGCTCGCCTGCGCGGCAGCCACGAGGGCGTCCTGCGTGACGTCGGGCGCCACGTCCAGGCGGGCTCGCACCTTCCCGTCCACCTGCACCACGGCGACCACGCGCTCGTCGGCCGTCAGCGAAGGGTCCGCGTGCGGCCAGCGCGCCACGGCCACCGACGGGCCGTGCCCGAGGTGGCGCCAGGCCTCCTCGGCCGTGTACGGCGCGAACAGCGAGAGGATCACGACGGCCGCCTCCGCGGCCTCTCGCACGGCCGGGTCCCCGCCGTCGCGATCGGCGCCCGCCGTCGCCGCGGTGACCAGGTCCATCAGCCGGGCGATCGCGACGTTCAGGCGGCCCGCCTCGACCAGCTCGCCGACGGTCCGCACGGCGCGATGCGTCGCCTGCCGCAGCGCTCGGTCGCCGTCCGCCGCATCGGTGCCCGCCGGGCTCGTCACGGCCGCGACCAGCCGGCGCACCCGACCCAGGAAGCGCCGCATCGCGGCAGGGTTGACGTCGGCCCAGTCCAGGTCGTCCTCCGGAGCGCCTGCGAAGAGGATGGCCAGCCGCACCGCGTCCGGCCCGAACTCGTCCAGCACGGCGCCCAGTGGCACGCCGTTGCCGAGCGACTTGCTCATCGCCTTGCCGCCGTTGAGCACCTGGCCCTGGTTCACCAGCCTGGAGAAGGGCTCGACGACCTCGACGACCCCGAGGTCGGCCAGCACCTTGGTGACGAACCGCGCGTACAGCAGGTGCAGGATCGCGTGCTCGACGCCCCCGACGTACACGTCCACCGGGAGCCAGCGCCGTGCGGCCTGCGGCTCGACCAGACCCTCGGCGTAGTGGGGCGAGCAGTACCGCACGAAGTAGAACGACGAGTCGACGAACGTGTCCAGGGTGTCGGTGTCCCGCCGGGCCGCCCGCCCGCACCGTGGGCAGGCCGTCTCGACCCACGCCGTGGCCGCCGCCAGCGGCGAGACCCCGTGCGGCACCAGCTCGTGGCCGCGCAGCGTCGGCAGCACCACCGGCAGCTGCTCGTCGGGCACCAGCACCTCGCCGCAGTCGTCGCAGTGCACCACCGGGATGGGAGCACCCCAGGAGCGCTGCCGGGACACCAGCCAGTCGTGGAGCCGGTAGCCCTCGTCGGTCCGGCCGATCCAGTTGCGCTGCATCGTCAGCACGTGCTCGGGCCAGGCGCCCTCCAGCTGGGCCATGTCGTCCAGCAGCCGGTCGGCATAGGCCGTGATCCGTAGGAACCACTGGGTCAGCTCGCGCTGCTCGACCGTGGCGCCGCAGCGCTCGCACCGGCCGTCGACCACCTGCTCGTTGGCCAGCACCGTCGCGTCCCGGGGACACCAGTTGACGGCCGAGGGCGCACGGTACGCCAGGCCCATCTCGTGCATCCGGCAGAACAGCCACTGGGTCCAGCGGTAGTACTCGGGGTCCGAGGTGTGCAGCCGGCGCGACCAGTCGAACGAGACGCCGTAGCGGCGAGCGGTGGCGGCCTGCTGGTCGATGTTCGCGTACGTGAACTGTGCGGGGGTCACGCCGCTGCGGATCGCCGCGTTCTCGGCCGGGAGCCCGAACGAGTCCCAGCCGATCGGGTTCATCACCTCCTGGCCGCGCAGCCGCCAGAACCGCGCGATCGCGTCCTCGATCGCGAAGACCTCGGCATGGCCCATGTGCAGGTCGCCGGAGGGATAGGGGAACATCGTCAGGACGTAGCGCCGCTGCGCGGCGCTCTCGTCGGCGCGGAACACCCGGTCCCACACGTGCTGCCACGTGCGCTCGTCGGGCGTGGTCGTCTGGTCGTGCATGGCGCGCTGCTCCTTGGTCGGGCCTGGACCCGGGCACGAAAAAGCCCCTCGCGCGAGGGGCCTTGCCGCACCGGGTGTGCCCGAGGGAACGGGCCCGGTGCGGCTACGTAAGGAGCTGGCTGCGCAGCATGGCGACCACCGTACCCGCTCAGGCCGAGCGGGTCGGCCCGAGCGAGAGCTCCACCACCGGCCGAGCGGCCTGCACCGGCACCGACGGCAGGTGCTTGGCCGGCAGGGTCGTCGGCCGCCAGGTCTCACGCGTCGCCTCGAAGGCCGTGATGTCGTCGGCGTGCTGGAGGGTCAGGCCGATGTCGTCGAGACCTTCCATCAGGCGCCACCGGGTGTAGTCGTCGACCCCGATCGGCACCACGACGTCGTCGCAGGTCGCCGTGCGGGCGACGAGGTCAACGGTCACCTGCGTGCCCGGGCGGGTCTCGAGGATCTTCCAGATCAGCTCGGCGTCCTCCTGGGCCACCGTGGCGGCCAGCAGGCCCTGCTTTCCGGAGTTGCCGCGGAAGATGTCCGCGAACCGGGGCGAGAGCACCACGCGGAAGCCGTAGTCCTTCAGCGCCCAGACGGCGTGCTCGCGCGAGGAGCCGGTGCCGAAGTCCGGACCTGCCACGAGCACGGACCCGGTGCGGTAGGCGTCCTGGTTGAGGACGAAGGCCGGGTCCGAGCGCCAGGCCGAGAACAGGGCGTCCTCGAAGCCGGTGCGCGTGATCCGCTTGAGGTACACCGCGGGGATGATCTGGTCGGTGTCGACGTTGCTGCGGCGCAGCGGCACGCCGACGCCCGTGTGCTGGGTGAACTTCTCCATCGTCGTCTCCTCAGACCTGGACCGGGGTGGCCAGCGGGGCCAGCGGCGTGCCGTCGATCCTCGTGCCCGCTGGAAGGTCGAGGTCGGCGAGGCTGGACAGCGTGCCGCGGATCGCCGTGGCCGCCGCGACGAGCGGCGAGACCAGGTGCGTGCGACCGCCCTTGCCCTGCCGGCCCTCGAAGTTGCGGTTGGACGTCGAGGCGGCGCGCTCGCCCGGCATCAGCTGGTCGGGGTTCATCCCCAGGCACATCGAGCATCCGGCGTTGCGCCACTCCGCTCCGAAGTCGAGGAAGATGCGGTCCAGGCCCTCGGCCTCCGCCTGCAGGCGCACCCGGGCGGAGGCGGGCACCACGAGCACCCGCACGTTCTCGGCCTTCCTGCGGCCCTGCAGCACCTTGGCGACCGAGCGCAGGTCCTCGATGCGGCCGTTGGTGCACGAGCCGATGAACACCGTGTCGACGGCGATGTCGCGCAGCCGCTGGCCGGGCACCAGGCCCATGTACTCGATGGCGCGCTCGGCTGCGGTGCGCGCCGTCTCGTCGGCGATCTGCTCGGGCACCGGGACGCTGCCGCTCAGCGGCAGACCCTGGCCGGGGTTGGTGCCCCACGTGACGTAGGGCTCGATGTCGGCCGCCTCGAGCACCACCTCGGCGTCGAACGTCGCGTCGTCGTCGCTGCGCAGGGTGCGCCAGCACGCCACCGCCGCGTCCCAGTCGGCGCCCTCCGGGGCGTGCGGGCGGCCCTTCAGGTAGGCGAACGTCGTCTCGTCGGGCGCGATCATGCCCGCACGGGCGCCGGCCTCGATCGACATGTTGCAGATCGTCATGCGCGCCTCCATCGAGAGGGCGCGGATCGCCTCGCCGCGGTACTCCAGGACGTACCCCTGGCCACCGCCGGTGCCGATCTTGGCGATGATCGCCAGGATGATGTCCTTGCTGGTGGCGCCGGGCGGCAGCTCGCCGTCGACCGTGATCGCCATCGTCTTGAAGGGGACCAGGGGCAGCGTCTGGGTCGCCAGGACGTGCTCCACCTCGCTGGTGCCGATGCCGAACGCCAGCGCGCCGAACGCGCCGTGGGTCGAGGTGTGGGAGTCGCCGCACACCACCGTCAGCCCGGGCATCGTCAGGCCGAGCTGCGGACCCACCTGGTGCACGATCCCCTGGTCCGCGTCGCCGAGCGAATGGATGCGCACCCCGAACTCCGCGGCGTTGGCTCGCAGCGTCTCGATCTGGGTACGGCTGGTGGCGTCGGCGATCGGCAGGTCGATGTCGAGCGTCGGGGTGTTGTGGTCCTCGGTGGCGATCGTCAGGTCCGGACGGCGCACGGGCCGGCCGGCCAGTCGCAAACCCTCGAAGGCCTGCGGGCTCGTCACCTCGTGCACCAGGTGGAGGTCGATGTAGAGAAGGTCGGGCGCACCGTCCTCGCCACGGCGCACGACGTGCGCCTGCCACACCTTCTCGGCCAGCGTGCCTGCCATACGTGTCCTCGTCGTCTCGTCGTGCCCCGGACCACCGGGAGTACCCTGGCGGGGTCCGGCGGGCGTCTAGCAGCGTGTTAGGCGCCCCGAACTTGCATCTCAGGTTTCGAGACGCCAGTATCGGCCTATGGACAACTCTAGCGGAGTCGGCGTCCTGGACAAGGCGGCGGCGGTTCTCAGCGCTCTCGAGGCGGGTCCCGCCACTCTCGCCCAGCTGGTGACGGCCACCCACCTCGCCCGCCCCACGGCGCACCGCCTCGCCGTCGCGCTGGAGCACCACCGGCTGGTCGCCCGCGACCTTCAAGGGCGGTTCGTCCTCGGACCGCGGCTCTCGGAGCTGTCGACGGCCGCCGGCGAGGACCGGCTGCTCGCCGCCGCCGGCCCCGTGCTGGCCGCCCTGCGCGACCACACCGGCGAGTCCGCGCAGCTGTACCGCCGGCAGGGCGACATGCGCATCTGCGTCGCGGCCGCCGAGCGACCGGTCGGTCTGCGCGACTCGATCCCCGTGGGTGCCACGCTGACGATGCTCGCCGGCTCCGCCGCCCAGGTGCTCCTGGCGTGGGAGGAGCCGGACCGGCTCCACCGGGGCCTGCAGGGCGCCAAGTTCACCGCGACGATCCTGTCCGGAGTGCGCCGGCGCGGCTGGGCGCAGTCCGTGTCCGAGCGCGAGGTCGGCGTCGCGTCGGTGTCCGCCCCGGTGCGCGGCCCCTCCGGCCGCGTCGTCGCCGCCGTCTCGGTCTCGGGCCCCCTCGAGCGCCTCTCCCGCCAGCCCGGCCGGCTGCACGCCGCCGCCGTGGTCAGCGCCGCCAACCGGCTGACGGAGGTGCTGCGCCGCACCGCCGACTGACGCCGCCGGCCGCTCCCCCTCAGCCGCTCGACCGCCGTCGACATACCCTGCATCGCATGGGCGCTACGTCAGGGCACGCGTCGTGACCGGCGTCGAGCAGGTGGTGCTGCTCGACGCGGACGGGCGACGGATCGGCGTCGCCCCGAAGCACGAGGTGCACCACGCGGCGACTCCGCTGCACCTGGCGTTCTCCTGCTACGTCGTCGATCCCGCCGGCCGGCTCCTGGTCACGCGGCGCGCCTGGTCCAAGCGCACCTGGCCGGGCGTGTGGACCAACAGCTGTTGCGGGCATCCGGCCCCGGACGAGCCGGTCGGCGACGCCGTGGTGCGCCGGACCCGCCAGGAGCTGGGGATCGAGCTCACCGAGGTCCGCCCGGTGCTGCCGGACTTCCGCTACCGGGCGGTGATGGACGACGGCACCGTGGAGAACGAGGTCTGCCCCGTGTACGTCGCCACCTGCCGCACGCCGAGCGCACTGGCCCCCGACCCCGAGGAGGTCGCCGAGCACGCCTGGGAGGACTGGGACGAGTTCCGCACCGAGGTGCTGGAGGGTCGTCGCCAGGTCAGTCCCTGGTGCCTCGAGCAGGTGCGGGCGATGCCGGCCGACGTCCTCTCACTGACGGGCGTCGAGATAGCCGATCATCCGGCTCAGCAGCTCGGACGCCCGTCGTAGGTCCGCTGATGCGCCCGGCGGCTCGCGGTCGAGCCCGCCCAGCTCACCCTGCCGCCAGCCCGGGCGAAGCTCGTCGGCGAGCTCTGCCGTCACCCGGCTGGCGTGGCGCACCACCGCCGGGTCCACCGACCACACCACCTCGAAGCGCCGCCGCGAGTCGGCACTCGTCTGTTGTCCGGGGCGCTCGACGGCCGCCAGGCAGGCCGGCAGGTCCGGTGCGTCGCAGACGACGACCCACTCACGGTTGAGCGCCGCCTCCCGCGGGAGAGGCACCTCGACCGGCACTCCCCGCGCCGGTGCCGCCAGGGCCGACGGCAGGTCCATCCGGGCGAAGACCACCGCCGCACGTGCCGTCCGCGCGAGCTCCGCCCAGCGGGCGTAGGACTGACGCAGGAAGACCTCTCGCTGGAAGGCGCCGAAGAGCATCGGCTCCTGCGCACGGGCACAGCACTCGTCCTCGATCGCCCGGCTGAGCGCGACGAGGCTGCCCTTGGCGAGCGTCAGTGGAGCCAGCTCGGGGTGCCGCCGCCGCAGCTCCGCGTAGACCGAGTGCGGGCGTCGCGACTCCGCCGCCGCGAGCCTGACCGCAGCCTCGAGGGCGAAGCCGGACTGGCGGTGCGCAAGCACCCGGAGCACCGCTGCGACCTCCGACTCCGGGTAGCGACGGTGCCCTCCGGCGACCCGGATCGGCCTCGGGAAGCCGTAGCGGGACTCCCAGCTGCGCAGCGTCGCCTGGGGGACGCCCGTGCGCTCGGCGAGCTCACCGATCGCGAGGAGGTGCTGCGGCGTCGACACTGTCATTATCGGGACCTATTCAGAAGTCTTGCGTAGATTCGGTTAGGAGTCTTGCATAGCTTCGGACAGGACGGCGTGAGGCGCGCCAGGTGGGAGGACCCCGATGCCGGAAGCAACCGACGAGGCCCTTGGCCGGCGGCTGGACCAAGGCCGCGAGCGCGCCGAAGCGACCGATCCGACACAGGCGAGCCTGTGGGAGGCGCTGGTCGCAGCCGCCGCGGGCGGCAAGCGCTTCCGCCCCGCGCTGGTGACGACCGTCCACGCGGCCCTCGAGGGCGGTCGACCGGCGGCCGCCGTCGAGATCGGCGCCGCGGTCGAGCTGCTCCACACCGCCTTCGTCATCCACGACGACGTCATCGACGGCGACGAGGTCAGGCGGGGACGCCTCAACGTCAGCGGCACCTTCCGGGCGCGCGCCCTGGCCGAGGGTGCGGAGCCTTCGGGCGCTGCGCAGTACGGCCGTACGGCCGGCATCCTGGCCGGCGACCTGGCACTCGCCGCCGCGATCCGCACGGTCGCCACCTGCGGCGCCCCACCCGAGGTCGTCGACCGCCTGCTCGACCTGTTCGACGCGGCCCTGCACACGACCGCCGCCGGCGAGCTGGCCGACGTGCGCCTCCCCCTCGGCGTCGAGATCGCCTCCCTGGAGGAGTGCCTGGCGATGGAGGAGAACAAGACCAGCGCCTACTCCTTCACCCTGCCCCTCCAGGCAGGGGCTGTGCTCGCCGACGCGGACCAGGCGACCGTCGCGGCCCTGGGCCGGCTCGGGCGCTCCCTCGGCATCGCGTTCCAGCTGCTCGACGACCTCGTCGGCGTCTTCGGCGACCCCGCCGTCAGCGGCAAGAGCACCACCGCCGACCTGCGAGCCCGCAAGCAGACACCACTGCTGGCGCACGCCCGCACCACGGCGCACTGGGAGCGGATCAGCTCCTTCCTCGGTCGCGACCTCACCGCGCAGGAGGTGCGCGACGTGCGCCTGCTGTTCACCAGCTCCGGGTCGCGCCGCTTCGTCGAGGAGCTCGCCGGGTCCCACCTCGCTCACGCCCGTGCGACGGCGGCAGCGCTCGGCCTTCCGGTCGACTCGATCATCGCCTTGACGTCCACGCCCTCCGCAAACCGGCGCGAGGTGGCGGCATGAGCCTGTCCCTGCTTCCCCGACGGTCTGCCCGCACGCTCTACGACGGTGTCTGCGAGAGCATGTCGGCACTCGTCGTCCGCCGCTACTCCACCTCGTTCGGCCTGGCGTCGCGGCTCTTCGCCCAGCCAGTCCGCACGCACGTCCGCAACGTCTACGCCCTGGTCCGGATCGCCGACGAGATCGTGGACAGCCCCGAACCAGCACTCCGGAGCGGTTCGCGCGAACGGATGCTCACCTGGCTGCAGCAGGAGGTGCACCACGCACTGCGCGACGGGTACAGCGCCAACCCCGTGGTCCACGCGTTCGCCCGCACGGCGCGTGCCGCCGGGATCGGAGCCGAGCTGGTCGACCCGTTCTTCGCCTCCATGCGCATGGACCTCGAGACCACCGCCCACACCCCCGAGAGCTTCGAACGCTACGTCTACGGCTCCGCGGAGGTCGTCGGACTGATGTGCCTGCGGGTCTTCGTCGCCGGCACCGCGGACCGGGCCGTCGCCTACCACCGTCTGGCTCCGGGCGCCCGGCGGCTCGGTGCCGCGTTCCAGAAGGTCAACTTCCTGCGCGACCTCGCGGACGACCACGACACCCTGGGCCGCTCCTACTTCCCCGGCCTCGACCTTGCGCACTTCTGCGATGCCGACCGCGACCGGATTCTCGACGACATCCAGGCCGACCTCGACGCCGCGGCCGTCGCCATCAAGGCCCTCCCGTCGAGCAGCCGCCGGGCCGTCAAGGTCGCGCACGCCGCCTTCGCCGAGCTGGCGGCCCGCCTCCGCGCGACGCCGGCGGCCGAGATCCGGCGGACGCGCGTGCGGGTGCCGGACCCCGTCAAGCTGCGGCTCGCGGCCGGTGTGCTCGCCGGGAGCCATGGGTGAGCGCCCAGCGCGTCGCCGTCGTCGGCGGTGGCGTCGCCGGCCTGGCCACGGCGGCCCTCCTCGCCGCGCACGGCCACAGCGTCGACGTGCTGGAGAAGAACGACGAGCTCGGCGGCCGGGTGGGCAGCATCGAGCGTGAGGGGTTCCGGTTCGACACCGGCGCGTCCTGGTACCTGATGCCCGAGGTGTTCGAGCACTTCTTCGCCCTGCTCGGAACCTCTGCCGAGCGCGAGCTCGACCTGACGGTCGTCGACCCGAGCTACCGCGTCTTCTTCGAGAAGCACGAGGCCTTCGCCGACGTGCGCCCCGACCGCGCCCACAACCGCGCGCTGTTCGAGTCGCTCGAGCAGGGCGCCGGCGCCCGGTTCGACGCCTACCTGGAGTCGGCCGAGGAGGCCTACGGCATGGCGCTGAGCCGGTTCCTCTACACCAGCTTCGAGTCCTTCTCGTCGCTCCTGCACCCCGAGCTGCTGCGCCGCGCGCCGCGGCTCGCCCGGCTGATGACCCGTTCGCTCGGCTCCCACGTCGCCTCACGGTTCTCCGACGATCGCCTCCGTCAGCTGCTCGGGTACCCGGCCGTCTTCCTCGGCTCGGCCCCCTCTCGCACGCCGAGCATGTACCACCTGATGAGCGCGCTCGACCTGGGCGACCGTGTGCTCTACCCGCAGGGCGGCTTCACGCGGCTCGTCGAGGTGATCGCCGGACTGGCCGAGCGGCACGGCGCCCGCCTGCACACCCGATCGCCGGCCACGCGGATCGTCACCGTGACGGACCAGCGCACCGGCCGGCCCACGGTGGCGGGGGTGGAGTATCAGGCGCACGGGCTGCGGCGGACGCTCGCCGCCGACGTCGTCGTCGGCGCCGCCGATCTCCACCACGTCGAGACAGCGCTGCTGCCGCGTTCGCTGCAGACCCACCCGGAGCGGGTCTGGCGGCGGCGGGCGCCGGGGACGGGTGCCGTCCTCGGGCTGCTGGGGGTGCGGGGCAGGCTGCCCGAGCTCCCCCATCACTCGCTGTTCTTCACCGCGGACTGGGAGCGCAACTTCTCCGCCGTCTTCGGCGATCACCCGCGCGTTCCGGACCCCGCCTCGTTGTACGTCTGCAAGCCGTCCCAGACCGACCCCTCCGTGGCTCCCGAGGGGTGCGAGAACCTCTTCCTCCTGGTCCCTGTCCCGGCCGACACGGCGATCGGCCGCGGCGGTCCGGACGGCGAGGGCTCGCCGGCGGTGGAGCGGGTGGTCGACACCGCGGTCGACCAGGTGGCGCGGTGGGCCGGCATCGCCGGGCTGCGCGAGCGGATCCTCGTGCGCCACACGCTCGGCCCGCAGGACTTCGCCACGCGTTACCACTCGTGGCGAGGGGGCGCCCTCGGGCTCGAGCACACGCTGCGGCAGAGCGCGTTCCTGCGCCCGCGCAACGCCTCCGCGAAGGTCGACGGGCTGCTCTACGCGGGGGCCAGCACCGTTCCCGGCGTGGGACTGCCGATGTGCCTGATCAGCGCCGAGCTCGTGCTGAAGCGCCTGAGCGGCGACCGGTCGGCGCTGCCGGTCCCGGCGCCCGGGCCCGACCGGTCCGGGAGCAGACGATGAGCGCGCCGCAGTGGTCCTACGTCGCGATGCTGGCCTTCTGCCTGGCCTGCACCCTTCCTCTCGTGCGCGTCTTCAGGCTCGACGTGCTGCACCAGCCCCGGCGGCTGCTCCTGACGATCGTCCTGGCGGGTGCGCCGTTCCTGGCCTGGGACCTGTACGCCACCCACCAGGGCCACTGGTGGTTCGACGAGGCGCAGACCCTGCCGTGGCGGGTCGCCGGCCTGCCGCTGGAGGAGGTCGCGTTCTTCGTCGTGATCCCGCTGGTGGCGGTGCTGACGTTCGAGGCGGTCACGGTCGCCTCCACGAGCGCCCGCGGCGAGCCCCGGGACACGGTGGCGCGCGAGCGACGGCGGGTCCGATGAGCTACACCGCACTGGCCCTCGTGGTCGCGATCGCCGTCGTCGCGCTCGACCGCTGGGGCATGCGGACGCGGCTGACGAGCACGCGCACCTGGTGGATCGCCTACGGGATCATCGTCTGCTTCCAGCTCCTGGCGAACGGCTGGCTCACCGGTCGCCGGATCGTGCGCTACGCGCCCGGGGCGATCGTCGGCGACGGCCAGGTCCAGGCCTTCGGCGACGGCCGGATCCTCTACGCCCCCGTCGAGGACCTGCTCTTCGGGTTCGGGCTCGTCCTGACCTCCTGCATGGTGTGGGTGTGGCTGGGCCGCCGCGGGCAGGAGCGTCCGTGAGCCCCGCCGCCCGGTGGCAGACGATGCGCCCGGCCGAGCTGGGGGTTCCGGGCCCGACGACCGTGGAGATGGCGCGTGCCTTCCGCTCGATCAGGCACGACCCGCTCGCCTTCCTCATGGCGGTCTGGCAGCGACACGGCGACCTCGTCGCCTTCCCGGTGCCCGGCCCCCCGGCGCTGCTCGTCAACGACCCGGATGCCGTCCGGCACGTCCTGCAGGGTGCGGCACGCAACTGGGGCAAGCAGACGATCCAGTACTCCGCGCTGGCGCGCGTCACCGGGCAGGGCCTGCTCGCCTCGGCCGAGCCGAACTGGATCGAGCACCGGCGCCTGGCGGCGCCCGCCTTCCACCACCGACGGCTCGAGGCCGTGAGCGGCGAGGTGAGGCTCGCTGCGGACGCAGCCATCGACGGTGCGCTGGTCGGCACCCCTCGCACGGGGGCGGTCGTGGACGTCGCCGCGCTCACCCATCGGATCGGCCTGGACGCAGTCGGCCGGGCGCTGTTCTCCACCGATCTGTCGCCTCAGGCAGGGGCGCTGCTCGACGCCACGAGCCGGGCCTCCGAGCTCGTGGTCCGGCTCGGGCGCTCGGTCCTGCCCGGCGCGCGATGGGCGCCGACACCCAGCAACCTCCGGCTGCGGGCGACCCGCCGCCGCCTCGACTCCATCACCGCCGACGTCGTCGCGCAGCGCCGCGCCCGCGCCCGGGGTGGCGACGACCTGCTCGGTCTGCTGCTCGACAGCGACCTCACCGATGCGCAGATCCGCGCCGAGCTCGTCACCATGGTCATTGCCGGGCACGAGACCGTCGCGGCGGCGCTGACCTGGACCTTGATGCTGCTCGCGGAGCACCCGGAGATCCAGCGGAACGTGCGCGCCGAGCTGGCCGGTCGCCCGTCGCCGGTGTCCCTGCTCGAGCACCGCGACACGCTGCCGTGGACCCGCGCCGCGATCGACGAGGCGCTTCGCCTGTACCCGCCCGCGTGGGTGATCTCGCGCCGCGCGCTCGGTCCGGACGTCCTGAGCGGCCTCGAGGTTCCGCCCGGCACCCTCGCGATCATCAGTCCCTGGCTCGCGCACCGTCGGCACGACTCCTGGCCGGCGCCGCTGGACTTCCGGCCCGAACGCTTCCTGGGGGCGGAGCCGCCGCGCTCGGTCTACCTGCCGTTCGGGCAGGGGCCGCGTCTGTGCATCGGCCGTGAGTTCGCCCTCGGCGAGATGGTCGTCGTGCTCAGCAGGCTCCTGTCGGCGTACCGCGTCGACGTGCCGCCCGCGTGGACCCGGCCCGCCTGCCGGGCGCAGGTCGCGGTGCATCCGGACGGCGGCATGCCGCTGCTCCTGTCTCCCGGCCGGGATCGACCGTGACCGGCGAGGTCCTCGTCGCCGCGCTGCTGGCAGCGAGCGCACTTCCGAGCTGGTCCTTGCGGGGGCTGAGCACGGTGCCGGCCCCCGACCCGAGCCCGCCCGGAGCGCACCCGGGCGAGGTCGCGGTCGTCGTCCCGGCGCGCGACGAGGAGGCCTCGCTTCCCGGGCTGCTGGACGCGGTGCGACGCGGCACCGTCACCTGTGCCGAGGTGGTCGTGGTCGACGACGGCTCCCGGGACGGGACGGCCGCCGTGGCGCGGGCTGCGGGAGCACGCCTGGTGAGCGCTCCCCCGCCTCCCCCCGGATGGACCGGCAAGGCGTGGGCCTGTCACCTGGGTGCTCGCGCGACCCGCGCCGAGACGCTGCTGTTCCTCGACGCCGACACCCGGCTGGCTCCCACCGCACTCGCGTCGCTCCTCGACCTTCGCCGCGAGCACGGCGGACTCGTGTCGGTCCAGCCGTTCCACACGGCGGTTCGCACCTCCGAGCAGCTCTCCTCCTACTTCAACGCGACGGCCGTGCTGGCCAGCGGCGCCTTCGCCCGACGCCCCACGGCACGGCCGATCGCGTTCGGCCCCTGCCTCGTGACGTCCCGGGCCGACTACGAGACCGCCGGCGGCCATGGCGCCGTGCGCGGAGAGATCCTCGACGACGCGCGGCTCGCCGCCGCCTACCGCCGCGCCGGCCTCCCGGTGTGGTGCGCGATGGGCGGGTCGTCGGTGCGGATGAGGAGCTACCCGGGAGGGATCCGCCAGCTGGTGTCCGGGTGGACCAAGAACGTCGCCTCCGGTGCGGCGGCCGCCGACCCGCGTGCCGTGCTGGCGAGCGTGGTGTGGATCAGCGCCCACCACGCCATCGCGGTCGGGGCGCTGCTGTCGACGCTTGCGGCGGTGACCGGTGTGGCCGGGCGGCTGGCACAGGGTTCCCCCCTCCTGTGGGCGACCGCCTGGGTGTTCGCGGCGTGGCAGCTGCGCGTGCTCCTGCGCCGGGTCGGGTCGTTCCGCTGGTGGACGTGGGCGCTGTTCCCGGTGCCCCTGCTCGCGTTCGACCTCGTCTTCGCGCGCTCGGCCGCGCTGACGGCCGTCAGGCGCTCGGTCCGCTGGCGGGGCCGCGACGTCGACCTGCGCCGCGGCCGGCCGGCCGAGGAGGCGACCTGATGCTGCGGTTCGTGCTGTCGCCCGGCCTGACGGCGGTCGCGGACGTCGTCGCCTGGGGCGTGTTCCACGCCGGTACCGGCTACGCGGCGTACCGCCTGTCCGCCGACCGGCTGGGCCACGACGGATGGCTGCTGCGGCCGCGCGGGTTCGAGGAGGGCGGCCGGTGGTATCGCCGTCGCCTCGCGATCCATCGCTGGAAAGACCGGCTGCCGGACGCCGGGGCGATGTTCCCCGGCGGAACCAGCAAGCGTCACCTCCCTGCGCACGACACCGCCGGGCTGGAGCTGTTCGTCCGCGAGACGCGCCGGGCCGAGCTGGGACACTGGTGGGCACTGTTCTGCGGGCCGCTGTTCATCCTGTGGAACCCTCCGCTCGCCTCGGCGCTGCTCGTCGCCTACGGGGTCGCCACCAATCTCCCGTTCGTCGTGATCCAGCGCTACAACCGGTTCCGGGCGCTCTCGCTCGTCGGTTGCCGCGCGGAGCGCACCGTCGCGTAGCCGGCAGCGGCGCCGCTGGCGACTCGTCCCCCGCCGGACCGTCTTCGAGCCTATGAACGAAGAAGGCCCGGCCATCCGGCCGAGCCTTCTTCGTTCGTACCCCCGACCGGATTCGAACCGGCGCTACCGCCGTGAGAGGGCGGCGTGCTAGGCCGCTACACAACGGGGGCCTGACACTGCCTCGAGGCGAACCTCGAAGCGGGTGACCATCGTAGCCGATGCCCCGGACGGGAAGCGACTGCGCTGGTCATCGCTGGGGTACCTGGACTCGAACCAAGACTAAGGGAACCAGAATCCCTCGTGCTGCCAATTACACCATACCCCATGGGGGTATGACTCCCGGGCGTCCGCCGGCCGCCTCGAGGGCGAGCCGAGCGGCACAACCGGAGGTCGTACCGGCCGAGAAGACTACCGGAGCGCGGTGGCGGCACCAAACCGCCCCGGTGTGCCCTCAGGTGGGGATGCGGCCCACCTCGGTGACGTCGTACCAGAGCAGCTCGCGCTCGACGAGGCGCTCCTCGGCATCCGCGTCTCCGGCCAGCGCCGCCACGACGTCCGCGGAAGCGGCCGGCTCGTCGACGTGCACACTGACCACCGTGTGCCACGGCACCCCGGCCACCAGGTCCACGGCGCTCGCCGGCTCGTCCGGCCCGGTGCCACCGTCCACCAGCGTGTCCGGCACGTCCGCGGCGAGCACCACGCGCAGCCGCGGGGCGGCCGGGCGCGTCGCCAGCAGCAGCAGTGCGTCGTCGGCCGCCGCCAGCAGCGCGGCGTACTCCCAGCCCTCGTCGTCCTCCCCCGGCAGCGCCGCCCTCAGCTCGGGCGTCACGGCGTGGGCGCGGCCCGGACCGACCTGCTCGGGCGGGAGGGCATCGAGGGTCGCGGGAAGGTAGACGCGCACGAGCCCAGTGTGCCGGTCGGCCGGCTCACGCGGCGGGCACGGCGGCGGCGAGCCGCGCCGCCACCCCGGCGATCGCCTGCCGAGCAGATGAGGCGGGCGCCGCCTCGCGCAGCGTCCGGCCGGCCAGCAGGGCCCGGTCGCACGCCGCGCGGTCGTCGGGCACCACGAGCGCATCGGTGACCCCGGCGTACCGCGCCAGCGCGTCGAGGACCGCCCGGCGGGCGTCGGGGCCGCTGACGGATGCCCGCACGCGGTTGACCACCACGATCCGGCGGGCGCCCAGGGCGAGGGCGTCCAGCTCGACGAGAGCTCGCACCAGCCGCGCCACCCCCACCGGGTCGCCCGACCCGACGGCGACCACGACGTCGGCCGCGCCCAGCGCGGACAGCGCGGCGGCGTTGCGCTGCGGGGCGCGCGTGTCGTAGGTCAGTGCCTCGTCCTGCTCCAGGCAGAACCCCGTGTCGATCACGGTCCACTCCGCCAGCGAGCGGGCCGTGGCCCACACCGCGTCGAGCGCGGCCGACGAGAGCTCGGGCCAGCGGTCCGGCCGCGAGACCCCCGACAGCAGCCGCAGCCGGTCCGCCACGAGCGGTGCGAGCCGGGCGAGGGCGGGTAGGTCGAGCGTCCCCTGTGCCGCGGCGCGCGCCGCCGCCGCGATGCCCGGCGCCTCGTCGAGCAGCCCGAGCACCTGGGCCACGCAGCCGCCGTAGGTGTCGGCGTCGGCCAGCAGCGTCGAGCGGCCGAGGTGCGCCAGCTCCGCGGCGAGGTTGACCGCGACCGTGGTGCGGCCCGGGGCACCGGTGGGGCCCCACACCGCCACGACGTGGCCACGGCGCGCCGGTTCGGCCGGGTCGCTCACCGCCCAGTCAGGCAGGTGGTCCGGTACGGCGTCGAGGAGGGCGAGGGCCCGCTCGACCACGCCACGGGCGGCACCGGCGTCGCCGGGAGGCGGCACGACGAGGTCGGCTCCGACCGCCGCGAGCCGGTCGACGAGCCAGGGCCGCGCCTGGTCGGCGACGCACACCACCCGAACCCCGCCGCGGTGCAACGTCGCGACCGTGTCCCGGTCGAGGTGCTCGAGCTCGGCCGAGACGAGCGCCACCCGCCCCAGCCCGGCTTCGGCAGCGGCGAGCAGCTCGACGAGGTCGGCGCAGCGACGCGTCACGGCCATCCGGCCGCCGGTCGCTTCCACGGCCTGCACCAGCGCCGTCTCCGCCGGCCCCTGCACGGCGCACAGCACACCGACCGCCACCTCAGCTCCCCGGCACGGCGACGACGTCGACCCGCCCGTCGCCGGCGAGAGCGGCGAGCACGTCCGGCAGCTGCTCCTGCGGCACCAGCACGTGGACGGTGGCGGTGCCGCCGGCAGCGAACGCCCCCTCCGGCCGGTCCACCTGCGCGACCGTCAGCGCCCCGGCGAGCTGCTCCGGCTCACCCTCCTGCGTCAGCCACAGGTCCACCTGCGCGCCGGTGCGCACGGCGTCCGGCAGCTCGCCGCGCACGGGGACGGCGACCGGGCGCAGCGCGAGGTCGTCGGCCGCGCCGAGCGCCGCCCGCGGCAGGAGCTCACCGGCCCCGACCGTCCGCAGCGCGACGGCCCCCGCCGGCAGGGGCTCGTCGGCCCGCAGGTAGCGGTCCAGCCCG
The DNA here is from genome assembly GCA_023438885.1 of Actinomycetes bacterium. Taxonomy (GTDB): domain Bacteria; phylum Actinomycetota; class Actinomycetes; order Actinomycetales; family Cellulomonadaceae; genus Cellulomonas. Next base: position 25,327 of record JAEXPS010000180.1, read on the forward strand.
GACCCGAGCCGCACGTCGGCGACGACGAGGTCGCCCGCGTCGATCGAGGAACCGGGCACCACCGTGTCGCGCACCGCGTACACCGGCACGCTCGCCTCGGCGTTGCGCACCACCCACGAGCCGAGCGCCACGGACCCGGCCACCAGGGCGAGCCCGGTCAGCAGACTCGGGTCACGCCAGCCCGGCCGGCGCAGTCGCGGCGCCGCCGTGGCGGGCAGGTCGAGCGTCGAGATGTCCATCGGTCCCCCTGTCCGGTGCCGTCCGCCCGGCACATTGTCGCGGCGCCGCGCCTGCGCGCGGCGACCGCCTGTGGATAGCCGGGCTCGTCGCCCGGGCCGTGCCACACTGCGGGCATGGCTCCGCGCTTCCTGACGCTCGCCGACGTGGCGGAAGTGCTCAACGTCTCGGCCCAGCAGGCCCGGTCGCTGGTGCTGAGCGGCGACCTTCCGGCGATCCAGCTCGGCGGGCGGGGCATCTGGCGCGTCGAGGAGGCGCAGCTGGAGGCGTACATCCAGCGGATGTACGAGCAGACCCGCGCACGCGCCGCGGCCCGCTCGGGCGACCACTGACCGCTCACGACGAGCGCACCACCTTCAGTGCGGCGAGCGGCACGGTCCAGGACGCGCCGGTGGCCGGCGTGACGTCGAGCTGGTCGGCCCCGACCCTGTCGAGCCGGCCGACGAGACAGCGCGCGGCCGTGCAGACCTGGACCTCGACACGGTCGCGGGCGAGCGCCCGCAGCACGTGGGGCAGGCCGAGGCGCGAGCGCACCGGACCCTGGTCGGGCGCTGCGTGCGACGCGAGACCGCCCAGCGCCTGGACTGCGCCGAGCGGCACGAGCGACTGACGCGACCCTGGCCCGGCCAGCAGCAGCCACTCCGGGCTCGCGTCGGCGAGCAGGCCGCCGACGACGGTGTCACGCTCCCCCGCGACGTCCCCGAGGTGCACCAGCAGCCGGCTGCCCACCGACGCCCGCACGCGGTCCGCGAGCCGGATCGTCGCGCGCTCGGCGCGGACCAGGTCGGGAACGGCGGCGAGCGCCTCCTGCGCGCGTGCGGTGGCGAGCTGGGACTCCAGGTCCGCAAAGAGCAGCTGCCACCGCACGGACGGCACGGTAGGGCCGCGGTGAGAGCTCGGTGCAGGGCCGAACGGGTCACGTTGCCCTGCGCAGGCCCCCATCCGGGTGACATCCGACTCCCGCGGCTTCCCTTCGGATGGACGAGCCGGTACACCTATCGCAACCGTGTGACATCAAACGTAATCAAACAGCATCACAACAGAACAACGAGGAGTTCCGATGGGCGTCATGGCAGGGACGTCCCGGCGGATGGCGGGCCGCGCGCTCGCCCTCGGCGGGGCAGGGGTGGTCTGCGGCGGGGCCGCGCTCGTGCTGGCGGCACGCGCGGGCGAGCTGCTCCGAGATGGAGGGTCGGGGCCGGACGAGCTCGTGGAGCTGGCCGTGCTCGGCGCCGGCTCCGTGGTGCTGCTGTGGCTCGCCGCCTCCGCGGCGCTGGCCGCCGCCTGCCTGGGCGCCAGGGTTGCGGGTGCCACCTGGCGGCGGGGTGAGGCGTGCGTGCGGCAGTGCGCTCCCGCGGTGGTGCGGCGAGCCCTGGCGATCGCCGTCGCCGCGGGACTCGGTGTCAGCGGGGCGACGGGAGCCGTGGCCGCCGCGCCCCCGCCCACGGGTGCCCCGACGTCCGTCACGGCCGAGGCCGGGGCGCTCGACCTCGGGTGGGTCGTCACGGCCGCCGGCGAGGGCGCCCCGGCGCCCACCGGCGCGCCAGCCGTGGCCGAGCCGATCCCTGCCG
>JAEXPS010000223.1 GCA_023438885.1 Actinomycetes bacterium
GCTCAGCCGGCGGTGCGCGCCTTGCGGCGCTCGGCCAGCTCGTCGAGCCCGGAGAAGGCCGCGGGCGCCTCGTCGTCCGCCCGCTCGGTCGGCAGCTCGGCCAGCGTGCCCTCGACCTCGCGCCAGACCCGTCCGACCGCGATGCCGAACACTCCCTGCCCACCCTGGACGAGGTCGATCACCTCGTCGGGCGACGTGCACTCGTAGACGGAGGCGCCGTCCGACATCAGCGTGATCTTCGAGAGGTCGTCGACGCCACGCGCCCGTAGGTGCGTCACGGCGGTCCGGATCTGCTGGAGCGAGACACCCGTGTCCAGCAGCCGCTTGACGACCTTGAGCACGAGGATGTCGCGGAAGCTGTAGAGCCGCTGCGTGCCGGAGCCCGTCGCAGGGCGCACGGACGGCTCGACGAGCCCGGTCCTGGCCCAGTAGTCGAGCTGTCGGTACGTGATGCCTGCCGCCCCGCACGCCGTGGTGCCGCGATAGCCGACCGCCGAGTCGTCGAGGTCAGGCAGGTCGTCGTCGAAGAGCAGACCCTGCGCAGCCTGCGGCAGGATCTTGGCCTCGTCGGCGTTGTCCCGAGTGGTCACGGGTAGCCCTCCTACCTGGTCGGTCGGCCTGGGCGCAACGCTAGGCCGCGGGCGTGCCCGGCGCAACGAACCCCGTGGGGCGTGTCGCGCCCGGCGTGTCTCAGGTTCCACTTGAAGGTGAGTCAGGATCGCCCGGCTCCTCGCCGGTGGCGAAGTCCTCGGCGGAGACCGAGTCGAGGAACTCTCGGAACTCCTCGATGTCCTCCTCCGCGGTGACCGTGCGCACCTCGACACCCGCGGCCGTCAGCACCTGTCCGGCGCAGAGCACCGGACACTCGAAGCGCAGCGCGACGGCGATGGCGTCGGACGCCCGCGAGTCCACTCGGCTGCCGGAGCCGAGCACCAGCGCCGCATGGAACACGCCGTCGACGAGCTGCGTGATCTCCACCCGGCGCACCGTCGCGCCCGCCGCCAGCAAGGCGTCCTTGAGCAGGTCGTGGGTCATCGGCCGCGGCGGCACGATGCCGGCCTGCGCGGAGGCGATCGCACTGGCCTCTGCGGGGCCGATGAGGATCGGCACGAGGAGCCCGGACTCCGGGTCGAGCAGCAGCACCACGGTCTCGTCGTCGCCGACGTGCGTGCGCACGCCGACAACTTCGACCTCGACCAGACCGGTGCCGTCCGTCACCCCTCCACGGTACGTCTCCGGCGGGCAAACGGCGCCGCCTCCGGGCACCTCGCTCAGGCGTCGAGGTCGGCCAGGGAGGCGCGCACCAACGCGGTGTGCAGCTGGCTGCACAGCTCGCCCAGCTCCGCGGCGAGGGTACCGGCGCGCGCGCGGGACGACGAGGAACGCTGGCCGCGGACGGGGGCGACCACCTGCTCGACGAGATCGAGCTGCCGGTCCGCCGCCGTGCGGAACGTGCGCAGGTGGCGAGCATCGAGACCGTGCTCGGCGAGGCGCGCGGCCGCGCGGACCACGTCGCGCGCGTAGAGGTCGAACGACCCTCGCGCGTTCGAGCGCAGCACCCCCGCAGCCACCAGCTCCGACACCAGCTCGACGCTGACGCCGGCCTCCTGCGCCAGCACGTCGGTGGTCCACCTCGGTGCGCCGTTGGCCGGGACGCCGTCGCTGGTCGCGAGCCGGGCACGCGGGGCAGCCTCGGCCTCCTCCCCCGCGTCGAGCGCCGCCAGCCGCTCGCCGATCACCTTGAGCGGCAGGTACCGGTCGCGTTGGCAGCGCAGCACGTAGCGCAGCCGCTCGACGTCCGCCGGCGAGTACTGGCGGTACCCGGCCGGCGTGCGCACGGGTGTGATGAGGCCCTGCTCCTCGAGGAACCGCAGCTTCGACGTGGTGACCGCGGGGAATTCGATCTGGAGCGCGGCCAGGACGTCCGAGATCCGCATCGACGCCCGCCGCGAGATGCCGCGCGGCCACGGCTCGCCGCCATTCCCGGGCGCACGGCTCGGCTCGTCCCCGTGCGGCGCCCAGTCACGATCGGCCGCGCGCCCTGCACCACCGCTCACGCGGCCGCACCCTCACGGTGCGGGCTGGGGTGGAACGTCATCCGGAACTTGCCGATCTGCACCTCGTCGCCACCGCGCAGGGCGACCTGGTCGATCCGTTCGCGGTTGACGTACGTGCCGTTGAGCGAGCCGACGTCACGCACCCAGAACGTGGAGCCCTCGCGCACGAACTCCGCGTGCTTGCGCGAGACCGTGACGTCGTCGAGGAAGATGTCGGCGGCGGTGCTGCGGCCGGCGGTGATCCGCTCCGCATCGAGCAGGAACCGCGCTCCGGCGCTCGGCCCGTGCTGCATGACGAGGAGCGCGGAGGTCGGCGGCAGCGCCTGCACGGCGGCCACCTCGTCGGCGGTCAGGCCGGGCACCTGCTCGTAGTCGACCGGCTCCGCCCCGGGCAGCGAGACCGTCGTCTCCGGCCCCCGCGGCGGCTCGCTCACAGGCCCGGACCACGGGGAGTTCGGACCGTCACTCATGTGCAACCTCCCCGCGTCGCGCAGCACCGTGCCCCTGGTCCAGACACCCTATGCGGCAGGTGACCCCGCCGCACAGCCCTTCGGCGGGTGGTTCGAGGTCAGGACGGCTCGGCGGGGGCCAGCGTCGCGTAGACGGGATCGGGCAGCTCGCGGATGGCACTGACCGAGACGTCGTCGAGCTTGTCCACCCGGCCCGAACCCCTGTCGTTGCGCACGTACGCCAGCGCACCTCCCGGGATCTCCAGGGCGGTGGCGATGGTGTCGGGGTCGCCGATCACCAACCAGGTGTACGGCGCCTCCAGCGTGGTCCCGTCGAGCTGCACGGAGCCGGCGGCGCCCGTGAAGGCACTGCTGGCCGTGACGCGTTGGTCGTCCAGCTGGATCGCCTCGGCGCCGGCGTTCCGCAGCTCCTCGAGCATGTTGAGGAGTGTCACCGGCCGCACGGAGTGCTCCGGGTCGTCGATCGTCACCCGGACCCCGGGGCCTTCTGCCGGCAGGCGGCCGGACAGGATGCCCTGGACCGCGGCGTTCCGGCGGGCGGCGTCCAGCGCAGCCTGGCGGGAGTCCGAGCCGGACACCAGCTCGTCGCGTTCGCGCTGAAGCGCCGTGGCTTCCTGACTGAGCTGGTCGGCCCGGGTCGAGGTCTCGTCCAGCAGGCGCACCAGGTCGTCCTGGCGCAGCTCCGAGAGGTCGGAGTCACCGGCCTGGCGCACCTGGACGACGACGGCGAAGCCCAGCACGGCGCACAACACCCCGGCGAGCAGCTGCGCTCGGGTGGCGCGGGGCCGCAGAGCCACCCGCAGCGCGGCCCAGCCGGTCACCGGCGGGCTCGTCGTCCCGGCGCTGTCGTTGGAGTCGTCGGACATCGCTCAGGCCTTGAACAGGTGGCGGCGGATCGAGGCCGCGTTGGAGAAGATGCGGATCCCGAGCACCACCACGACCGCGGTCGACAGCTGCGTGCCGACACCGAGCTGGTCACCCAGGAACACGATGAAGGCGGCGACGACGACGTTCGACAAGAACGAGGTGAGGAACACCCTGTCGTCGAAGATCCCGTCCAGGAGCGCTCGCAGGCCGCCGAACAGGGCGTCGAGAGCGGCCACCACGGCGATCGGCAGGTAGGGCTGGAGCTCGACCGGGACGGTCGGCTGCACCAGCAGGCCGACGATCACCCCGATCACCAGGCCCAGGAACGCGATCACGGCACCATCCCCCCCTCGTCGGACCCGACCGTCGCCCGGGGCGACTCCGTCAGCCTCTCCGCAACCATCGCGTCGTCCGGCACGTTCGCCTGCCGGAGCGTGGCCACCGTCGAGCCCGGCAGCTCCAGCTCACCCACGGAGCTCATCTGGAGGCCGATCCCGTACGTCGCGTGCAGCATCGCGACGTGCTGCCCCGCCGACGAGCGAGCGAGGTTCGCCTGCAGCTCGCCGGCGTTGCCCACGGCGTCGACGGTGTAGGGGCCCACGAGCGGCACCAGGTCGACCAGCACCGCGCTGCCCGCGCTACGGATGGCGCTCATCGCCGTCAGGCGCTGGCCGTTGACGGCCACCGCCTCGGCGCCGGCGGCCCACAGGCCGTTCACCAGCACCTGGAGGTCGACGTCCTGGACCCGCAGGTCCAGGTCCTCCGTGTCCTCGGCGGCGGCCGGCGCGTCCGAGAGGACGACCCGAAGGCCTGGGCCCACCACCGGGGCCGTGCCGGCTGCGACGGACCAGCGCCGGGTCTCGTCGAGGAGCATCGGGTCCTCCGAGCGCAGCGCGGCGTCCTGAAGGGCCGCGATCTCCGCGGCCGTCTGGCTGTTGGCAGCCTCGAGCGCCGCCACGGCGTCCTTGCGCTGTGCCACCTGCTGCTCGAGCATCTGGCGAGCCTGGCGGTCGCCGGTCGTCGGCTCGCGCAGCGTCAGCGACGCCGCGGCCACTCCGAGGCCGAGCCCGGCGGCCATGACGAGCACGGCCACCCGCCACACCGGCCCACGGGCTCCGCCGGTGGCCGAACGGCGGGCCGCGGCCTCCGCGTACCCCGGGTCGAGGGGCCGGCGCTGCAGCTCGTTGAGCAGAGTCATCGACTCGTCGACCGCGCGGGTCGGAGCCACCGCCGGGGCGTGCCGCGCCATCAGACGCCCTCCCCCGCCGGGTGCCGCAGGAGCCGGTACGCCTGGCCCGCGTACAGCGCGCCGGAGAACCAGTACAGCCCGACGCCCCACATCGCGAAGGCCCAGCCCACGACGGTCGCCACGGTGCCGACCGCCCCCTCCCACGCGCCCAGCAGCAGCAGCGGGAAGGCGTACAGCAAGCAGAACGTTCCGGCCTTGCCGGCCAGGTGCACCGGCAGCGGCGGGTGGCCGGCGCGGCCGACCGCCAGCTGGACCAGGCCCAGCAGCACGTCGCGCGCGACGAGGGCGGCCACCAGCCACCAGGGCACCACCTCGCGCCAGGCGAGCACGACGATCGTGACGAGGATGAACGCGCGGTCCGCCGCGGGGTCCAGGAGCTGGCCGAGCCGGCTCACCTGGTTCCAGCGACGAGCGATCACGCCGTCCAGCCAGTCGCTCGCGCCCGAGACGGCCAGCACCACCAGCGCCCATCCGTCCTGGTGGCGGGCGAGCAGCACCGCGAAGACCGGCACCAGCAGCAGCCGCGCGAACGAGATCGCGTTGGGCACCGTGAGCACGCGTGTGCTCGCGTTCGCCATCTGCGTCACGGTGCTCGTCCTTCCCCGACCGGCCACCATGGTAGGGAACGCGGACGCCCCCGGGGTGCACGACATGACAGGGTGGGACCGATGAGCACGCTCAACGACCCCGAGACCATCCGCCGCCTCGTCACGACGCCCGCCCGGTGGGCCGTCGTCGGGCTGTCCGCGAACCGCGAGCGCCGCGCCTACTCGGTCGCGGAGGTGCTCCAGGACCTGGGCCACGACCTCGTGGCGGTGCACCCGCGGGCGGAGCCGGTGCACGGGGCGCCCGCGTACGCGACGCTCGCCGAGGTCCCGGGCCCGATCGACGTCGTCGACCTGTTCGTGAACTCGACGTTGGCCGGTCCCGTCGTCGACGAGGCGATCGCGGTCGGTGCGCGCGCGGTCTGGCTCCAGCTCGGGGTGATCGACCCGGAGGCGGCCCAGCGCGCCCTCGACGCCGGCCTCGACGTGGTGATGAACCGCTGCCCGGTGATCGAGGCGGCCCGCCTGGGCCTGTAGACTCGGGGACCGAGTTCGTCGCGAACCCCTGTGGGTAGAGGCGCAACGCCTCCGTTCGTCAGGTCCTGGCCGCCGCAGGCGGCCGATGTGTCGGGGTGTGCGACGAGCCGGGTGCCACCGGCGCCCGGGCGCACTCCCCCACCGAACGAACGGTTCTCGCTGTGACCACGTCCCTTGACGTCTCCGTGCCCACGCTCGACTTCGTCGACCTGCCCCTGCCCGAGCCGCTGCACCGCGCGGCCGCCGGCCTCGGCTTCACCACACCGACCGCGATCCAGGCGGATGCGATCCCGGCGCTGATGGACGGGCGCGATCTCGTCGGCATCGCCCAGACGGGCACCGGCAAGACGGCCGCCTTCGGCCTGCCGCTGCTCGCGCGCGTCGACGGCGACCTCGGCGCCGTCCAGGCCGTGGTGCTCACCCCGACCCGGGAGCTGGCGCTCCAGGTCGCCGACGCGCTCACCTCGTTCGCAGCGCACCTGCCCGGGGTGTCCGTCGTCGCGGTCTACGGCGGTGCCCCGTACCTGCCCCAGCAGCGCGCGCTCGCGCGCGGCGCGCAGGTCGTCGTCGGGACGCCGGGTCGCGTCATCGACCACATCGAGCGCGGCACCCTGGTGCTCGGCCAGGTCTCGATGCTGGTGCTCGACGAGGCCGACGAGATGCTGACGATGGGCTTCGCGGAGGACGTCGACCGGGTGCTCGAGGCCATCCCCGACGGCCGCCAGGTGGCGCTGTTCTCGGCGACGATGCCCGCCGGCATCCGGCGCGTCGCCGAGCAGCACCTCGTCGACCCGGTCCACGTCGCCGTCGCGCGGCAGGCGTCCACGGTCTCGACCGTCCGCCAGACGTACGCCGTGGTGCCGCACCGCCACAAGGTCGGAGCGCTCGTGCGGGTGCTGGCCACGACCGACGCCGACGGCGCCATCGTGTTCGTCCGCACCCGCCAGGACGCCGAGCGGGTGGGCAGCGAGCTCGTGGCCCGCGGTCTGCAGGCGGCGTACCTGTCCGGGGACGTCGCGCAGGGCGAGCGGGAGAAGATCGTCGACCGCCTCCGCACCGGTGCGCTGCGCGTCCTGGTCGCCACCGACGTGGCGGCCCGCGGCCTCGACGTCGAGCGCATCGGCCTCGTCGTCAACTACGACGTGCCGCGCGGCGCCGAGCCGTACGTCCACCGCATCGGCCGCACGGGCCGCGCCGGGCGCGCGGGCGAGGCCATCACCTTCGTCACACCGGCCGAGCAGTCGCGCCTGCGGCTGATCGAGCGCACCACGCGCGTGCCGATCGAGCAGGTGCAGGTGCCCACGCCCGCCCAGGTGTCGGCGCACCGGGTCGCCGCACTCCTCGCGCGGGCCGACGAGCGCGCGGCCGCCGGCCGCCTCGAGGTGGAGCGGACGGCGATCGCCGAGTACCTGGCCGCGCACCCGGGGCTGGACGTCACGGAGCTGCTCGCCGTCGTGACGGCGCTCGCCATCGGCGACGAAGGACCCGCGGCGCGGCCGGAGCAGGGCGACGACCTCGACGACGCGCTGGCTCGCCTCGCGGACGTGCCCGAGCGGCCGCGGCGCGTCGAGGGCTCCCGCGGACGCGACCGTGACCGGGACGCGACCTCCCAGCGCTACCGCGTCTCCGTCGGCCACCGGGACGGCCTGCAGCCGGGCGCGCTGGTGGGCGCGCTCACCGGCGAGGGCGGGCTGTCCGGCAAGGACATCGGCAAGATCGACATCTTCGGCAGCTTCTCGCTCGTCGACATCCCGGACGGACTCACGCCCGAGGCGTTCGAGCGCCTGTCGCGGACGCGAGTCGCCGGCCGGCCTCTGCACATCCGCCTCGACACGGGGCCTCGTGCACCGCGCGACGCGGGTCCGCGGTCAACGCGCCCCGGGCCTGGGGCTCCCCGCCGGCACGAGGCGGGCGACCGTCCGCACCGGCACCGCCAGCCCCGCCCCTGAGCCTCAGGCGCCGTCGGCCCAGTCGCGGGCCGCGGCGACGAAGGCGTCGACGTCGGTCTCGGCCGTGTCCCAGGCGCACATCAGCCGCACCTCGGCGCCGTCGTCGGACCAGTCGTAGAACCGCCAGCGCTCGCGCAGCCGCGCGGCCAGCGGCGCGGGGAGCCGGGTGAACACCGCGTTCGACTGGGTCGCCTGCGTCGGCTCGACGCCCGGGATCCCGTCGAGCCCGGCACGCAACCGGGCAGCCATCGCGTTCGCGTGGCTGGCCGTCCGATGCCACAGGTCGCCCTCGTACAGCGCCAGCAGCTGCGCGGAGACGAAGCGCATCTTCGACGCCAGCTGGGTGTCGACCTTGCGCAGGAACGTCACGCCGTCGACCGCCGCGGGCTCGAGCACGACGATCGCGTCGCCGAACAGGCTGCCGAGCTTCGTGCCGCCGAGGCTCAGCACGTCCACGCCGGCCTCGCCAGTCAGTGCGGCCAGCTCCACGCCGAGGGACGCCGCCGCGTTGGCGAGCCGGGTGCCGTCCAGGTGCAGGCGCAGACCCTGGGCGTGGGCCGCGTCGGCGACGGCTCTCAGCTCGGCGGGCGTGTAGGCCGTGCCGAGCTCCGTGGACTGGGTGACGGAGACCACCCCGGGCTCTGCTCGGTGCTCGTCGTGCAGGCGGCGGCCGTATCGCTCCACGAGCTCGGGTGTCAGCTTGCCGTCGGGAGTCGGGACCGGCAGCAGCTTCACCCCGCCCACCCGCTCCGGCGCACCGTTCTCGTCGGTGTTGATGTGCGCCGTCTCCGCGCAGACCACGGCACCCCAACGCGGCAGCATCGACTGGAGGGCGACGACGTTCGCGCCGGTCCCGTTGAACACCGGGTACACGTCGACGTCCGCGCCGAACCGCTCCGACAGCACCTGCCCGAGCCGCTCGGTGTACGGGTCCCCGCCGTACGCCGTGACATGGCCGCCGTTCGCGGCGGCGATGGCCTCGAGCACCTCGGGGTGCGCTCCGGCGTAGTTGTCGGAACCGAAGTCGTGGCGGGCGGGGTCGTGGAGGGGGCTCACACCGCCATCCTTCCGCAGCCAGGACGGTGTGCCGGACGCCCGGGGTGCGCCGTGGGCCGCCCGCCGCGAGGATCGAAGTGAGGAGGCGCCCGTGTCGCAGCACCCCGAGCCCACAGGTGATGACGGCCGCCACGAGACGTATGCCGAACGCGCGGACCGCAACTGGGACGAGCTCGTCTCCGAGCTGCGTGTCACCCAGACCGGCGCGCAGATCCTCGTCGGCTTCCTGCTGACGGTGCCGTTCCAGCAGCGCTTCGCCTCGCTCGACGACTTCGAGCGCACGGTGTACCTCGTCCTCGTCGGGCTCGCGGTGATCGCCACCGTGCTGATCGTCACCCCGGTCAGCCTCCACCGGCTGCTGTTCCGGCGGCGGCTGAAGCATGAGCTCGTCGAGGCCGGTAGCCGCTTCGCCCGCTGGGGTCTGGTGGTCCTGGCGCTCGTCATCGCGGGCGTGCCGATGCTGCTGTTCGACGTCGTGGTCTCGCGTGGCGCCGGCTTCGTCGCCCTCGGCGTGGCGCTGGCCCTGATCGTCGCCTGCTGGTGGTTGGCTCCTCGGACCATCGAACGCCATGCCCAGGCCCGGGGCGACACCCCCGTACACCGGCCGCCGCGGGTCCCCCGGCCCCGGGGTCCCGCGACCGGCCGGCCCTCGACGTGATAGACGTGAATCAGGTCGAGACGACACCGAAGGAGAAGACATGACACGCAAGGAACTGCCCTCGTTCACCGTCCCCTCGCTGACGCCGGAGGAGGGTGCTGAGGTTGCCGCTGTCCTGCAGGACCGGCTGAACTCCCTCAACGACCTCGCACTGACGCTCAAGCACGTGCACTGGAACGTCGTCGGTCCGAACTTCATCGCGGTGCACGAGATGCTCGACCCGCAGGTGGACGCGGTGCGCGCCCAGGTCGACGAGATCGCCGAGCGCATCGCCACCCTCGGCGTCTCGCCGGTCGGCACCCCCGGCGCGCTCGTGGCGGCGCGGACGTGGGAGGACTACCCGATCGGGCGTGGCACGACGACCAGCCACCTCGCCGAGCTGGACAAGGTCTACACCGGCGTCATCACCTCGCACCGCCAGGCGGCGGAGGCCACCGAGAAGTACGACCTCGTGACCAACGACATGTTGATCGGCCAGCTCGCCGAGCTCGAGAAGTTCCAGTGGTTCATCCGCGCCCACCTGGAGTCGGCGGACGGCTCGCTGGGCACTGCATGACCCATGTGCCGCATGCGGCCGATGCGGACGCCGGCCTGAGGGCCGGC
>JAEXPS010000014.1 GCA_023438885.1 Actinomycetes bacterium
CGGCGGCCACAGCGGTGGGGAAACGCCCGGTCCCATCCCGAACCCGGAAGCTAAGCCCACCAGCGCCGATGGTACTGCCCCCGCCAGGGAGTGGGAGAGTAGGACGCCGCCGGACACCCCTTCAGAAACGCCCCCCGACCCAGTCGGGGGGCGTTTCTGCACTCCGGGGGTGTTCTTCGCGCTCCGTGAGCTGAGCACATGCTGCGAGGGCGTCGCGCTCACGGCTCCGCGACGAAGATGACGCCGCCCATCGGCGGGATGCGCACCGAGGCGGAGAACGGCCGGCCGTAGTGCGGGATGGGGTCGGCGGTGATGCGGCCGAGGTTGCCGACGCCGGAGCCTCCGTAGAGGTCGGAGTCGGTGTTGATCGCCTCGCGCCACACCCCGCCGGCCGGCAGGGCCAGCCGGTACTGCTCGTGCGGCACGCCGGAGAAGTTGACGACGACCACCGCGGTGGGCGTGCCGGGAGCCTTGCGCAGGTACGCGATCGTGTTGCCGTCGGCGTCGTCGGAGTCGATCCACTCGAAGCCGTCAGGCGTGTGGTCGCGGAGCCACAGCGCAGGGGTCTCGCGGTAGACGCGGTTCAGGTCCTGGACACAGCGCCGTACGCCGACGTGGCCGGGGTCGTCGAGCGTGTACCAGTCCAGCTCGTGCTGCTCGGTCCACTCGCCGCCCTGCGCGTACTCGTCGCCCATGAAGATCAGCTGCTTGCCGGGGTGCGTCCACTGGTAGAGGTAGAGCGCGCGGCAGCCCGCCAGGCGCTGCCAGTGGTCGCCGGGCATCCGGCCGTAGATCGAGCCCTTCCCGTGCACCACCTCGTCGTGCGACAGCGGCAGCACGAACTGCTCCGAGAACGCATAGACCAGCGAGAACGTCAGCTCGCTGTGGTGGTACCGGCGGTTGACCGGGGCTTCCTGCAGGTACCGCAGGGTGTCGTTCATCCAGCCCATGTTCCACTTGAGGCCGAAGCCGAGGCCGCCGTGGTTCGTCGGCTTGGTGACGCCCGGCCATGCGGTCGACTCCTCGGCGATCATCAAGATGCCGGGGGTGCGCCGGTAGGCGGTGGCGTTGGCCTCCTGAAGGAACGAGATCGCCTCGAGGTTCTCCCGTCCCCCGTACTGGTTGGGCCGCCACTGGCCGTCGCGCCGCGAGTAGTCGAGGTAGAGCATCGAGGCCACGGCGTCGACGCGCAGGCCGTCCACGTGGAACTCCTCGAGCCAGTACGTCGCGTTGGCGACGAGGAAGTTGCGCACCTCGGCGCGGCCGAAGTTGAACACGTACGTGCCCCTGTCCGGGTGCTCTCCGCGCAGGGGAGCGGGGTCCTCGTACAGTGCGGAGCCGTCGAACCGGCCCAGCGACCACTCGTCCTTGGGGAAGTGGGCGGGCACCCAGTCGACGATCACGCCGATGCCGGCGCGGTGCAGCGCGTCGACGAGGAACTTGAAGTCGTCGGGCGAGCCGAACCGGGCCGTCGGCGCGAAGTACGACGACACCTGGTAGCCCCAGGAGCCGCCGAAGGGGTGCTCCGCGACGGGCATGAACTCGACGTGCGTGAACCCCATGTCCACGACGTACCGGGTCAGCTGCTCGGCCAGCCCCCGGTAGTCGAGCCCGTAACGCCACGAGCCCAGGTGCACCTCGTAGATCGAGATCGGCCCGTCATGCGGGTCCTTGGCGGCACGGGCGGCGATCCACTCCTCGTCGTGCCACTCGAAGGAGGGCGAGTAGACGACGGACGCGGTGGCCGGCGGCACCTCGGTGCGGCGCGCGAGAGGGTCGGCCTTCTGCCGCCACACGCCGTCGGAGCCGACCAGCTCGAACTTGTACAGCGCCCCGGCTCCGACGCCGGGCACGAACAGCTCCCAGACGCCGACGTCGCCGAGGGAGCGCATCGCGAACTGCCGGCCCTGCCAGTAGTCGAAGTCACCGATGACCCGCACGGCCTTCGCGGTGGGCGCCCACACGGCGAACGCGGTTCCCTCGACGTCCCCCATCGGGTCCGGGTAGGTCTTCACGTTGGCACCGAGCACGGTCCACAGCTGCTCGTGCCGGCCCTCGCGCAGCAGGTGCTGGTCCAGCTCGCCGATGGTGGGCAGGTAGCGGTACGGGTCGTCGACGAGGGTCGTCGCCTCGCCGTACGTCACCTCGATGCGGTAGGCAGGAACGTCCGGCCTGCTCAGCACCGCGACCCAGATCCCGTCCAGCTCGTGCGTCGCCTCGACGCGGTCGTCGGGCGTGACGACCACGACGCGGTCAGCCATCGGCCGCAGGGTCCGGACCGTCACGGCGCCGCCACCCGGATGGGCTCCGAGCACCGAGTGCGGGTTGTAGTGAAGGCCGGCGGCCACGCGCCGCAGGACGTCCTCGAGGACGGGAACCGGAGCCGTGGCGGCGGAGGTCATGGCCCTACCCAACCACCGACGCCCCGCGTCCGCCCGGAACTCGCGCTAGGCGAGAAGCCGCGTCAGCCCAGCAAGGGGGATCGGCAGCCAGTCGGGGCGGTTGCGCTGCTCGTAGACGGCTTCGTAGAGCGCCTTGTCCAGCTCGAAGGCACGCAGCAGGCAGCCGGCCGGTCCTTTGCCGCCGGCGAGCGAGGTGCCGGCGGCCTCGTCGTACGCCTCCAGGGCGGCACGACGAGCGGACCCGACCCAGGCCGACGCGGCGTCGCCCCGCAGGCCGCCGACCGCGGCGGCGTAGTCGAACGATCGCAGCAGGCCGGCGACGTCCCGCACCGCGAAGTCCGGCCGCGTGCGTTCTGCCAGCGGCACCAGAGGCTCGCCCTCGAAGTCCGTGGCGTACCAGCGGCCCGACGAGCGCAGCACCTGCCCGAGGTGGAAGTCGCCATGGACGCGCTGGCGGGCGGGTGCCGCGGGCAGTGCGCGCAGGTCCTCGACCACGCGGCCCACGGCCCCGGCCAGCCCCGCGAGCTCACTCACCTGGGCAGCGGCCCAGGCGTAGCGGTCGGCCACCAGGCCGGCGACCAGGCCCGCGCCCTCGCCGGAGGGTCGGGTCCCGAAGCCGCGGACGAGTGCGGCGTGCATGTCCGCCACCAACGTCCCGAGGAGCCGGGAGTCCGCATCGAACGGCCTGCCGGCGCGGGCGTGGGCGCAGGCGAGCTCGAAACCGTCTTCGGCGTCCGGGACGAACGCGCTCAGAACTCCGAGATAGCCCTCCGCGTGGCCCTGATCGGCCTGCCAGCGGCTGACGAGCCAGCCCAGTGGCTCGGGCACGCCGTGCCACCCGACCTCGACCAGCCGGCGGGGCACGTCCACGTCCGGGTTGCGGCCGTCGGCGACCGTCCGCAGCACCTTGAGGATCGCCACCGGGGTGCCGCCTCCGGGGCCGGAGAGGACGACGGAGGTGTTGGACTGCTCGCCGGTGAGCACGCGGGCCGTCGCCGGGTCGAGCCGCGCTCCCGGGCCGTCCGCGACATCGAGCCATGCCTCGACGAAGTCCGGCTCGCCCGCGCCGTCCCGCACCGCCACACCGGCGAAGGTGCCCAGCAGGTCACCGGTGCCCTCCCCGAGCACCAGCGGCACCTGGAGCATCGCGTCCACGTCGCCCGCACGCACTCGGACCAGCTCCACCCGGACGCGGGCGCCGAGCGGGTCGGACGGGAACGTCAGCCTGCCGGCCGCCTCCACCTGCGCGCGAGCGCCCTTCGCCGGGTACCACCGGCGGCTCGGCAGCCATGCCCGCAGCAGGTCGGTGAGCGCCTGGTCCTCCGGTCCCGGGGGCGTCACGACGAGGGTCACGGTGGCGCCAGCTCGAGCCAGTAGAAGTCGCGGGAGCCGAGCGTGAAGGCGGCGACCCCGTCCTCCGGGACCGGGGGGAACGCACCGCCGCCGAAGACGTCGCGCATGGCCCATCCGGTGTGGTCGGGCAGCGTGACCCGCGTCGCGCGAGCGGTCGCGGCGAGGTTGGCGACCACGAGGATCGTCTCGGTAGGAGTGGTGCGCAAGAACGCCAGCACCGAGTCGTTCTCGCTGGCCAGCAGCGTCAGCTCCCCGAGCCCCAGTGCGGGGTGACGCTTGCGCACCCCCAGCATGCCGCGCACCCAGTGCAGCAGCGACGTGGGCTGGGCCAGCTGAGCCTCGACGTTGACGTGCGCGTAGTGGTGCACCAGGGACTGCACCAGCGGCAGGTAGAGCTTGCCGGGGTCGGCCGTGGAGAAGCCGGCGTTGCGGTCCGGCGTCCACTGCATCGGCGTGCGCACGGAGTCGCGGTCGGCGAGCCAGATGTTGTCGCCCATCCCGATCTCGTCGCCGTAGTACAGGCACGGGCTGCCGGGCAGCGACAGGAGCAGCGCGTGCGCCAGCTCGATCTCCTTGCGGTTGTTGTCCAGCAGCGTCGCGAGCCGGCGGCGGATGCCGACGTTGGCACGCATGCGCGAGTCGGGGGCGTACCAGCCGTACATCGACGCGCGCTCCTCGGTGGACACCATCTCGAGGGTGAGCTCGTCGTGGTTGCGCAGGAACGTCGACCACTGCCCGCCGGTCGTGATCCGTGGCGTGTCGTTGAGGATGTCGACGATCGGCGTCGCCCTCTGGTCGCGCAGCGCGTAGAAGATTCGCGGCATCACGGGGAAGTGGAAGCACATGTGGCACTCGGGCTCGTCGGGCGTGCCGTAGTACTCCACGACGTCCTCGGGCCACTGGTTCGCCTCGGCGAGCAGGATCCGGCCGGGGAACTCGGCGTCCACCATGGCCCGCAGCCGGCGCAGGAACGCGTGCGTCTGCGGGAGGTTCTCGCAGTCGGTGCCCTCCGCCTCGTAGAGGTAGGGCACCGCGTCGAGCCGGAAGCCGTCGACGCCCAGGCCAGCCCAGAACCGCACGACGTCGAACATCGCGTCCGCGACCCGCGGGTTCTCGAAGTTGAGGTCCGGCTGGTGGGAGAAGAACCGGTGCCAGTAGAACTGCCGGCGGGCCGAGTCGAACGTCCAGTTCGAGGTCTCGGTGTCGACGAAGATGATGCGAGCGTCCGGGTAACGGGTGTTGTCGTCCGACCACACGTAGAAGTCGCCGTACGGCCCGTCCGGGTCGGAGCGCGACGACTGGAACCACGGGTGCTGGTCGCTCGTGTGGTTCATCACCAGGTCCACGATGACGCGCATGCCGCGTTCGTGCGCGCGGCCCACCAGCTGCGTGAAGTCCGCGAGCGTGCCGTACTGCGGGGCCACCGCGGTGTAGTCGGCGACGTCGTAGCCGCCGTCGCGCATCGGCGACGGGTAGAACGGCGGCAGCCACAGGCAGTCGACGCCGAGCCACTGGAGGTAGTCCAGCCGCTCGATCAGCCCCTGGAGGTCGCCGCTGCCGGCCCCCGTCGAGTCGGAGAAGCAGCGGAGCATCACCTCGTAGAACACCGCGGTGCGATACCAGTCCTCGCCGGGCGCGGACGTCGGGCGCTCGGACGGCGGGATGGCCGGCTGGCGCCGTGCGGGCAGGCCGTGCAGCGCCAGCTGCGCGGTGCTCGGCTCGGCCCGAGGGACGAGCTCGCCGGAGGTCACGTCCGCACCACGTGCATCACGTGCGCGCACGAGAGCGCCGGGTCGAGGCGCACGTACGGGTCGGCGTGCCACGCGTACCGCCCGCCGCTGAGCAGGTCCTCGACCTCGAACTCGCCCTGCGGCAGGTCGAGGGTCGCCCGGTCGAGGTGCAGCACGCCCTGGCGCGGGGCGGTGGGGTCGAGGTTGACGACCACGATGACGGTCTCGGCCTTCCCGTCGGCCGCGAGCTCGGCGGGCAGGTGCCGGGAGAAGCAGACGAGCGCCGGGTCGCTGGTGGGGTGCACCTTCTGGATCCGCAGCTGGCGCAGGGCCGGGTGGTCGCGGCGCAGCTGGTTGAGCTTGCCGACGAGCAGCGCGATGCCGAGCCGGTCGGCCTGCGACCAGTCGCGGGGCCGGTACTCGTACTTCTCGTTGTCCACCTGCTCCTCGACGCCGGGGCGCGGGATGTGCTCCACCAGCTCGTAGCCGGAGTACATGCCCCACGTCGGCGAGCCCAGTGCCGCGAGCACCGCGCGGACGGCGAAGCCGCCGAGGCCCGTCGCCTGCAGGTAGGGCGGCAGGATGTCGTGGGTCGTCGGCCAGAACGACGGCCGCAGCCAGGCGGCGTCGTGACCCGCCACGGTGGCCAGGTACTCCTCGAGCTCCTCCTTGGTGTTGCGCCAGGTGAAGTACGTGTACGACTGGTGGAACCCCACCTTGGCCAGGGTGAGCATCATCGCCGGCCGGGTGAACGCCTCCGAGAGGAAGATCACGTCCGGGTGCGCCGCGCGCACGTCCGCCAGCAGGCGGTCCCAGAACGGCAGCGGCTTGGTGTGCGGGTTGTCGACCCGGAACGCGGTGACGCCGTGCGAGATCCACAGCTCGAGGATCCGGCGGATCTCGGCGTAGATGCCCTCCGGGTCCTTGTCGAAGTTCAGCGGATAGATGTCCTGGTACTTCTTCGGCGGGTTCTCGGCGTAGGCGATCGAGCCGTCCGCGCGCGTGCTGAACCACTCGGGGTGGGCTTTCACCCACGGGTGGTCGGGCGAGCACTGGAGCGCGACGTCCAGGGCCACCTCCAGCCCCAGGGACTTGGCCTCGCCGACGAAGTGGTCGAAGTCCGCGAACGTCCCCAGCCCCGGCTCGATGGCGTCGTGGCCGCCGTCCGGCGAGCCGATCGCGTACGGCGAGCCCGGGTCGCCGGGCGCCGCCTCGAGCGCGTTGTTGCGGCCCTTGCGGAAGGTGGTGCCGATCGGGTGGATCGGGGTGAGGTAGACCACGTCGAACCCCATCGCGGCGATGCGGGGGAGCTCCTCCGCTGCGGTGCGCAGCGTGCCCGACACCCACGTCTTGGTCTTCGGGTCCACGTGGGCGCCGTGGGAGCGCGGGAACATCTCGTACCACGCGCCCGCCAGGGCGAGCGGGCGGTCGACGAGCAGCGGGTAGGCCGGCGAGGGGGACACCAGGTCGCGCAGCGGCGTGCGGGCCAGGGCGCCGACGACCTCGTCGGACGTCCCGGCCGCGAGCCTGTGCTCGGGGCGGCGGCGATCGTCGGCCAGCGCCGCCGCGGCCGCTCGCAGGGTCTCCGCGTCCTCGGCGGGCACCTCGGGGCGGTCGGCCGCCCGGGTGAGCAGGCGGGCACCTTCAACGAAGACGAGGGCGATGTCGATGCCGGCGGTCACCTTGATCCGCGCGTCGTGCACCCACGTGCCGTAGGGGTCGCTCCAGCCCTCGACGAGGAACGACCACGCGCCCTCGGAGTCCGCGACCACCCAGCCCTCGTAACGGTCCAGCCCGGGGGCGACGTCGACCATGCGGACGCGCTGGTGCACCGTGCCGTCGGGGCGGATCAGCACCGCGCTGGCGCCGAAGGCGTCGTGGCCCTCACGGAACACCGTCGCGCGGATGGGGATCGCCTCGCCGACGGTCGCCTTCGCGGGGTACCGCCCCTCCTCGGCGACCGGGTACACGTCGAGGACGGGGATGCGGCCGATGCGGGAAGTCGGCGTCGGCTTCGGACGGGTCGCCACGCTCCCGAACCTATCCGGCCGCTGCCGCGCCAGCCATCTGCAACGCGGGTGGCCGGAGGGGGTCGCTACCGCCCGGAGGCGAGCGCGCGGCCAGCCGTGCGGCCGGTGAACAGGCAGCCGCCGAGGAACGTCCCCTCCAGCGCGCGGTGCCCGTGCACACCGCCGCCGCCGAAGCCCGCGGCCTCGCCCGCGGCCCACAGGCCCGCCAGCACGCTGCCGTCCGGCCGCAGCACCCGGCCGTCGAGGTCGGTGTGCAGGCCGCCGAGGGTCTTGCGGGTCAGCACCGACAGGCGCACCGCGTACAGCGGGCCGTGTGCCGGGTCCAGCAGGCGGTGCGGCTTGGCGACGCGGATCAGGCGGTCGACGACGTAGCGGCGGGCCATCGCGGTGGCGACCACCTGAGGGTCCTTGCCGAGACCGGAGGTCACCTGCGCGTCGCGGTCCTCGATGGTGCGGCGCAGGGCGGCGGCGTCGATGCGGCCGGCGCCCGTCAGGGCGTTCATGCGGGCGGCGAGCTCCTCGGGCTCGTCGGCCGCGATGAACTCCGGCGACCGCGTCGCGAACGTCTCCACCGGACCGACGGCGCCAGGCCGCACCCGCTGCGCCAGCAACCCGATGTCCCGCCCGGTCAGGTCGGGGTTCTGCTCGGACCCGGAGAGCGCGAACTCGGCACCGAGGATCGTCTTGTCCAGGACGAACCACGAGTGGTCGTCGCCCCGGCCCGTGATGTGCACCAACGACCCGAGGGAGTCGAAGCCGGGGAACAGCGGCGGTGGCAGGCGGTGGCCGTCGGCGTCCAGCCAGAGCGACGAGGGCCCGGCGAGGATGCGGATGCCGTGGCGGCTCCACACCGGCGAGTGGTCCGTGACGCCCTCGGGGTAGTGCCACATCCGGTCGCCGTGCACCAGGGCGCCGCCGGCCTGGCGCGCAGCGGCGATGCCAGAGCCGTCGACGTGGTCGGGCACGCCGGAGAGCATCCGGTCCGGCAGGCGGCCCGCCGAGGCCGGCCACAGCTCGCGGACCAGGGCGTGGTTGGCGCCGATGCCGCCCGTGGCCAGCAGCACCTGCGGCGCCTCGACCTCGAAGGTCGCGACGGCCTCGCGGCTCGTCGGGACGGCGCGGGCGGAGTCGCCGGGCGCGAGGACGTCGCCACGCACACCGGTGACGCGACCGTCCGTGGTGACCAGGCCGGTGACGCGGTGCCGGAACCGCACGTCGACCAGGCCCTCGCTGTGGGCGTCCAGCAGCGCGCGGACGAACGGCTCGAGCAGCCCGGGGCCCGTGCCCCACGTGACGTGGAACCGGGGGACGGTGTTGCCGTGGCCGCCGGGCAGGTGGCCGCCGCGCTCGGCCCACTGCACCAGGGGGAACCAACGCACGCCGAGGCCGTGGAGCCACTCGCGCATCGGTCCGGCGGCGAAGTCGACGAAGCGCTCAGCCCAGGCATGCCCCATCGCGTCCGAGCCGTCGTCGGCGAACCCGGCCGAGCCGAGCCAGTCCGCGAGCGCCAGCTCGGCACTGTCGCGCACGCCGAGGCGGCGCTGCTCCGGGGAGTCGACGAGGAACAGCCCGCCGAAGCTCCAGAACGCCTGCCCGCCCAGCGACTGCTTGTTCTCGGCGTCGAGGAGCAGCACGCGCTTCCCGGCGGCCGTCAGCTCCGCGGTGGCGACCAGCCCCGCGAGACCGGCACCGACCACCACGACGTCGTGACTTGCAGTCATGTCCCGCAGGTTAGGCGCGGGGCACGTAGACGCGCAGGCTGAGCGGCTCGAGAGTCACGACTTCGCCGGGTGCCGGGTGCAGGCCGCCGGAGATCGCGGCCTCGCTCGCCTCGTCGGGGTGGTCCCAGACGGAGTCCCAGGCCAGCTCCCAGGGGCGGGGTGCGTCGGCGAGCTTGACGTCGGCCTGGTCGAGCGAGCCGTTGACGACGAGCAGCACGGCGTCGCCGTCGGCCGTGGTGCGGGCCATCTGGACGGTCCTCAGCGCGGCGTCGTGCCAGCGGTCGTGGTCGAACTCGTTGCCTTCGGGGGTGTACCAGGCCAGGTCGGGCTCGCCGCCTTCGGTCACCGGCTCGCCGGTGAAGAAGGCCCGGGCGCGCAACGCCGGGTGCGCGCGCCGCAGCCCCAGCAGGTGCGAGGCGGTGGCGAGCAGGTCCTGCTGCCACGGCGCCAGGTCCCACGACACCCAGGACACGGCGTTGTCCTGGCAGTAGGCGTTGTTGTTGCCGCCCTGCGACCGGCCCATCTCGTCGCCCGCGGTCACCAGCGGCGTCCCTGCCGCCATCACCAGCGTGGCGAAGAGGTTGCGGATCGAGCGGTGCCGCAGCGGCAGGATGTCCGCGCCGGGGGAGTCCGCCCGCACGGGGCCCTCGACGCCGTGGTTCCAGGACCGGTTGTCGTCGGACCCGTCGCGGTTCTGCTCGCCGTTGGCGGCGTTGTGCTTGTGGTCGTAGGAGACCAGGTCGGCCATCGTGAAGCCGTCGTGCGCCGTCACGTAGTTCACGGAGGCGGTGGGGGTTCGGGTCAGCGGCGGTATGCCGTGGCCGAACAGGTCCACCGAGCCCGACAGCCGCGTGGCGAGCTCGCCGAGCCTGTGGCCGGGCAGACCCTTGCTGGCGCGGGCGGGATCGGCGAGCCAGAACGACCGCACGGCGTTGCGGAACCTGTCGTTCCACTCCCCGAACGGCAGGGGGAACTGGCCGGTGCGCCAGCCGCCGGTCCCGAGGTCCCAGGGCTCGGCCACCAGCTTGAGCGCATGCAGCGAAGGGTCGGTGGTGGCCGCGACGAGGAACGGGTGGTCCGGGGTGAAGCCGGCGTGCCCCCGTCCGGTCGTCACGGCGAGGTCGAACCGGAAGCCGTCGACTCCCACGACGTCCGCCCAGTAGCGCAGCGAGTCCATCGCGAGCCGCACCACCTCGGGTCGGCGGAAGTCGAGGGTGTTGCCGGTACCGGTGACGTCCACGAGCGAGGTGGGGACGGTGGAGTCGTGCAGGTAGTACAGCGCGTTGTCGAGGCCGCGCCACGACAGGTGCGGGCCGTCCGTACCGCCCTCGCACGTGTGGTTGTACACCACGTCGAGGATCACCTCGAGCCCCGCCTCGTGGAGCGTGTGCACCATGGTGCGGACCTCGTCGAGCACCGCCGCGGGCCCGGCGGCACGTGCCGCCGCCGTCGCGTAGGCGGCGTGCGGGGCGAAGAAGCCGAGCGTGCTGTAGCCCCAGTAGTTGGCCATGCCGCGCCGCACCAGGTGCGGTTCGCTGGTGAACGCGTGGATCGGCAGCAGGTCGAGAGCCGTGACGCCCAGGCGCAGCAGGTGGTCGACGACCGACGGGTGCGCCAGGCCGAGGTAGGTGCCGCGCAGCTCCTCGGGCACGTGGGGCGCCAGCATGGTGAGCCCGCGCACGTGCGCCTCGTAGAACACGGTCTCCCGCCACGGGACCCACGGCCGGTTCGCTGCGGGGTCCGGCCCACCCGGTGTGCCCACCACGACGGAGTGCGGCACGACGTGCGCCGAGTCGCGCGGGTCCGGCGGGCCGTACGGGTCGCCGTTCAGCAACTCGTCGACCACGTGCCCGTAGGCCTCCGGCTCCAGCCGCAGGTCGCCGACGATGCCGCGGGCGTACGGGTCCACCAGCAGCTTGGCCGGGTTGTAGCGCAGGCCGTACGCGGGCTCCCACGGGCCGTGGGCCCGGAAGCCGTAGCGCTGGCCGGGCTCCACGCCGGGCACGTGGCCGACGAACCAGCCGAGCGTCGGGCCCTGCAGAGCGACGCGGCGCTCGCTGCCGTCGTCGTCCAGCAGGCACAGCTCCATCGCCTCGGCGCGGGGCGCGAGTACCGCGACGTCGACCCCATCGGCGGTCACGTGCACGCCGAGGCGCGGCGGACGCACGGGTGGTCGAGCCATGCGGTCCATTGTGACTGGTCGCCGCCTTCGCACCCGCCCGGGAAGGCGCCGCCGCGCGGTGAAGGTAACGTTGCCCGCCGTGAGAATCGTGGTCACGGTCAAGCACGTGCCGGACATCCAGGCCGAGCGCAGCCTCGGCGAGGACGGGCGGTTGGCGCGCGACGGCGGCGACGGCACCCTCAACGAGGTCGACGAGAACGCGGTCGAGGCCGCGCTCGTCATCGCCGAGGGCGTGGGTGACGGCGCCGAGGTCGTCGCGCTGACGATGGGCCCGGACGACGCGGTGGACGCCGCTCGGCGCGCCCTGCAGATGGGGGCGGCATCCGCCGTCCACGTGTGCGACGACGGGGCGGCCGGCTCGGACTCGCTCGGCACGGCCCACGTGCTGGCCGCGGCGGTGCGCCGCATCGCGCAGGACGGCCCGGTGGACCTCGTCGTCACCGGGATGGCCGCCACGGACGGCCTGACGTCCCTGGTGCCCGCGGCGCTCGCGGCGGAGCTGGACCTGCCGGCCCTGACGCTGGCCCACGAGGTCGAGGTCACCGGCGGCACGGTCACCGTGCGGCGCGAGCTGGACCACGCCGACGAGACGCTGCGCGCCGCGCTGCCGGCGCTGGTCTCGGTCAGCGACAGCGCCAACGAGGCGCGCTACCCCAACTTCGCCGGCATCATGGCCGCCCGCAAGAAGCCCGTGACGACCTGGACGCTGGCCGACCTCGGGGTCGACCCGGCGACCGTCGGCGTTGCCGGGGCGCTCGCCCGCGTCGAGTCCGCGGCGCCGCGCCCGCCGCGCACCGACCGCGTCCTGGTCACCGACACCGGCGACGCTGGCGCCCGGCTGGCCGCCTACCTCGTCGAGCGCAAGCTCGTCTGACCCTAAGGACCGACCGTGACCGTGCTCGTGCTGCTCGACCACGCCCCGTCCGGCGAGCTGCGTCCCGCTGTGCTGGACCTGCTGGCGCTGGCTCGCACCCTCGACCCCGCCGTCGACGGCGTCTGGGTGGGCGGCGCTCCGGTGCCGCTCGACGTTCTCGCTGGCCTCGCCCGGGTGCACCGCGTCTCCACGGCGGACGACGAGCACCTGGCGCCCGTCGTCGCGGCGGCGCTCGCGGCCGTGCTCGAGGCGACCGACGCCGCCGTGGTGCTGGCTGCCTCGACCTTCGAGAACAAGGACGTCGCGGCGCAGCTCGGCGTCGCGCTGCGCGCGGGCGTCGTCACCGACGCGGACGCCGTGGCCGTCGAGGGCGGGCAGGTGGTGGCGGGCAAGACCGTGCTGGCGGGCACCTGGACCACCCGGTCGCGGGTGGTCTCGCCGGTCGCGATCGTGCTGGTCAAGCCCGGTGCGGGCGCGTCGGGCGAGCCCGCGGCCGCCGGCGGTGCCCCGGAGGTCGTCGAGCACGCCCTGGCCCCGGTGCCGGCCGTGGCCCGCATCGATGTCGTCGAGCGCACGGAGCGCGCCGGCAGCGGCCGCCCGGACCTGGCCAGCGCCCAGGTGGTGATCGTCGGCGGGCGCGGCACCGAGGGCGACTTCGGCCCGCTCGAGGAGCTGGCCGACCTGCTCGGCGCCGCCATCGGCGCCACCCGCGTCGCCACCGACGAGGGATGGATCGCCCGCGACGCCCAGATCGGCCAGACCGGCGTCACGGTGGCCCCGCGGCTGTACGTGGGGGCCGGAGTCTCCGGCGCGGTGCACCACCGCGGCGGCATGCAGGCGGCGGGCACCGTGGTCGCGGTGAACAACGACCCCGATGCCCCGATCTTCGAGATCGCGGACTTCGGGGTCGTCGGCGACTTGTTCGCCGTGCTGCCGCAGCTCACCTCGGAGCTGCGCCGCCTGCGTGGTTAGGGCTCAGCTGTTCGGCTCGTCGTCCCAGCACGTGATGATGAAGCTGATGTCCTTGTCGGAGTAGTAGGACCCAGAGCCGAGCCAGGTGTAGACCTGGCCGGCCTTGACGACGATGAAGTCGGCGCCGGCCGGGACGGTGGCCAGGTGCAGCCCGTCGGAGTACTCCACCTTGCTGCAGTTCTCCCCCCAGTAGTCGGGGTGGTTCATCGCGGGGTCGACCTTGGCCGAGGCGGGTGTGGCGAGCGCGGCGACGGCAACGCCCGTCGCGGCGAGCACGCCGAGGGTTCGCTTGAGAGCAGACATCAGAGCCTCCTGGTGGATGTGCGACGAGGCACCCTCGCACCGCCGCACCATTTGTCCGATTTGCCCAACGTCACGACGGTAGGAACGCGCCGTCCGCACGGCAAGCCGGTCAGCCCTAATTCACCCCGGTCAGGACAGGTCGCGCAACCAGCGCAGGGCGGCGTCGCCGTGCGCCGACTGGAACGGCCGCAGGTTCGGCACACCCGGGGGCGCGGGCTGCAGGGAACCCCAGACCAGTGATCCGGTGAGCCCGGCCAGGCCGGCACGCAGCTCGTCGGGCGAGACCGTGGGGGCGTGCTCGGCGAAGATCTCCGCCGGGTCCCCGCCGCCCTGGGCGGCGACCGCCGGCAGCAGGAACGCCAGGTCCAGCCAGCCGGCTCCCACCGAGGCGTGCAGCCAGTCGATGAGCCACACCCTGCCGTCGGCGTCGATCATCACGTTGTCGGCGCGCAGGTCGCCGTGGACGATCCCCTCGCCCGCGCACACCGCCACCGCGCCCTGCTCCCACGCGACCAGGGAGTCCAGGTGGCTCAGTGCCCAGTCGGCCAGCGCCCCGCCGGTCGCGGCGAGGTCGCTCCGCACGCCCGCCGGCGCTTGGCGCAGCCGCTGCCAGCCCGTGAACTCGTCGGCGACGAGGTCCGCGGTGCGCGGCAGCGGGCAGCCGGCGCGGGGGCGGGCGTTGGCCAGCACGTCGACCACCTCGAGCACCAGATCCAGGTCGGAGCGCTTCCACGGCAGCTCGGGGGAGCGGCCGTGGACGGCCTGGAACCCCGCCAGCACCCACTCGCCGTCGTCCTGCGACCACAGCAACCGGGGGGTGGGGACCTCGGGAGGCAGGGCAGAGACGGCCACGATCTCCTGGCGCGCCTGCTCCACGGCGACGGGGCTGATCTCGCGCGAGATCGCCTTGACGAACACGTCGCGGCCGTCCGCGAGCTCGAGCGTCGCGACGAAGCCGGGGGAGAAGCCCTCGGTCGCAGTGATCTCCGCCGAGACCTGGGCGCCGGCCAGCTCGCCGATCCGGTGGCGGATGTGCCGTGGGAGGTCGCGCCAGTCGAGACGTTGCCCGCTGAACGCGTGGGGCAGCGTGACGGCGTCGTCGGCATCCACGGGAGTCATCCTGCCAGGTGCCGCGACATCCGGCGGGTGACGTCCGGTTCGTAGACTCGTTCGCGATGAGCGTCTACCTGGACCATGCGGCCACCACGCCCATGCTCCCCGCGGCGGCCGAGGCCTTGGCCGTGGAGCTGGCGCGCGCCGGCAACCCGTCGTCGTTGCACGCGGCGGGCCGTGCGGCGCGGCGCAGCGTCGAGGAGTCGCGTGAAGCGCTGGCCGCGGCGGTGGGTGCCCGGCCCAGCGAGGTGGTGCTGACGTCCGGCGGCACCGAGGCGGACAACCTGGCCGTCAAGGGCCTGTTCTGGGCCCGACGAGGGCACGACGAGGCCCGGCGCCGGGTGCTGGTCTCGGCGGTGGAGCACCACGCGGTGCTGGACCCGGCACAGTGGCTCGCCGAGCACGAGGGTGCGCAGGTGGTGGCGCTGCCGGTGGACCGCGACGGTGTTCTGGACCTCGCGGCGCTGGCCGACGAGCTCGACGCGCACGGCGACGAGGTGGCCCTGGTCTCGGTGATGTGGGCCAACAACGAGGTCGGTGCCCTCCAGCCGATCGCCGACGTGGTGGCGGCGGCCCACGCGCACGGGATCCCGGTGCATGCCGACGCCGTGCAGGCGGTGGGCCAGGTGCCGGTGGACTTCGCCGCGAGCGGGCTGGACGCGATGACGATCACCGCGCACAAGCTGGGCGGGCCGGTGGGGGTGGGCGCGCTGGTCGCGCGCCGCGGCCTCGACCTGGCTCCCGTCCTGCACGGCGGCGGGCAGGAGCGGGGCGTGCGGTCGGGGACCCTGTCCGCGCCGTTGGTGGCCTCGTTCGCGGTCGCGGCGCAGGCCGCGGTGGCGGACCGTGAGGCCTTCGCCGCTCGCGTCGGTGCGCTGCGCGACGACCTCGTCGGGCGGGTTCTGGAGGCCGTGCCCGGTGCGGCGCTGCGCGGACCGGCAGACCCGGCCCGGCGCCTGCCCGCCAACGCCCACCTGACGTTCGCCGGCTGCGAGGGCGACTCGCTGCTGTTCTTGCTGGACTCCGCCGGCATCGAGGTCTCGACCGGCTCGGCCTGCCAGGCCGGCGTGCCCCAGGCGAGCCACGTGCTGCTGGCGATGGGCTTGCCGGAAACCGAGGCGCGGGGCGCGCTGCGGTTCTCGTTCGGCCACACGAGCACGGCCGCGGACGTCGACGCCGTCCTCGCGGCGCTGCCGGCGGCGGTGGACCGCGCCCGAGCCGCGGGCCTGGCCGGGGTGAGCGCCTGATGCGGGTGCTGGCGGCCCTCTCCGGCGGGGTGGACTCGGCGGTAGCGGCCGCGCGCGCCGTGGATGCCGGCCACGACGTGGTGGGCGTGCACATGGCCCTGTCGCGCTCGCGGGCGCAGTTCCGCACCGGCTCGCGCGGGTGCTGCTCCATCGAGGACGCGAGCGACGCCCGGCGGGCCGCCGACCGGCTCGGCATCCCGTTCTACGTGTGGGACCTGTCCGAGCGGTTCGAGGACGCGGTGGTGGCCGACTTCCTCGCCGAGTACCAGGCCGGGCGCACCCCGAACCCGTGCGTGCGCTGCAACGAGCACGTGAAGTTCGCCACGCTGCTGGACAAGGGGCTGGCCCTCGGCTTCGACGCCGTGTGCACGGGTCACTACGCCCGCGTCGTCGTGCGCGACGACGGAACGCGCGAGCTGCACCGAGCCGCGGACCCGGCCAAGGACCAGTCGTACGTGCTGGCGGTGATGGGGCCCGAGCGGCTGGCGCGGGCGGTGTTCCCGCTCGGGGACGTGCCGTCGAAGTCGGCGACGCGCGCCGAGGCCGCCGCCCGCGGGCTGTCGATCGCCGCGAAGCCGGACTCCTACGACATCTGCTTCGTCGCCGACGGCGATACCCAGGGGTTCCTGCGCTCGCACCTCGGGTCGCGCCCCGGGGAGGTGGTGGACACGTCGGGTTCGGTGGTGGGGCATCACGACGGTGCCTACGCGTACACGGTGGGGCAGCGGCGCGGGCTGGCGCTGGGGCGGCCCGCCCCGGACGGCAAGCCGCGGTACGTGCTGTCGATCGAGCCGGTGGCCAACCGGGTGGTCGTCGGCTCGGCCGACGAGCTCGAGGTGGCGACCGTCGAAGCGGACGCGCCGGTGTGGTTCGGCGACCCGCCCGCCGCCGGGTCGCGGTGCGAGGCACAGGTGCGTGCGCACGGGGCTCCGATCCCCGTCGCCGTCGCGCAGGCGGACGACGAGCTCACCGTGGTGAGTGTCGAGACCGGTGCCGGTCTGCGCGGGGTGGCCGCGGGCCAGTCGCTGGTGCTGTACCAGGGCACGAGGGTGCTGGGGCAGGCGACGGTGCGCGCGACGCGGCGGGCGGCACCTGTCGGCGCCGAGGTCGCGGACCGGGCTGCGGCCCGTCGGCCGGCACCCGTTGCCGGGCCGCGCGCGTGACGGCGGTCACCGGGGCCGGGCCGTGGCCCGGCACCGACCCGCTCGAGGCGCAGACGACGGTGCTCGGTGACCTCACCGAGACGCCGGCCGGGGTGGAGGGGCTGCCGTTCACCACGGTGCTCGTCGACCGTGGCCCGTGGGGCGAGGCCCTGGGCCGGTCGGTGTCGATGCTGGTGGACCTGCCGGCCGAGCTCGGACCGCACGGCTGGAAGCTGACCGACCACGCGGGTTCGGACCTGACGCGGGCTCGCTCGTTCGTCGGGCAGGACGCCGACGCGCTCGCGGTCGCGGCGTACGGCTACGCCGGTCCGCTCGTCGTGCCCGTGACAGGGCCGCTGAGCCTGGCGGCACGGGTCGACCTCGCCCGCGGCGACCGGGTGCTTTCCGACCCCGCGGCCGTGCGCGACGCCGCGGACTCGTTGGCCGCCGGGCTCGCCGAGCACCTGGCCGCGCTGGCGCGCGCCGTTCCCGGCGCCGAGCATCGGGTGCTGCTGCACGAGCCGCTGCTGGCGCAGGTGGTGGCGGGTCTGATCCCCACGTTCTCCGGCCGCAACCAGCTGCGTGCGGTGCCGGGGCCGGTGGCCGCCGAGCGCCTCGCGGCGGTGGTGTCGGCGGCCCGCGGGGCCGGTGCCGCGGGAGTGACGGTGCACCTCGGCGCCGGCTGGGGCGTGATGGCGGCGGTAAAGGCCGCCGGCGCCGATGCCGTGGGCCTCGAGGTCGGGGCGGTCACGGAGCCGGGCTGGGAACGTGTCGCGGCAGCCGTCGAGAGCGGGCTGGCGCTATGGGCACAGCTGCCCGCGGCGTCGTCGTCCCAGTGCGCGGGGCCGGACCCGGCAAGCCACGCCGACACGCTCGTCGGGCCGTGGCGCCGCGTGGGCCTGCCG
>JAEXPS010000090.1 GCA_023438885.1 Actinomycetes bacterium
GGGCTCGGCGGGAACTGCCGGGCTCGGCGAGGTTGTCCGTGCCCGTCATGCCGTGGCAGCCGCGAGGCGTGCGGCCTCGTCGGCGTCGATCGCCGACTGGATCACCGGGCCGAGGTCGCCATCGAGCACCTGGTCGAGGTTGTACGCCTTGTAGCCGGTGCGGTGGTCGGCGATCCGGTTCTCCGGGAAGTTGTAGGTGCGGATGCGCTCGGAGCGGTCGACGGTGCGCACCTGGCTGCGGCGGGCCTCGGACGCGGCTGCGGCGGCCTCCTCCTGCCGGGCGGCGAGCAGGCGGGCGCGCAGCACCCGCAGCGCCGCCTCCTTGTTCTGCAGCTGGCTCTTCTCGTTCTGCATCGAGACGACGATGCCGGTGGGCAGGTGCGTGAGGCGCACCGCCGAGTCGGTGGTGTTGACCGACTGGCCGCCCGGGCCGGACGAGCGGAACACGTCCACGCGCAGGTCGTTCGGGTCGATCTCGATCTCGCCCTCGTCGTCGGCCTCGGGGAACACCAGGACGCCGGCCGCGGAGGTGTGGATGCGGCCCTGCGACTCGGTGACCGGCACGCGCTGGACGCGGTGCACGCCGCCCTCGTACTTCAGGTGCGCCCAGACGCCGTCCTCGGGGCTGGTGGCGCCACGGGACTTCACCGCGAGGTGCACGTCCTTGACGCCGCCGAGGTCCGACTCGGTGGCATCCAGCACCTGCACGGCCCAGCCCTGCCGCTCCGCGTAGCGCTGGTACATCCGCAGCAGGTCGCCGGCGAACAGCGCCGACTCCTCGCCGCCCTCCCCCGCCTTGATCTCGAGGATGGCGTCGCGGGCGTCGTCGGGGTCGCGGGGCACCAGCACGCGGCGCAGGTGCTCGGCGGCGTCGTCGGCCACCAGGCGCATCGCCG
This sequence comes from Actinomycetes bacterium, assembly GCA_023438885.1. Classification (GTDB taxonomy): domain Bacteria; phylum Actinomycetota; class Actinomycetes; order Actinomycetales; family Cellulomonadaceae; genus Cellulomonas. The sequence goes on from JAEXPS010000090.1 coordinate 897, forward strand.
GCAGGTCGCGGGCGAGCTCGGCGGCCTCGTCACCCTCGGCCAGCTCCACGAGCTCAGCGGCCGCCGCGGCGTCGTCGGCCGCGGAGCGCCACGCGCGGTACGCGGCCACGATGCGGCCCAGCTCCGCGTAGCGCCGCCCGAGCCGGCGGGCCAGGGCGGGGTCGGTGTGGACGGCCGGGTCGGCCAGCTGCGCCTCGATCTGCGCGTGCTCGTCGAGCAGGGGCGCCATCGCCTCGTAGCCCTGGGTCACGTCAACCCCTCCCTCGTTCTCGTCGAGCGCGGCAGCTCGTGCCGACTGCGGCAGGTACGCACTCGGCGACACGGCACGTGTGACAAAGCAACAGCGCCGGTGCTGGCGGGTGACTACCCGCCGGGCACCGGCGCTGCCGGGACGCTAGTTGGCCGAGCGCTTGCCGTAGCGCGCCTCGAACCGGGCCACGCGGCCACCGGTGTCGAGGATCTTCTGCTTGCCCGTGTAGAACGGGTGGCAGGCGCTGCAGACGTCGGCGTGGATGACACCGCTGGTCACCGTCGAACGGGTGACAAACGTGTTGCCGCAGGTGCACACCACCTGGGTCGGCACGTAGTTCGGGTGGATACCAGACTTCACAGGGAATCTCCTTGGTGAGGATGTCGCCGGGTCCGCTCGCTGGGCGCGCACGGTGAACCGGCAGACCGACGAACCATCATGCCAGAACGCCGCACCCGCCCGAAATCGTCCCGCCCCTCTCCGCGCCCCGCCCCATCCGCGCCCCGCCCCGCCGAGTGCCGCACTCGTTCGCCCAGCGCGGGCGATGTTGCTCCGGCGCTCGACGAACGACACCGGCAGTCGGCGGGGCAGTGGAGCCGCAGTCGGCGGGTCAGTGGAGCAGCTTGGCCAGCCGGGCCTTCTTCGCGTTCTCGCGGGCCACCCAGGCGACATCGGGATCGGGGTCGTCGGCCAGCGCGTGGAACCGTGGCAGGCCGGCGGGCGGGTCGGCCGCGACCGCGACGCTCCAGCAGTACGCCAGCCCTTGGCGCAGGGTGCGCACGTCGGGGTCGCGGCGGCGCTCGGTCGGGACGGCGCGCAGCTGATCGGTGGCGGCGTCGCAGGCATCCAGAGCCGCCGCGCGCAACAGAGCGCTCGCCCTGAGGATCGGGGGCTCGCACAGCGCGGCGACGGCGGCACGGGCCGCCAGCGGGTCGCCGGCCGCCAGCCAGTACCCGGTCAGGGCCACCAGGCCCTCCGGCCACGCCTCGCCCACCCGCTGGCCGGCCATCGCCGCGCCCTCGCGGACGCGCCACAGCGGGTCCCGCGCGCGCTCGGTGAGCGTGCGGGTGAGGGCGGCGCGGGCGGCCTCGTCGGGCGCCTCCACGAGAAGCCGGCCGAGGGCGGCCGTGCCGCAGGTGCGCAGGTACTCGTCCTCGTCGTCGGCCAGGCGTTCGACGAGCCCGGGCGGCGCGACGTCGCCGAACGCGTAGAGGGCTTCGAGGTTCCCCCGCGGGCCGGGCAGGCCGGAGTGCGCAGTGAGGTAGGCGGGGACCTCGGCCTCCGGCAACGCCGCCAGCGCGGCGGCGTGAACCTCGCGGACTGTCACGGCCCCTATCCTGGCGCGGTGCCCGACCAGTCGTTGCGGATCGGCCTCGTCATCGACGACGGCCTCGACGCCCCGGACGGCGTGCAGCAGTACGTGCTGACCGTGGCCCGGCACCTGGCCGCGCGCGGACACGAGGTGCACCTGGTCACCTCCACGACCACGCGCACCGATCTGGAGCGCCTGCACGTGCTCGGCCGCAAGATGCGGGTGTCGTTCAACGGCAACGTGCTGGCCACGCCCCTGCCCGCGCGTGCCGCCGACGTGGACCGGCTCCTCGCCGAGGCGGACTTCGACGTGCTGCACGTCCAGCTGCCGCACTCCCCCGTGCTGGCCGGACGGGTGGTGCGGCGCGCGCCGGCCGACGTGGCCGTCGTCGGGACCTTCCACATCCTCCCCGACTCGTGGCTCACCGCCTGGGGCACCCGAGGACTCGGGCTGCTCGAGCGGCGCACGCTGCGGCGGTTCGACGAGGTGGTCGCCGTCTCGGCGCCCGCGGCGCAGTTCGCGCGCCAGGCGTTCGGGGTCGCGGCGACGGTGATCGGCAACCCCGTGGACATGACGCGATTCTCGGCGCCGCCCCTCCGTGAGGCCGGGGACCCGCTGCGCGTGGTGTTCCTCGGGCGGCTCGTCGCCCGCAAGGGGCCACGCGAACTGGTGGACGCCGCGGCGTACGTGCAGGACCACCGCCTGACCGCGCGGCCGTGGCGGCTGACGCTCGCCGGGACCGGCCCCCTGCACGACGACCTGGTGCGGCGCGTCGAGGCGGCCGGGCTCACCGACCGGGTGGACCTGCCGGGGTTCATCGACGAGGACGCCAAGGCGGCGCTGCTCGCCGACGCCGACCTCGTGGTGCTGCCCTCCACGGGCGGCGAGAGCTTCGGGATCTCCGTCGTCGAGGCGATGGCGGCCGGCGGCGGACCGGTGCTCGCCGGCGACAACCCTGGGTACCGCTCGACGATGGCCGGGCTGGAGTCACAGCTGGTGGACCCGCGCGACCGGGTCGCCTTCGGGCACGCGCTGGCGATGTGGATCACGGACGACGAGGCGCGCGCTGCCGCGATCGCCCACCAGCGCGAGGCGGCCCGTCGCTTCGACGCCGAGACGGTGACCGACTCCCTCGAGTCCCTCTACCGCCGCAACGTCCGAGCAAGTGGTCGCTAGAGCAACCACATCCTCGGACGCTGCGGAGGGGGTGGGTCAGACGGTCTTGCCGACGTTCTCGTCGAAGATCGTGCCCGGTGTCGTCTTCTGCACCTGGAGCAGGAACTCGACGTTGGACTTGGTGTCCCGCAGCTTGCCGAGCAGCAGCTCGATCGCCTGCTGGGTGTCGAGCGCACCGAGCACCCGCCGCAGCTTGTAGACGATCTGCAGCTCGTCGCGCGACATGAGGATCTCCTCGCGGCGGGTGCCGGACGCGTTGACGTCCACCGCCGGGAAGATCCGCTTGTCCGCCAGCGACCGGTTGAGCCGCAGCTCCATGTTCCCGGTGCCCTTGAACTCCTCGAAGATCACCTCGTCCATCTTCGAGCCGGTCTCGACGAGGGCCGTGGCGAGGATGGTCAGCGAGCCGCCGTTCTCGATGTTGCGGGCCGCGCCGAAGAACCGCTTCGGCGGGTACAGCGCCGCCGCGTCCACACCACCGGACAGGATGCGGCCCGAGGCGGGCGCGGCCAGGTTGTAGGCCCGCCCGAGGCGCGTGATGCCGTCGAGCAGGATCACCACGTCCTGACCCATCTCCACCAGGCGCTTCGCCCGCTCGATCGCCAGCTCCGCGACGATCGCGTGGTCGGAGGCCGGCCGGTCGAACGTCGAGCTGATCACCTCGCCCTTCGTCGTGCGCTCGAAGTCGGTGACCTCCTCCGGACGCTCGTCGACGAGCACCACCATGAGGTGGACCTCGGGGTTGTTGGTGGTGATCGCGTTGGCGATCGTCTGCATGATCAGCGTCTTGCCGGCCTTCGGCGGCGAGACGATCAGGCCGCGCTGGCCCTTGCCGATCGGCGCGATGATGTCGATCACCCGGCTGGACAGCTTGCCGGGCTCGGTCTCCAGCCGCAGCCGCTCCTGCGGGTACAGCGGCGTGAGCTTGGCGAACTCGGGCCGGTGGCGAGCCTGCTCCGGGTCCATCCCGTTGACCGAGTCCAGGCGCACCAGCGCGTTGAACTTGTTGGGCCGCCCGCCCTGCTGCTGGATCTGCTCGTTCTCGCGCGGGGCACGGACGGCACCGGTGATCGCGTCGCCGCGGCGCAGCCCGGAGCGCTTGACCTGGCCGAGCGAGACGTAGACGTCGTTCGGGCCGGGCAGGTAGCCCGAGGTGCGCACGAACGCGTAGTTGTCGAGCACGTCGAGGATGCCGGCGACGGGCAGCAGCACGTCGTCGTCGGTCACCTCGATGTCGTCGAGGCCCGCCAGGTCCGGCATGCCGGGGCGCCCGCCGCGACCGCGCTTGCGGTCGCGGTCGCGGTAGCGGTCCCGCGAACGGCGCCGGCGGCCGCCCTCCTCGTCGCGGTCCTGCGGCTGCCGGTTGTCCTGCTGGCGCTGAGCCTGGCCGCCCTGCTGGCGCTCCGCGGCGGCCTCGCGGGTCTCGCGGCTCTCCTGCCG
>JAEXPS010000140.1 GCA_023438885.1 Actinomycetes bacterium
GCGCCGTGCCTCTCGATGGCGGCGCGCAGGCGGGCGGCCGGGTCGGCGGCGAGGTCGTCGCGGTCGAGGACTGTCGCGCGCGGGGCGCCGGGGGCGGCCCAGGTCGCGGGAACGGGCGTGTGCGGGAGGGCGACGACGTGCGCGGTGCGCGCGCGGGCGGCGTCGGGGAGGCCGTGCGACGTGAGCCAGCGCGTGAGGGCGTGGTGGGCGTCGCTGGCCTGGGTCACGGGGTCGCGCATCGGGTGCTGGTGCGCGCCGCTGCCCTGGTACCAGGCGCCGTCGCGGGTGGTCACGAAGCCGGCCTTGGTCTCGATCACCGCCATCCCGATGCCGGGCCAGACGACGAGCAGGTCGATCTCGTGCTCGGTGTTGTCGCGGCGGAGGGCGAGGTTGGCGAAGAGGGCAGCGTCGTCGGGGAGGCTGTCGGCGAGGGCCTGCCAGACGGCGCGCTCGGCCCCGGCGCCGGCGGCCGCTGCGGGGTCGCCGGGGATGGGGCCGGGGCGGCCGGACTCGGGGTCGGGCGGGTAGAGGCGCGGTGGCACCTCACCAGGGTGGCCGACCCCGGCCCGTGAGCAGTCCCGCCGGGCGGGTGAACCACACCACCCCGGACGTCATCTCAGGCGCTTTCGAGGGCTCGGCGGGTCCGACTCGTTTGGCACCGCCAAGCCATGTTCGTCGGCGATACGGCGGCTCCGTGCTGGATCGGTGCCATGCATCCACAGAACGACGTCGACCGCTCTCAGTGGCTCAACGCGTTCGTCGAGGCCGGTGCGCTCGGTGAGCCGTTTCGCGTGCTCGTGCAGTGCATTGCCCTTCACACGCGTGAGCTCCTGCATGCCGGCCCAGTGTCCGCGGCTGTCCGGCAGGCCAAGGACAGCCGCGATCACGGAGTCGTAGATCGGGATCAGCCGCGGGCGCTTCCGCGCCATGAGCTTGCTGGTCGTCGTCGGCCCCAGGCCCACTCTCTGCTTGTCGCGGAGGAGGTCCCACAGCTGCCAGGCGGGAGACATCTCCGAGACATCCGCACGATCCTCCACCAGGTGCACGTCGGGCGGGATGTCTCGAAGCAAGTCCGTGACCGCCGAGGCGATGCCGGCGCTCAGGAGGCGGCAGGCCGCCCGTGCCGGAACGGAGACGGAGAGGGCGTTCACGGCGAGCGCGTCCTCCGCCCGAATCACATCCTTGACGTGCTCGCCGTCTCCCCTGCCGCCCACCTCCTGGAAGTAGGCACCGGAGTATCGAGGTTGACCTTCGCGGCCGAAGTACTCCTCCAGAAGGCCCACAGCTACCTCGCTGTAGGCGTCATCGAGGACCCAGGGCACCTTCAGGCGAACACTCATGGAGCCCAGGCTGGCACTCGAGGCGGCCGCACAGTGGGTGAAGTGTCGGCCCTTCGTGGGACGGTGCACGCGTGGCGCTGCACTTCGACGGGCCGATGGTGGCCGGCGGGCTTGGGTACACCGTCGAGGAATTGCTCGCGGCGCCCGCGGCTGCGCCGCACTCCGCCGGCCTGGAGTGGCTCGACCTGCTCACCGGCGGGCTCGAGCCCGGGGCCGTGTGGGCCGTCGTCGGGCCATCAGGCGTAGGCGTCACGCGGCTGGTCGTTCGTCTCGCGGTCGCCGCCGCGGCGACGGGCGACGTGCTGCTGGCCAACGGGCACATCGGGTCTCGGCGCCTGGCCGGCGTCGTCCGGGAGTCCGCACGCCGCCACGGCCGCACCGAGGACCCGCTACCGATGCTCGCCTCATGGCTGCCGACACCGACCGTCGGCGACGACCGCTGGGATGGCGGCTGCGAGCAGGCCGACGTCGTCGTCCTCGACACCTGGGACGAGATGTGGCGGCCGACGACGGCGCCTCTCAGCGACGCCCAGCGAGTCGCCGACGCGCGGTGGCTCCGCGAGCGCGCCAGGGCCTGCGGCACGGCGCTGGTGCTCACAGCGCGCCTGCCGCGGTGGATCAGCCCGGCATCGCCCGTCGCGTCGGCGCACCCCGCGTACGACGCGCTCGTCGACGTCGCCGACGTGCTCCTCGAGCTGGACGACGGCGACGACGACGGCCAGCGCCGGCTCACGGCCCGGGTGCGCGGGGGCGGTGCGCGGCGGGAAGAGCTACCGATCGGCGTCCTCTGAGCGCGCGCGGCCGGCCGCCCTGGACGTGGCACTCGGCCTCCACTTCACGATCTGCGCAACTATCCCTTCACCGGTGCAGGGATTGTTACACCGGGCTCGGAAGAGGCGCCCCGCACCCGAGCTCGGACCCCGTCGTCGGCTGGCGGGGGTCGCAACGCTCGCGCTTCGGGGGCCGTCCAGGCCGCCCTCAGTAGATCCAGCACTTCGCCGTCCGGGTGCCCTGCGCCCACGTCTGCTCGTTGGGGAGGTAGATGACGGCGCTGGTGCGGAACAGCAGCCCGACGAGCTCGGCGCAGTACGGCTCGAGCCTGTCCAGGACCTCCTCCTGAGTGGGCGGGACCGCGTCGTCGAAGATGACCGACTCGCCGAAGTGCCACTGCGAGTGGCCGTCGCACGGCACCGCCACGGCGCCGTCGGGGTCGTCCCAGGGGCGGTGGTCCGGCGCCGGGTACGGGGTGTCGAGGCAGAGCAGGTACGCGAAGGCGTCCCAGGCGTCGCCCACGACGTCGGCGACGTCAACCGGCAGCGGCTCGACGACGGTCGGCGTGAGCGGCCCCAGCGCCACGACGGCCACGTCGCAGCGAAGCCAGCGCTCGCCCGCCGCCCACTGGCGCGGTGAGGGCAGGTACCAGAACCACGTCGCGCGCGTGCCCTCCCGCAGCCCGATGTCCGCGCCGATGCCCTCCGTGCAGATCCGGTG
>JAEXPS010000167.1 GCA_023438885.1 Actinomycetes bacterium
GGCCCGGCTCGCGAGCCGGGCCGACCCAGGTGTCACTTGAAGAACTTGGCGACCTCGGCCCTCGTGAGGACCGAGTCCATGACGTAGGCGTCGCCGAGGTCCTTGATCGCGGCCCACTGCTCGTCGAAGACCTCGGCGGTCACGACCGGGGGGTCCACGAGCGTCAGCGTGTTGCCGCTGAGGACGCCGTCACCGAAGCTCTTGCCCTGGAGCAGGGCGATCGCCACGTGCACCGCGGTGCCCGCGGTCCCCGGCGGGTTGACGACACCGATCGACTCGAAGCCCTCGGTCTCGCTCCACAGCCGCATGAAGCCACCGCGGGCCTCACCGGAGATGGCGATGTCGTCGAGCTTGTCCGCGGCCTGGACGGCCCTGAAGATGCCCTCCGCCATGCCGTCCTGGGTCCAGACCCCGTCGATGTCGGGGTAGGTGGCCAGGAGCGAGGACATGACCTGCTGGCCCGTGGCCTGGTCCCAGCCGCCGTCGGCGACGGTCAGGACCTCGACGCCGGCGGCCTCGAACACGGAGCTGGCGACCTCCCAGCGCACCTCGTTGGCGGGGTGGCCGGAGATGCCGTTGACGACGACGATCTTGCCGCCCTCGCCGACCTGCGCGGCGAGCCATTCGGACGAGGGCCGGGCCCACTCGCCCTGGTCGATGACCACGTTGGTCACCGACGGCTCGGTGACGGCCTGGTCGACGGCGAGCACGATGATGCCGCGATCAGTGGCCTCCTTGAACACCTCGTTGAGGGCGGTCTCCGAGGACGGGTCGACGACGATCGCGTCGACCCCCTTGTTGATGAGGTTCCGGATCTGCTGGATCTGGCCGTTGGTGTCCGTGTCCGCGTTCTCGAGGACGAGCTCGTCGACGAGCCCCTCCTCCTTGTACTCCGCGAAGACGTCCTCCACGTCCGCCACCATCTGGGTCCGGTACTCGCTCCCGATGAAGGCGTTGGACAGGCCGATGGTCCAGGGGCCGTCGCCGCCGGCGTCCCCGGCATCGCCGGAGCACCCGGCCAGGCCGAGGGACGCGACCGCGACAGCGGCGGCCAAGACTCGCGCTCGCCTGTGCATGAAATCCTCCTTGACTTCCGCTGCGAAGTTCTTCGCACCTTGAGAAGAACTGAGGTGATGCTAGCCGCGGGCCCGGAGAGCAAGCAAACGCGCAGGCGCCGTGATCAGTTCGTGACGCGTCAGAGCGCGGCGTCGAGCGAGCCGACGGCATCCAGGGCGAGGACGGACGCCCCCATCAGAACGCCGTCGGTGAAGGACGGTCCCAGCAGGCGCGGGACGAAGGGGATCCGGCCCTCGAGGCGTTCCGCGAGCCGGGGCACGATGAGGTCCGCCGAGCGCCCGATCCCGCCGCCGATGATCATGGCGTCCGGATCGAGAACCGCCGCCACGTTGGCCACGGCCACCGCCAGCTCGTCGCTGACCTGTGCGACGAGGCGCTCGGCGACGGGCTCCCCGGCGCGAGCGAGCTCGAAGACGTCGGCGGCCGTGGCGTCCGCGCCGGTCCGGGTGCGCAGCCCCAGCTCGCGCGAGCGGCGGGCGATCCCCTCGCCGCCGACCCGGGACTCCATGTCGCCGAACCCCGCATAGGTCCGCCCGAGGGACTCGGTCCCCATGAGCATGTAGCCCACCTCGCCCGCGCTGGCCCGGGTGCCGCGGTACAGGCGCTCCCCCACGATGACGCCGGCGCCGATCCCGTTGCCCAGGATCATGGCCACCAGGCAGCCGACCCCGGCCGCGGCGCCGTGTCGGTGCTCGGCCACTGCCAGCACGTTCGCGTCGTTCTCCACGACCACGGGCAGGTTCGTCGCCGCCGTCGCCATCCGCGCGAGCGGCACCTGACGCCACGACAGAACCGGAGCCCACTCCACCACACCGTTGGTAGACACGGTGCCCGGAACGGCCACCCCGACCCCCAGGACCCGGCGCCCGGTGTCGGAGGCCAGCGCCACCATCCGGGCGGCGAGGTCCACCACACCCTGCACGCGCTCGCGGCGGCTCCCGGGCCCCGCCGCCACCTCGACCACGTCGCCCACCGTTCCGGCGAGGTCCACGAGCGCAGCCCGGGTCTGGTTCGCCCGCACGTCCACCGCCACCGTCCAGGCCGCCTCGGCGTTGAACCTCAGCAGCATCGCGGGCCGCCCTCCGCTGCTCGGCGCCGAGCCGGCATCGATCACCAGCCCGCGGCGCAGCAGATCGGTCGTCAGCCGGTTCACCGTCGCGGCCGAGGCGCCGATGCGCTCGCCCACCTCCGTGCGCGACAGGGTGCCCTCGCGGCGCAGCAGGTCCAGGACGAGGTCACGGTTGTGCTGAGCCATCGACACGACGGACATCGACCTCGACTCCACGCTGCCTCCTTTCTGGCCGGCGGGCGCGACATGCTCTAGGGTAACGCTCAGCACGAGAATAAGTGGGAGCCATGACACTGCGTACTGCCGCTCTTTCTAGCGGATGGGCGTCGTCCCCGGCCACCGGCCGGTCGTCGACGACCGAGGCGTTCCTGGTGGGCGTCGATGTCGGCGGCACCAAGATCCATGCCGCCGCCCACGACCCCGCCCGCGACACCCTGACCGACGCGCGCCGCCCCACCGACCGCGCCGGACGCGAGGCCGTCCTGGCCCAGGTGGTCGACGTGGTGGCCGAGCTGTCCGGCAGCCGCCGCCCCGACGCGGTGGTGGTCGGACTGCCCGGCATCGTCCACCCCGTCCACCACACGCTCTCCGAGGCCCCCAACCTGCCCGACTGGGACGGGATCGACGCCGCCGCCACCCTCAGTGACGCGCTCGGCCGCCCGGTCCGGGTGGAGAACGACGTCAACCTCGCAGCCTGGGGCGAGCACGCCTGGTGCGGCGAGAGCGATCTCGCCTTCATCGCGGTGGGAACCGGGATCGGCATGGCCCAGGTGGTCGGCGGCCGGTTGCTGCGCGGTCCGGACGGCTCCGCCGGCGAGGTTCATGACCTGCCCACAGGTCCCCCACGCGTCGACCTGGAGAGCGTCGTGTCCGGGCCTGCCCTGGCCAACGCCTACCGGACCCGGACCGGGACGGCCGCGACCCCCGCCCAGGTCCTGGCCGCGACCGCCACCGATCCCGAGGCCGCGGCCGCCGTGGACCACCTGGTCGCGGCGTTGGCTGACCTCGTCCTGACCGTCCACCGGCTCACCGCGCCCGCCGTCATCGTGCTCGGAGGCGGGCTGGGCTCGACCGAGGCGATCACCGGTGCCGTCGACCGCCGTCTCGACCTGCTCACCCGGCGGCGTCCGCGGGTGCGGGCCAGCTACCTGGGCTCGCACGCAGCCACCTTCGGCGCGCTCGACCTGGGCCGCATCGACATCGACGCCGGGGTGTCCTGACCAGGGCCGACGTCCGGCACGCCGAGCCCAGGATCTACTCCGAGGCCGTCGCGGGAACGGTCTCCTCACCGACGGGGCCGGCCGGCTCAGCGTGCTCCGCCGCATCGACCGGCAGGGGCGGCTCGACCGGCTCGACCGGCAGGGCCGGCTCCGTCGCCGCTGCGCGCCGGCGTCGGCGCCGCACGACGAGCCACACGCCGACCCCGATGCCCGCCAGCACCAGCACGAGCCCGCCGAGTGCCAGCGCCCCCTTGCCGGTGGCGCCCTCCACGGTCGCCGTGGCGTCGGCGGCCGACTCCGCCGCCTCGTCGTACGCACCCTCACCGAGCGCGCCCCGCGCCGCCGTGATCTCGTCGTCCACGCCGCCGAACAGGGCCAGCCCCACCTGCGCCAGCGGGTCGGCATCGGCCTGCGCACCGACCGCCTCGACCAGGGCGTCGGCGGCAGCGCCGGCGTCGTCGAGCACCACGTCCAGCTCGTCGAGGTTCTCGCTCGTCTCGAACGCGACCTTCAGCGGAGTCGGCAGGCTCTGGTCCACGGCCTCCAGGTCGGCGGCCACGGCGTCGCGCACGTCGAACAGCTCGGCAGCCCGCGGCATCAGCTCGCTGGCCTCGTCGAACTCCCACGCCGCCATCGCGTCACGGACGGCGGCGGGCGGCGCCCAGCCCTGCTCGTCGTCGGCCAGCGCCTGGTACTCCTCGCGCGCCGCGGCGCGGTCGTCGAGCACGGTGTCGTCGGCGAGCACGAGGTCGCGGAACAGGTCCTCGGCCGTCTGCGACTCCCCGACGTTCTCGAGCAGGTCGAGGAAGCGGCGCCAGTCGGGGTAGCCGAACAGCAGGTCGTCGTCGGAGTCCGCCGGGTACGTCTGCGCACGGGTCGCTGCCCCGTCGATCACCAGGGCCATCCGCTCAGTGCCGATCTCGTCGACCAGCTCATGGACCAGCCACCACGACGCGCCGTAGCCCCAGGCCTCGGTCGCCTCGGTGTCCTCGGCGCCCAGGTCCGGATCGGCCCAGTCGTTCAGGGCGACTGCGCCCGGCGCAGCCGTGTCGACCGGCTCGGGGTCCTCGCGGGACAGGTCGAGCTTCTCCATCGCCAGCGCCGCGTACTCGTCCGCGAGCCCCTCGTTGATCCAGCGCTCCTGGAACAGGACCCCGTTGAACCAGGCGTGCGCCATCTCGTGGAGTATCACCTGGGGTTCGAGGAGGTCGCCGACCTCGATGATCCCGGTGTCGTGGCTGTACCAGCCGCCGTAGCCGTAGACGTACGGGGTGGCGGTCTCGACGATCTGGAGCCGCGCGATGGCGCCCCACGGCCGGCCGATCGTCTCCTCCAGGGCGGGGAGGCCGCGCTCGGCCAGGTCGGTGGTGAACGTGAGCCACTCGGCGTCGTTGGGCCACGCGCGCACCACCACGCCGTCCTCGCCGTAGTCGACGACCTGCTCGGCGAGGGCCTCGTCGTCCTGGACGATGAGCTGCGCGATCCACTCGGAGGAGTCCGCGATCGCCGAGGCGCTGTACTCGATGCGGTCGGCCGTCTGGGACTTCTGCATGCCGTCGCCGACGACCTCGGAGGCGACGCCCAGCGGTAGCACCACGCGGACGTTGCCGAGGCCCGGGTCGGCGGCCGGCACCACCGGGAACGTGGCGAACGCCTGGTTGACCTGCACGAAGGTCTCGGACCGGCCGGGTTGCGGCGGCAGGTCGTAGGTGAGCCGCACGGTCTGCGTCTGGCCGTAGAACAGGTTGGGCCGCAGCTGCACCATGGCCCAGTTCGCCAGCTGACCGTCTCCGGCCTCGACCGTCACCGGAAGGCTGCCGCCGCCGTCGCGGCTCGCGGCGACGTTCACGGCGCCGACGAGCACCGGCGCCGAGATCGCGTTGAAGTAGTGCTGCACCCGGTACGACTGCGTGTACGAGTCCGGCACCTGGTTGGTGAGCGTCGCGGCGTACTCGACGTGGATCACCGACCCGGCGAGGTCCACCGTGTAGGTGGTGGTCGCCTCGATCCGCAGGCCCTCGGTGTAGTCGGTGGCGGCCGGTACGACGACCGGTGCCGCGCCGGTGTGCGGCGCTCCGGGCGCCGCGGACGCGCCTGCAGGCAGGCCGACGGTGAAGAGAATCGCGATGCCACCGGCGACGATGCCGGGCAGCCCCCTGAGCGCCATGGCGGAATGCTGCCACCCGCCGTGCCCGCCGTGGGCCGGAACGGCGGGTGTCCCCCGTTCGGCCCCTCCCGACGCCAGCCCGTCGGGTCCATCGCCGATCCCGACGGCCTGCAGTTCTGCGTCCCCCTGACCGCACCGGGGGCGCCCGGCACTGCAAGGCCAGGGGCGATGTATGTTGTGGTGTATGCACCGGACCAACATCTATCTCGACGACCGCCAGATCACGCTGCTCGACCGCCTCGCCGGCGACGAGGGCGTGTCGCGGGCCGAGGTGATCCGGCGCATCCTCGACCGGGCGCTGGCCGGCGCGGACGAGCACCGCGCAGGCGATCTCGCCGCCATCGACCTGTCCTTCGGCGCGCTCGTCGATGTCGAGCTCGACGAGCGAGGCCCTGGCGACCGCGAGGAGCACCTCGCTCGGATGTGGCAGCTGAAGCCGTGATCGTCGTCGACAGCGACGTGCTGATCGCGCACCTGCGCGGAGTCCACGCCGCACGTGAGTGGCTCCTCGCCGCGCGCGCACGAGAGCCCCTCGTCGTCAGCGTGGTGACCGTGGCCGAGATCACCGGCGGCATGCGGACTTCAGAGCGACGCGAGGTCTGGGCACTGCTCAACGCGATGCGAGCCGTGCCCGTGACCGATCCGGTTGCCCGACGAGCGGGCGAGTTCATGCGCGAGTACCGCACCAGCCACTCGGGCATCGGACTGGCCGACTACCTCATCGCCGCGACCGCTCAGACGCTCGGAGGACAGCTGGCCACGCTCAACGTGCGGCACTTCCCCATGTTCGCCGGGCTCCGGCCGCCCTTCGCGCTGCGCTAGGGCAGAAACCGCCATACCCGGCGGAACCACCACGAACCGGACCGCAACCGATTCGTGACGCTCTCGGGTTTCCGAGCGACGGATCTGGAGTTACATTCCGACCGTCGTCTACGGATTTCGTAGGTCGACGCCCGCTTCGGCCACGGAAGGGCTGCGGACATGGTCGGCTCGGACGAGCACGGGACGCTCGCCGTGCGCGGGCGCGGCCTGCGCAAGGAGTTCGGGGACGTCGTCGCCGTCGACGGCATCGACCTCGACGTCCACGACGGGGAGTTCCTGACGCTCCTCGGCCCGTCGGGCTCGGGGAAGACGACCGTGCTGCGGATGATCGCGGGCTTCGAGCTGCCCACCGCGGGGTCCGTCGAGCTGGGCGGTGTGGACGTCACTCGTCGACCGCCGTTCGAGCGCGACGTCAACACCGTGTTCCAGGACTACGCCCTGTTCCCGCACATGTCGGTCCTGGACAACGTGGCGTACGGGCTGCGCGTCAAGCGGGTCGCCCGCCGCGAGCGCGTCGCCCGCGCCAAAGAGGCGCTGGCCGGCGTGCGCCTGGCGGACTTCGGGTCGCGCAAGCCGTCGCAGCTCTCGGGCGGGCAGCGCCAGCGGGTGGCGCTCGCCCGCGCCCTGGTGAACCGGCCGCGCGTGCTGCTGCTCGACGAACCGCTCGGCGCCCTCGACCTCAAGCTGCGCGAGCAGATGCAGGTGGAGCTCAAGGCCATCCAGCGCCAGGTCGGCATCACGTTCGTCTTCGTCACGCACGACCAGGAGGAGGCGCTGACGATGTCCGATCGCATCGCGGTGTTCTCCGGCGGCCGCATCGAGCAGATCGGCACCCCGGCGGACGTGTACGAGCGGCCGGCGACGCCGTTCGTCGCCGGGTTCGTCGGGACGTCCAACCTGCTCGGCGGGGACGCTGCCCGCCAGGTCGTCGGCCGGGAAGGAACCTGGTCCGTTCGCCCGGAGAAGATCCGGATCGAGCGCGAGGCCGACGACGACGGACAGGCCGGCGGGGCCGCCGGCCGGCACGGGACGCATGGCACGGTCCGCGAGGTGGTCTACGTCGGCTCCGCCACGCGCTTCGTCGTCGACCTCGACGTGGGCGGCACCCTCGTCGCGCTCCAGCAGAACCTCCAGACCTCCTCGATGGACGTCCAGCAGCTGCGCGGCGCGCGGGTGCGGCTCGCCTGGCGCCCCGAGCACGAGTTCCGGCTGGCCGACGAGAAGGCGGCCGCCCCCACCCCCGCGGCAGCCGAGCTGCCGTGATGCCCAACTGGAAGGAGTCGACGATGGCACGCACCAGGCTCGTGGCCCTCGGGGCGATCGTGGTCCTCGCCCTGTCCGCCTGCGGCACCTCCGACGACGGTGGAGGCGGCAGCAGCGACACGGGCGGCGCGGCGGCGCCCCCACAGATGCAGGCGCTCGAGGCGCTCGGCGACGGCGAGGGCGAGGTCAACATCCTCGCCTGGGCCGGCTACGCCGAGGACGGCAGCACCGACCCGGCCGTCGACTGGGTCACGCCGTTCGAGCAGCAGACCGGGTGTACCGCGAACGTGCAGGTCGCGGACACGTCCGACTCGATGTTCGAGAAGATGGGCACCGGCGACTTCGACGTCGTCTCGGCCTCGGGCGACTCGTCGCTGCGCATGATCTACGCGGGCAAGGTCGCGCCGGTGAACACCAAGCTGCTGACCAACTACGCCGACGTGCCCGACTTCCAGAAGATGCAGGCCTGGAACTCCGTCGGTGACGTCGCCTACGGCATGCCCCACGGGTGGGGCGCCCAGCTCATGGCGTACCGCACGGATGCCGTCGACCCGGCCCCGACCTCGTGGGACGTCGTCTTCGAGCCCGACTCGCCCTACGCGGGCAAGATCACCCAGTACGACTCGCCGACCGACGGCATAGCGGCGGCCGCCGTCTACCTCATGGCCACGCAGGACGCCCTCGGCATCGAGAACCCCTACGCGCTCGACCAGGCGCAGTTCGACGCAGCCGTGAAGTTGCTGACCGAGCAGCAGCCGCAAGTCGGCAGCTACTGGGCGAGCTACACGGACGCCCAGAAGGCCCTCGAGAACGGCAGCACGGTCGTCGGCTCGACCTGGCAGATCATCGTGAACCTCGCGCAGGCCGACGGCGCCCCCGTCGACTCCGTGCTGCCCGACGAGGGCGCGACCGGATGGGCCGACACATGGATGCTCGACGCCAAGTCGCCGCACCCGTTCTGCGCGTACGCGTGGATGAACTGGGTGTCGAGCCCCGAGGTCCAGGCTCAGATCGCCGAGTGGTTCGGCGAAGCGCCTGCCAACACCAAGGCGTGCGAGCTGACGACCGATCCGGCGCACTGCGACACGTACCACGCGGACGACGAGAGCTACTTCTCGAAGATCTGGTTCTGGACCACCCCGCAATCCCGATGCCTCGACGGGCGCACCGACGTCCAGTGCGTGCCGTACGCCGAGTGGGGCAAGGCGTGGAGCGAGGTGAAGAACGGGTGACCGTGTGACGACGGACATCCGGGTCGAAGAGCCGGCGCCGCCCCAGCGGCGCCCGCTCTCGGCCGCGCTCATACGCCACCCCCGGGTCCCCCACGCCCGCCAGCAGACCCAGCCCA